>NZ_JBQFQP010000001.1:0-410014 GCF_056536925.1 Ruegeria sp. CI1 | reverse complement strand
GCGATCCGCGAAGGCGGCCGCACCGTCGGCGCGGGTGTCGTGTCGAAGATTATTGAATAATTCGCGCAAGCGAATATCCAAAGAAAGGGCGCCCCTCGGGGCGCCCTTTTTGTTTGAATTCAATAATCCCGAGACGCACCGGAATAGCGTGTCGAAAATCATCGAGTAAGGTCGAGTTTTCGTCAGAAAACTCTGGCCAGTGGGCGGCAGTTGCTCTGAAAGAGCAATGAGAGCCCACTCGGTTGAACTAAAAAGGCCGTCCCACAGTGGGCGGCCTTTTTTGAGCTGCGCCGAGGGACAGCGCTCTTTCCTGTTGGAAAGAGAATTAGGGATCAGGAGTTCATTCTATCAAAAGATATCATCGTCTTGATATCATACGTGCACATTTCTCTCACAATATCGGATAGCTGAACGGCGGAGTGAGCGAACCTCGCTCCAGGCGCAACTTCGTTATTGAGAAGTTTCTTGACTGCTGCGGCGGCGGGCAGAATTGGAATGAATGGCCCATGATCCTGATGCGCCACCAAAGACCATGTTAACCCGGTTGCAATACCATCAGCGTCCGAGCCAGAGACCTTTACCATCATTCCGCCAGAACTCGACGTCGGAATTCGCGTGATTTTTCGCGCGCTTAACAAGATCGGCACTAGAAACTTCAGAGACTTCAGCAATCTGTGGCTGCGCAGGAACGCGACAGCCTCAATGCCTCTCTGTTCGATTCTTGATTCCAATCCGGCAGAAAAGGACACTCGAGATTGAACATTGAATTTCTCTCCGAGATATTCTGCATCATATGTTTCAACCGGAGCTACCCGTCGGAATCCCAACTCGGGCACCTCTACACGCCGGGAGTTCTGCCAGCCAGGTACTGATCTAAGGTGCCCGTCGTCCCAGAGAGGAACGCTTTTGCCAGCATAGCTTAGTATCGCTTCGATTACAGAACGACCAACCTCGCTTCTGCCTCCCGGAGTGATGCAAATGTCTATACTGTCGATGCGTTTCCAACCGTCGGTAACGTCTTTCACCACGCATGTCGAAAGCGTCGGGGACGAGCTTGCGCCCGCCAATGCGGCTACGCTACTTTCCCGGGCAATAGGATCGAGACAATGGGAAAAACCGGCCAAAAAATCCCGGGCATCTGACAGATCCACATAGTGCGCGCCCGCTTGCAGAACTGTTCGAGCACAATCATAACCGGAGCCTTGAAATGGGCCGGAGCAATCCACCACAATGAACGGACGTAGGTCATCCAATGTTTGGCGGAAATTGGTGTGCGTATCCAACTGGATCGGATGAACCGGACCGCCCTGATTTGTCAGTGTGTCGACAAAGCTTTTGGCGCTGTTGATGCTACGGGAAGAGACGTGCAGTTCGAGCTTGTCACAGGAAGCAAGATGGCGCACCAAGCGTTTTCCAAATACACCTGTGCCTCCTATGATCAAAACCTTCTTGGTCATAACGTCGATCATTCTTTCGGATTGAACTCGGTAGTCGGCCATTACTTCGCCGTATCAGCGTGGAAAGACAAGGATGCCTCAGAGCGACGCATCGCCCCAATCGCGTTCGATGAGGTCTGAAGCTGAAAGGCATTTTCCTTCTCTACAGACCTAGACAAGTGTGCAAATTCACCCCGAATTCCATTTTTGAATGACATGCCTCTATAGTGACGTATTGTTTTCGGTTTGGGGGTGATCGGATGACAGCTTGGCAAGGAGGGGTGCTGGTCGCTGGTTTGGTATCGACCCTGATGCTTTTGCCGCCTGCCTCGGCAGACCCGATTCATGATGCTGCGATGGTGGGGGATGTGGCGGAGTTGCGGGGGGTTCTCGAGGCGGGAACAGACCCGAATCTCGCCCGAACCCAAGGTGGCCCCACGCCGCTTTTCTTTGCCGCCGATCGTGGTCACCCGGATGCCGTCGCGGTGTTGATCGCGCAAGGTGCCGATGTGGACAAGTTGACCCGCCGCGGTGGTGCGTTGCATATCGCGGCCCGGCGGGGACGGCAGGACATTGTCAAACTGTTGCTTGAGGCCGGGGCGAACCCGAACCTCATCGGCGGTGAAAACATGACGCGGCCCCTTCACGAGGCGGCTTATGGCGGATCGGCGGAGATCGTGGGGATGCTGCTTGATGCCGGCGCGGATGTGAACGGGCGGACGGATTTTCGGGGTGAAGAGCCGGCAATACATTTCGCGGCCAGCAGGGGGCATGACGGTGTTGTGGCGCTCCTTCGTGAGCGCGGGTTCGAGCCGTGGACACCGGAGCCGGTCACGGCGGCAGAGCTGACTGGCGCCGATCTTGAACTGGGTGAATCCGAAGCTCAGAACTGCAGCCCCTGCCACAGTTTCGAACCCGGCGGTTTCGGCAGGCGTGCGGGGTCACTTTGGAACATGATCGGTGCGCCGAAGGCGTCGGACCCCGGAATGGCCTATTCCGATGCCATGGCGGGGATGACCGGCGTGTGGGATTTCGAGGCCCTGAACGTGTATCTGGCGGATATTCAGGGGAGCGTTCCGGGAACCGCGAAGTATTTTGGTACGGTTCGGGATCGCAAGAACCGGATTGCGGTCATTGCCTATTTGCGCACCCTGGCGGATGATCCTGTCCCGCTTCCGGAATGATGTGGATAGAGAGGGGCGACAAAGGAACGACGAGATATCCAAGTGTGATCTGGTTCACAGACGGAAAGTGACGTCAGGTCAATACTCATCACATTCCTGTGTTATCGGAGTGAGTCGGATGCCGTTTCTGAACAAGACCCAGCCCACCACGATTTTCTGGGCCGTTTACCGCTCTTTCGAACGTTGCGCCAAGATGCAGAGCCGGGTGAACAGGCTTCACTGAAGGTCGCGCAAATCGAACCTTGATTGGGCATCTGGCTGAACAAGCCGGGTGCCATCCGGCGCAACACTCCGGGAAAATATCCGTCACTCTTCGGGTGCGGGGGCCCAGGGCTTTCTTCCAACCATCCTGTCGGCTTCGGCGGTGATATCGTTCATGTGCTGTTCCAGGCTTTGGCGCAGCGCTTCGATCTGGTCTTCGGTCGCTTTGCGCGGCACGCCCTCGGTCCATTCCCGGCACAGGAAAACGCCTTCGTTCCGCCAGGGGCGCGGCATCAGCAGGCGGTCCCATGTTCCGGCCTCGCGCCCGTAGCGGGCGGAATAGGTAATGCCGAAGATCCGTTTTCCAGACGTGCGCGCCCAGATCAGGGGCACGGTTGAGGCGATGCGTTCGGGGCCGCGCGGGCCGTCGGCGGCGATACCGATTGAGACGCCTTCCTTCATCCTGCCCAGCACCTCGCGCGAGAGCGCCACGTGACGTTTGTGGCTGGACATGGCGATGGTGTCCATTCCGAAGAGCTTTTGCACACGCCCGACCATGCTGCCGGCGCGGGCTGCGGAGGTGATCGAACAGATGCGCCCCTTGTCGAGCGGGAAGAAATACGGCGATTGGGCCAGCCGCTGGTGCCAGAGCACCACTATGACCGGCTCGCCCTGAGCGGCCAGTTGATCCAGTTCATCATAGCCGATCCGCTGCCATTTGGTGTTGCGGTGCACCATGCGGATATATCCGGCAATGCGCCGGGCCAGCCAGTTCAGCACTGTTTCGCTATCGGCGATTTTCTTGCGCAAACTCACCTGTCGGGTCCTCCGTTCGGGCCGGGAACGGTTTACCCGACCTGACGCGTGACGCAACTTGTTTGTCCCTGTCTGCAATCGGCAAGGAATGTGAAAAAGCCTCTTGAGTCCTCCGCGTCGGTGGCATATCTGGTTGCTCACCACAGGGGTATAGCTCAGTTGGTAGAGCGACGGTCTCCAAAACCGTAGGTCGCGGGTTCGAACCCTGCTGCCCCTGCCAGTTCCCATAAATGAATACGAATGCCGGGCGATGTGGCGCATTGGTTTGAATTGGCCGGTTGCCTGGTCGGCTTGAAGACAGATTGTCCGGTTCTGGTGAGCCAGGCTCAATCGCTGTTTTCTATGCCGTGCGATTGCAATAATGTCGTCGCAACTATGTGCGGCCCGATGGAGTCAGATGTCGCGTTTTGATGGATACTACCTGCGGCAGCTGCTGGTGCTGTTCGGGTTTTTCACGCTGGTTCTGGTCGGTGTGTTCTGGATTACCCGTTCGGTCAGCCTGTTTGACAAGGTGATCAGCGGCGGCCAGTCGGCCATGGTGTTTCTGGAGTTTACGGCACTGTCGCTGCCAACATTGATCCGCACGGTCATGCCGATGGCGGTATTTGCTTCGGCTGTATACGCGACCAACCGGTTAAGCCGGGAAAGCGAGTTGACGGTCATGCTGGCGACCGGGTTCAGCCCGTGGCGGCTGGCCCGACCCGTTCTCTGGTTCGGAGTGATTACCGGGTTGATGATGGGAGCCATCAGCATCTATTTGCGCCCGGCGTCCATACTGCAGCTTGAACAGCGTCAGGAAGAGGTGGCCGGTGATGTCACGGCCCAGCTGTTGAACGAAGGTGAATTCCTGCACCCATCCGACGGGGTGACGGTCTATATTGGACAGATCGAGCTGGATGGAACGCTGAAGGATGTGTATCTGTCCGATCGGCGCGACCCACAGGTGCCTGTGACCTATTCCGGGGCCGAGGCCTATCTGGTTCGGGGCAAGGATGGCATCAACCTTGTCATGCTCGACGGCATGGCATTGCGGTATCATGCGCGCAACCGCACGATGTCGACGACGCTGTTCGAGGATGCGACCTATGACATTTCATCACTGGCCGATGACGGGATGGGGTTGAAACGCAGCCTGCAGGCGGTGCCGACGCTGGATCTGCTGCGTGGGCCGGAGGCAATGGCCGAGGTCGAGGACTATACCCAAGGTGAGATTACCGAAGAGCTGCATCAGCGGCTTTCGTGGACGTTCATCTGTATTGCGGTGTCTTTGGTTGGATATTCCACCCTGATGCTGGGCGGGTTTTCCCGATTTGGGCTTTGGCCGCAAATTTTGGGCGCGTTCACCATACTGGTGATACTCGAAGGTGTTCGGGGTTTTGTGGCACCGATGGTGATCGCTCGGCCCGAACTTTGGGGGCTGCTGTACCTGCCTGCACTTGCCGGTGTGGCGGTATCAGCTGTTTTCCTGTCAATCGCAGGCAGGCCGCTCAAGCTGTTCCGTTCTGCTGCGGCGGCTAGTTGACGTCTCCGTCGGCCTCGTCCATCAGCCCGCGCAGCCAGCGCCCAGCAAGCCAGGTAGCGGGAACCCCCAACGGGATGGACCACAGGATTGCCGAGACCGGGCTGATGGCCGGAAAGCCCAGACCATGCGCGATCAGCCCGACCAGAAACAGGTTGATCGCGACAGTCAGCGCAGAGGCCGGATAAAGCAGCAAGGCCAGCTTCCATACCGGCCAGCGTCCGTCAGTGGCTGGTGCCTTCGGAGAAGGTGATTTTGTTCCAGACATTGTATTTTCCCGAGGGTTTGCGCATCGGCAGGCGTTTGACCTCTTCCAGAGTATTGGCGTCATAGACGATAACAGCGCCGTCGTCTTCCCAGATCGAAACCAGAGCGTGGCGGCCGTCCTTGGTGAATTCCACGTGGGCCACCGTTTTGCCGGGTGCAGGGCGCAGGGTTTTGACGATCTCGAGGCTTTGCTTGTCGATCACGTGCATCGCGTCCTTGTTCGGGCCAAAGAACACGTCGGTCCAGACATAAGGTGAATTTTCGTGCCCGCGCATGAAGAATCCGGGGCCTTCGGTTTCAATCCGCTTGATTGTCTGCCAATTCTCCATGTCGATTACCGACACCACGCCATCGGTCAGGTGCGGTGTCGCCATGACGGTTTTGCCGTTGCGTGACCAGGTGATGCCTGACCCAAGGTGCGGCATGCCGGGCAGATCGAGATCCGCAATCTTGTGCCCTATCACCAGGTCGATTACCTGGCCGCCTTTACCGTCGCGCGACGCGCCCATCACGTATTCATAGGTCTGGTCGAAAAAGAAATCGTCCAGATAGTCGGGCGTGGTGATTTTGCGCACCGGGAAGGGATCGGGGTTCTTGACCTGACCTTCGATGCGGAAATCGTGCCCCAGACCGAATTGCGGCGGGTTGGCACCATAGAACACTTCCCAGATCTCGGGTACGTCCTTGAGCGCCAGCACAAAGCTTTCACGTGGCGGAGCCTGATAGACGGCAGAGACCCGGCTGGGCTTGCCTTTCTTGCTTTTGATCTCAACCACCTTGGCAACCGACAGATCCTCGGTCGACAGAAGCGTCAGCGAGTTGGGCAGATAGTTGGCGATGGCAACCCATTTGCCATCGCTTGACATGGCGATGTTGCGGCTGTTCACGCCGGCGCGCACGCGCCCCACCTGTTTGAGTGCCCAGATGTCGTATTTCTGAACCCAGCCATCACGGGACATGATGAAGACATAGCGCCCGTCGGGGCTGAATTTCGGGCCACCATGCACGGCAAAGGGGGTTTCGAACCTGTCGAGCACCTCGAATGTATCGCCGTCCAGAACGGACACATGGTGATCGCCGGTTTCGACGACCAGAGTGATATTCATCGGGTCGCTGTTCCAGACCGGAGCATCAACGGCGACATAGTCTTCGTCCAGCGTTCGGCTGGCCATGATATCCGCCTCGCCCCATTCGGGTGTGGATGCCAGCGGGGATTTCAGCCAGTCCGCCAGTTCCCCGATTTGAGCCGTATCCAGTTGCTCGGCGAAAGCAGGCATCTGCGTGGCGATGCGCCCGTCGGCGATCACGGCGGCCACATGAGGCCCGCGCATCCGTTTCAGCGTTTCGGGGATCAGGGCCGGGCCAACACCGCCCAGACGCCCGGCGCCGTGGCATTCGGCGCAATAGTCGGCATAGTTCTTCGCCGGGTCGGCGCCCAAGGGCAGGGCCATCACTGTCCCGAGCAGCAGGGCCGCAAGGCCCGTCCGTTTGTTCCAATTCCGCATGTTCGCGTTCCTTCTTTACCCCTTTCGAGGCAGGCAACCCGTCAGTTCAGAAGAACTGGTGTGCCGGGTCGTGGCTTTTGCCCCGGAAAGGCGTGACTTCGAGCCGTTCGGCGCTTTTTACGCCGATCTCGGCATCGTCCAGATAGCAGGCCGGGTCTTCGGCCCAGGGATCGCCGGTCAGTTGCAGGGCGCGGATACGGGTGTTGCCGCCACAGACATCCTGCAGCCTGCACGCGCCGCAGCGCCCCTTCAGCGGACGGGGGCGGGTGCGAAGAAGGGCCAGCATCGGGTCATTGCCGGTCCACAGTTCCGAGAACGGCGTCGTCTTGACGTTGCCCACGGTGTAGTCGGACCAGTAGGTGTCAGGGTGCACCCGGCCAAGGTTGTCGATATTGGCGACGCCCAGACCGCTGGAGTTGCCGCCCCAGGCCGCCAGATGCTCGCGCACATGCGCTGCCTTGGCCTCGTCGAAATTGCGGCGCACCCAGTCGAGGAAATACCCCGCGTCGGCATCGTTGTTGCCGGTCACGATGTCCAGCGGCGCTTCTTCGGCGACGGCGACCCAGGCGCGATCCAGCAGCAGGTCCATCGCGTGTCGGGTACGCAGGCGCTGGGCGTCCTCGCCACGGTTCTTGTCACCGCGCCCGGCATAGACCAGGTGGCTGAGATAGAACTTGTCAACGCCCTCGTCGTCGCAAAGCTGGATCAGGTCGGGCAGGTGATGCTGGGTGCCTTCGGTCAGGCAGAAACGCAACCCCACCTTGATGCCGCGCTTCTTGCATTCGCGCACGCCGCGCAGAGCGTCGGCAAAAGCGCCTTCGACGCCGCGGAACCAGTCGTTGGTGGCGCCGATCCCATCGAGGGATATGCCGACATAGCTGAACCCGACATCGGCGATCCGGTCGGCTGTTTCGCCGTGGATCCTGGTGCCGTTGGTCGAGAGCGCCAGCATCGGCACCAGTTCGCGGGCGCGGGTGGCGATATCGAAGAAATCAAAGCGGTCCAGCGGCTCGCCACCAGACAGGATCAGGGCGGGAACGCGGAACTGGCCGATATCCTCGAGCGTCGACATGGCCTGTTCGTGGCTGAGTTCGCCGGGGAAATTCACGTCCGCAGACACGGTATAGCAGTGACGGCATTTCAGGTTGCAGCGGCGGGTCAGGTTCCAGATCACCACCGGTTTGACAGGGCCGGGGCGGCGTTTGCGAACCGGTGTCGGTTCGACAAGTTGCTTCATGTATTCGGTCAGGCGGAACATGGGGGCTTCAGCCTTTCTGTTTCAGGCGCAGCCCGGTCTTTTTCAGGATGCGCGTGGAGTAGAGGATATCGTGACCTTGACAGGCATCACCAAGGATCGCGGCGATGTCGGCGCGCTGGGCCTCGACCTCGTCGCGGTTTTCGCCATGGACCATGGCAAACAGGTTGTAGGGCCATTCCGGCAGGGCCCGGGGGCGTTCATAGCAATGGGTGACATAGGGCAGGGCACCGATACGGGCGCCAAGTTCGGCAATGCGGCTGTCATCGACATTCCAGACCGTCATTCCGTTGGCAGTCATTCCCAGCTTGTAGTGGTTTGGGGCGGCGGCGATGCGGCGGATCACGCCGCTGTCTTTCATTTCGGCGATACGCTGCAACAGCTCAGATTCGGCAAGGCCGATCTGCGCTGCGATCCGGGTGAACGGGGCGTGGGTCAGGGGCAGGCCGCCCTGCATCGCTTCGATGATCTGTCTGTCTGTTGCGTCGATCATGCCGCCACCCGGAACCCGATGAAGAATTCTTGCAGTTTGGGGAAGCGGAGGACTTGCACCCCGGTTTCCCTTTCGATGGCATCGGCGGTGGCCTCGATCCCCTCGGGCGTTTCGGTGGCCAGCACGAACCACATGTTCAGCCGGTGCGTGCGCTCATAATTATGGGCAACCTCGGGGTGGGCATTGACTTTGGTCAGGACCGTTTCGAATTCCTGTTCCGGCACCGCCATGGCGCACAGGCAGAACGCGCCACCCATGGCGGCAGCATCGAAGAACGGGCCGAAGCGGGTGATCACCCGATCGTCTTTCAGCCGCGCAAGCCGGTCAAGCAGGTCGCTTTCACCGATCCCCAGTTCCTCGGCCACGGCGGCATAGGGATGGGGCACCAGCGGCAGGTCGTCCTGCATCCGGTTCAGGATCGCACGGTCGATGGCGTCGAGAGGCGTCATGCCGCGACCTCCCTGGCCTTGATCAGCGCACCGGTCTGCTTGAAACAGCGGGTCGAGAACAGAACCTTGTGCCGCGCGCCGGAGAGTTCGGGCAATTCGGTAGCACCGGCCAGCACGTCACGGGCCTCGGGACGGGAGCGGGCGTGGATCATCGAATAGAGGCGGTAGGGCCAGACTTTTTCAACCGGGCGGCGTTCGTAACACAGCGTCACGCCGGGATGGGCGGCCAATGCCGGGCCTGCGCTGTCGATCTGTTCGGCAGGGAGATCCCATACGACCATCGCGTTCGAGGACCAGCCCAGAGCGCGGTGCCGGACAATGATGCCCAGCCGCGAAACGATACCAGCCTCATGCAGGATCGCGATCCGCTGCATGACGTCGTCCGCGTCGCGACCCAGGGAGCGGGCGAGTGTGGCATAGGGTGTGGCGACCAGAGGCAAGCCGGTGCTCAGCGCCTGAAGAAGGTCCAGATCGCCGGTCTGCATCACCGAACGGTCGATCTTGCGTGCCACTGGCACACGGGGCGTCTTTTCCGCCATCCTGAAGCCGAGATCGACGTTGAACGGACGGACCAGCCGCAGGTCGAGAACCCGCAGGCCGGTGCGGTCACCGATCCGCGCCAACGTCTCGTCGACGTGCTGCCGGTCGGGTCCGGTGGCGACAAACCAGAGGTTCCATTTGTCTTCGCGCTGATAGTTGTGATTGACCCCCGGTTCGGCGTCGATCATGGCGGCGACCTGTTCCAATCGGCCTTCGGGGGCGGCGACAGCGGCGAGAGTGCTGGCCGAAACGGTACCTGGCGCAATTGTTGCGCCGACACGGGTGATGCGCCCTGCGGCGCGCATCCGGGCCAGACGGTCGATCACCTCGTTCTCGGGCAGACTCAGCGTGTCGGCGAGTACCTGAAACGGTCGCTCGGTCACCGGAAAATCGCGCTGGAAATCATCCAGCAGGCTTCGGTCGATCGGATCGGTAATGTGGCACATGGCGTCAAAGCCCCGTTCTGTGCGCGCGGGCAGTAAAGAAAATGCCCGAGGGGCTGTCCGCCTCGATTTCGCGCAATTTTTCAAATGTTTGCGTGTCGTAAATCATGACCTTTCCGGCATCTCTGACACTGATCCACACCTCGTGCCCACGTGGTGTGAACTCCATGTGCAGCACCGCCGGGCCGGGTTTGAATTCGTGAATGATTTCCTTGGTGACGGTGTCGATCACCTGAATCGTATCGTTCAGGGGGTGGGCAAAGTTGACCCAGACCTGACGGCCATCGGGCCGGGCCATGGCAAAGACGGGCTGGCCGTGGGTCTTGGTGCGCCCGGTCTCGGTCAGAGTGTCGGCATCGACCCAAAGAACTTCGTGATGGCCGACAGCAGGCAGGACGAACTCGCGCCCCGTCAGCGCCCAGCCTTCGAGGTGGGGCATCTTGTAGACCGGCATTTCTTCTTGACCACGACCATAGCCCGGCAGGACGCGGATCGGTTCGGGATTGTCCGACCACAGGTCAAGCGCGGTCAGACCGTCCTCGCCAAAAAGACCGGTGATATAAGTGCGGCCATTGGCGGTGATCAGCGCGTCATAAGGATTTTTGCCCATGTCGGCGATCCTGGTGATGTCCGGCGCGCCCTTTGCGAAATCGGCAATCCATGTTTCGCCCGTGTCCCACATGGTGAACACGAAGCGGCGGCCCGGCGCGTCGACCAGACCGATGGTTTTGCTGTCGGTGGGAATATCCGCGACCATGTCCAGCGTGTCGGCGTCGAACACGCGCACACCACCGGGTTCGTAGTTGGACACGGCCACCAGTTTGCCGTCATCCGAAATGGCTCCGCCGATGGCGTTGCCCGCCTGTACGACGCGGTTCACGATCTGGCGGGTGACTATGTCGACCTTGGTCAGCCCACCATCGCGGCCGAAAACATAGGCGAACCGTTCATCGGGTGAATAGACCAGCGAGGCATGGCTGAGATCGCCCAGGCCTTCGATCCGTGCCAATGCGGCGCGATCGGACTGGTCGACCAGGAGGACCGAGCCGGTCGCACGTTCGATCACGAGGCCAAGATCGCCGGTGGCCATTGGTTCGGCCTGTGCAGTGCTCATCATCAGCGTGGCCAGCAGGCCGAATGCAATCCGTTTCATTGTCCCTCCGGTTCCAGCAGGTAACGGGCGATCCACTCGGCCTCTTCCTGAGTCATCAACGGACGCCAGGGGGGCATGGCCGTATCCGGAATACCGTCGAGGATGACGCCGGTCAGAATGTCCAGATCATAGTGTTGCAGTGTCTCGGAGCGCAGATCAGGGCCAAGCCCTCCCTTGAGCGACAGGCCGTGGCACGAGCCGCAATCCTGATGCACCAGACGTTTCAGGGCGTTCGGGTCGAGTGCGTCGGCGGCAATGGCCGAGGTCGCGACCAGCGCCAGTGTGGTCAGCGTGGCGCGAAAGGAAAAACCGATCCGCCCGGGTGTGGCGGACGGCATTTGCATGAAGCTAGGCATTGGCAGTTGCCTGTTCGATAAGGTCGGCAACGGGACGCTCGTCGTAGAGTGACACCACCTTGCCGATGATGAAAAGAGTAGGGGCGGTCAGTTGGGCTTCGCGAACATCCGTTGCGATGCGGTCGAGGCGCGACACCAGGCGCCGCTCGTCCGGCGTGGTGGCGCGGCCCACGGCCAGAACCGGGGTCGAACCGGGCAGGTTCTCGGTCATCAGGCCCATTGCGATCTGGCCGATATTGGCAACACCCATGTAGATCACGAGCGTGGTCGACGGATCGGCCAGCCGTTTCCAGTCGAGGTCGAGAACCTTGTCGGCCTGACGGTGGCCGGTGACATATTGCACCGAGGTCGCCAACCCGCGATGGGTGAGCGGCACGCCGGTCGAGCAGGAGGCGCCCTGAGCGGCGGTGATGCCGGGCGCGTATTCGACCGCGATGTCATGAGCCGTCAGATAGGCGGCCTCTTCGGAACCGCGGCCGAAAATCACCGGGTCGCCGCCCTTCAGGCGGGCTACCGTATGTCCGGCGCGGGCCTGTTCAAGCAGTATCTCGTTGATCTGCTCCTGCGGCACGGTATGGCATTTGGGGGCCTTGCCGACCGGGATCATGCTCGCGCCCTCGGGGCTCATGGCGAGGATTTCGGGCGAAACCAGGCGGTCATAGACAACGACATCGGCTTCGCGCAGCATCCGCAGCGCGCGCAGGGTCATCAATTCAGGGTCGCCCGGGCCGGCTCCGATCAGAAATACCTTACCGCTCATTTGCAAACTCACTTGTCCTGAACTTCCGCAGACGCCGACCCTCGGAACACAGTCCGTCCGCGCGCAAAAAAGCGAGTGAAAACGGGAGTGTGGCTGGGGATTCCTGGCGTTCCATGGTCGCAGACTGGCTGATGGCAAAAGGAGTCGCCTTGACATAAGTTAAGGAGCGCGAGAATTGCTCTCGCGCCCCTTGATCATGCCCGAATTGTCGCCTTGGTTCAGGGTTCGACCGTGACCATTCCGATCATGTTCTGCGTTTCCCAATGCGGGCCGCACAGGTAGTCCTGCGGGCCGGGGGTGAGAAAGGTCAGCTCGACGGTTTCTTCGGGGAATATCCGGTCGGTTTCCGGCACGCTTCCGTCTTTCAGCAGCACGCTGTGACTGGTGCGCTTGTCGACATTTACCCAGCGCACCGTTGTTCCCGTTTTGACGGTCAGTTGCGCGGGGCAGAAATTGTATTTGTACATCAATACGATCTCGGCATCCTCGACCGTATCCGAGGGCTGTCCGAACAGTTCGACATAGCGCTCTTCGGCTTCGGCGCAGATTGCAGCCGTGTCTTCGTCGGCGGCAAAAACGGGAAAAGCTGCCGCAAGCGACAGCAGGGTGGCGGGAAGAAGGTGTTTGGCATGCATCTGTCAGATCTCCTTTCCGGAAAGAACAGGGGCCGGAGTTGTCCGGCCCCTGCAAGCACTTACTGTTTCACCACATTAATGGTCGCGCTGTCATCATCCAATGCGAGGCTGGTGTTCAGCGTGACGTGGTGGAAGCGGGCAGCGGCAAAGTCGTCGTGGATCGCAAAGCCGACCGTGTAGGTCTGACCCGGAACCAGTGGTACGTCGCCGGGGGCACCGCTGTCGAGCGGCCGGGTAAAGACCACGGTCCAGATACCACCCGACAGGCTGGCCGAGGCGGCCATTTCGCCGTCATTCACGACCCGTTGCTCCAGCAGATAGCCATTTGAGGAACTGCCGTCGGCATAGACACGCATCAGGTCGAGGAAGGTGCCGTCCTTGAGATACTGTTCGATCTCTGCCTCGGCCTTCAGCTTGTCCCAACCGCCCAGCGGTTTATCCCCACGACCCCGGATTTCGATGTCGGTGCGGCTTTCGCTGAGGTATTTAGTGACCGTGTTCTGGGCGGTTAGCCGCGCGGTGACGTCACCGTTTGCCGCCACGCCATCCGCGCCCGGATCGAAGGGCATATAGGTATTGTCGGCGTGGCAAGAGGCCCAGCACCCCACCTGATCGCCCATTTCAATTCCGGTTCCGGTGATCATCATGGCGACCTTGATCTGGTTGTCGGGGTCCATCTTGCCGCCGTCGACAAACGGGGCAGGGTTATGGCCCGCATCCGACCATTGCAGGCGAATGTACAGATTTTCGTCGTCATGCGCCGCCTGAACGGTTGCATCGATCACGCCGCGCTTGCCCGGAATCGGGGTCGGTTCCAGATCTCCGCCTGCAACAATCTTGTTGCCGATCGTGTCCAGTTCCTTGGCGTGGCAGGTCGAGCATTGATCGCCGCCCTTTGTCAACGGACGCGCGCCACCGTGGGTTTTGCCGTTCTGAACCCATTCGAACGAGGCTTGGCCAGGGTAGAACAGTTTCATGTCCGTCGCGGCGACCGAGTTCCAGTCGATGTTGGAAGCGACATCGTCGCCACCACCAGCGGCCGAGGCCTCGGTTGCGTTGCCGTTGGCATTGGCGCGCTCTTCGGCGACCGCCGATTCGACCGCAGCGGCAATCTGGGCTTGTACGGCTTCCTGCTGCGCCTTCTTGGCGGCGTTTGCTGCTTCGGCCTCGGCGGCTTCCTTGGCTTCGATTCGTGCGAGGCTTGCCAAGTATTCTTCCGGAATCTCACGGATGAAATCCGGATTCGGCGTTTCGAGTTTTTCCAGATACTCTTCATCCGCGCGCTCGCGGGCGTCCGAGTGAGCGATACCCTTGTGACAGTCGATGCAGGTCTGACCCACTTTCATCGCGTTCAGGTGTTGTTGACGTGCGCGGGGACGCTGGAATTCGGGCATCATCGATTCGAAATCGTGACAGTTCCGGCATTCGCGCGAATCGCTGGACTTCATCCGCTCCCACTCGTTCATGGCCAGATGCACGCGCTTGGCCTCGAACTTCTCTCGGGTGTTGATGGTGCCGACCATCTTTCCGTAAAGCTCTTTTGAGGCCTTGATCTTGCGGATGATCTTGTGGGTCCAATCCTTGGGAACGTGGCAATCGGAGCAGACCGCGCCCACGCCCGAGCGGTTCACGTCATGGATCGTGCCCTGATATTCCTGATAGACGAAATTCTCCATCTCGTGGCACGAGATGCAAAAATCCTTGGTGTTTGTGGCTTCCATTGCGGTGTTGAAACCGCCCCAGAAGACGATACCGGCGACAAATGCACCGGCGATACCGGCCAAGGGCATTCCCCAAAGGAAATACCGGCGCCAGATCGGTTTTTTCTTTTCCGTGTCCGTGGGCTGGTTCATGTCCAGACTCCGTATTGGCTTTGTTGTCTGGCCTTGGGTGAGAGGCCGGTTGCTTTGGCTGTTTGGTCGCGGGCCTGTGTGACAGTTGGGTCACGCGTGCCCGGGAACGAGGAAGGGGCGGGCGATCTGCCCGCCCCTTCCATGGCAGTTCCTGTCACATCAGGTGACGTGGTTCGAACGGTTGTAGACGTTGAACTTGCCGGTCGGGGCAAACAGTCCATCGATCCGCCCGATCTCTTCCAGCGTTTCCGCGTCGAAGATCACGATCTGACCGTTCGGTTCTTTCGAGTCGGCCAGGTTCCATTTGGAGACCCAAACTTCGGTGCCGTCTTTGTTGAACTCGAAGTGAACCGCGGCGTTGCCTTCGTCCTCGGTGATCTGGATCGTTTTCACGATCTCACCGGTTGCCTTGTCAATGACCTGCACCGACTGCTGGATTTCAGGCTCGGGGTGTTTGGTCTGGTCAGCCCACACGTACTTGGAGTTAGGGTGGGTCCGGACAAACAGGCCGGGGCCGTCTGTTTCCACTTCGTAGCAGATCTTCCAAGCGTTGTCGGCATGGCCTTCCGGGTCGTTGCCCCAGACGGTCACGGTGCCGACGCCCAGGTGGGTCGTACCGGCCACCGGGCCGCAGTTCGGGTCTTCCCAGTTGGCGCCCGGGCCGGGGTGCGGCAGGGCTGCGGTGTCGATCATTGCTTCGAGCTTGTGCGTCTGGGTGTCAACGACAACCATTTTGTTCGACGCGTTCGCGGCGATCTGGAAGTACCGGCCTGTCGGGTCAAAGAACCCGTCGTGCAGGAATTTGGCCGAGTTGATCTTGTCGATCCGCAGGTTGTCGAGGTCGGAATAGTCCACTTGCCACAGTTGGCCCAGCTCTTTCACCGCGACGATCCAGGTCGGTTCGTTCGGGGTGGTGTAGATGGCAGCCACACGGCTTTCTTCGACGTATTCGCCATCGACGTTGGTGCCGCGGGTCGAGACGACTTTCAGCGGTTCCATGGTTTGAGCATCGACAATCGCGAAGTGCGGCGGCCAGTAGCCCCCACCGATGACGTACTTGCCGTCGCCGGACACGGCCACGTCACGTGCGTCGTAGGCAATCTTGACTTCCGAAACCAGCATCTTGTCCGGCGTCTGCCAGAGGTCGATCTTGGTCATCTTGCCGTCGCGGCCCATGGTGTACCAGAAGCGGCCAGGGTTTTCCGACTCTTCCAGCTTGTGGTGCTCGGAGGCCTTGAGCACGTGCACGGCATAGCCGGTCGGGATGTGCGCCAGTACTTCCTTGGTGTCGCCGTCAATCACGGCCACCTTGCCTACGTCACGTTCGATGACGACAAAGAAGTTTTCCCAATTGCGGCCATGCAAAGGCTCGGTCGGGTAGTCGGCTTCTTCGACATAGACCTTGCGGGTCTGTTTCATTTGCTCGAGGGACATCTCGGGCGGTTTCGGCGCGTCCATCATGATGTACGTCGCCATGTCCTTGATTTCCTGCTCGGTCATGATGTCCGAGAAGTTGTTCATCCCGCCTTCGGTACCCCAGGCGATGATTTTCTCAAGGCGTTCCTGCCCCAGCTTCAGGGTGCCACCTTCGGTGACAGTGCCGTCTGCGGCGGTCTTTTTCCAATGGGGTTCAAGGTTTTTACCGGTGGCACCTTTGCGCAGAACGCCGTGGCAGCCCGCGCATTGTTCGAAGTAAAGCTGCTTCGAGCTTTCGAAGGCTTCTTCGCTCAGGGTTGGCTCTTGTGCGAATGCTGGCGCGGCGACAGTGCCAAGCAGCATTGCCAGACCAGCCCCCAGGGCGCGTCCGGTTTTGTTGTAGCTGATTCCAAGTGACATGATCACTCTCCATATGCGTGGTGAGGCAGGTCGGAATGTGCGGCAAACGGGGGCGGTGCCGCCTTGACAAAAGTCAACGGAGTTCGCGGAAACGTGAATCCGTACGGGCGTCATCCCGCCGCAGGTCGACCTGAAATCCCGAATTCAATTGATTTTGGTTAAGTGTGACGCCTCATCTGCCCGCTAGTTGTTTTGCTGCGGGCATTTTGGACCCAAGTGTCGCAGATGGCCGTTTAAGAAAACAAATGAATTTGCGCCCAGCCCATTGCCAGGGCCGAAGGAGAACAGGAATGTCGTCGATCGTTGGTCGCGTCTTGGGTGAAGGGTTTCGCATCTTTTTTCTGGCAGCCGGTATCTATGGTGTTTTTACCGGGATAATCTGGACAATGTATCTGGCCGGCATAGCTGAAGGGCCGCTGCGGGATGGTGTGCCGGTCCTGTGGCATGCCCACGAGATGATCTTTGGCTATGCTACTGCAGCGATTGGCGGATTTTTCCTCACGGCGGTGCCGAACTGGACCAACACACCGGGCGCCCGGCGCGGGTTCATCACTCTGGCCGCTGGCCTGTGGCTGGGTGGGCGGCTGGCAGTCTGGTATTCGGGGATGATGCCCCCGGTTTGGGTGGCGGTTCTCGACCTGGCTTTTATCCCGGTTCTGGCGATAAAGATCCTGTCCCAGTTGGTGAAACGCCCAAAACCGCAGAACATCATGTTTCTGCTTTTTCTAACCTATCTCTGGATCGCTGATCTTTTGGTGCATCTTGAGTGGCTGGGAATTACACAGGACAGCGCACAGGCCGGGCTACGGGGTGGCTTGACCTCGATTTGCGCCCTGATCTCGGTTCTTGGGGGTCGCGTCACCCCCGCGTTCACCCGCAATGCGATGAAGCGTTCGGGTGTTGCTGAAAGCCACTGGCCCCGGAGCTTTCCGCTGGTCGAGCGCACGGCTCTGATCCTGGCGCTGGCCTTGCCGCCGCTGGTTATGTTGGGGACCCCGGCCTGGGGGCTGGGTCCGGTCGCCATCCTGTTCGGGCTGGTTCAGGCCCTGCGGCTGTCTCGCTGGGGTGGCATCTGGTGCCTGGGACAACCGATTCTGTGGTCCCTGCACCTGGGGCTGGCGATGCTGGCACTGGGCATGGTGCTTTGGGGGCTGTCAGCGCTGGGCATCGGACGCGAAATCGCCGGGTTGCATGTTCTGGGAATTGGTTGCGTGGGCGGCATGACACTGGCAGTCATGAGCCGTGCGTCGCTGGGGCATTCCGGGCGTGAACTGGTCGCGCCCTTCCCAATGATTCTGGCCTATGCGCTTATGGCCGTTGCGGCCTTGCTCAGGTGGGTCGGAGCGGAACTGGACGGTGCGTACCTTGTTGCCATGCTGGTGACCGGAGGGCTGTGGGTCACGGCTTTTGCGCTTTACATTGCGTCCATGTGGGCCGCATTGACCGGGCCGCGCTTTACAGCCACTTGAGCAGCCGGAACAGCAGGAAAATGGTGATGCCAAGAGCGATTGAGCCTCCGGCTAGCAGCCAGAATGCGGTCGGCGAGGCGGTGCCTGGCATCCCGGCAATGTTGACGCCGAAGAGACCCGTCAGAAAGCCGAGCGGCAGGAAAACCGCCGCGATGATCGACAGGGTATAACTGTTCCGTCCCAGCAGGCGTACCTGTTCCGAGGCAATCTGATCTTGGACCGCCGCCAATCTGTCGCGGGTTGCGTCCAGTTCTTCCAGAGTGCGCCGGGTGCGGTTGACTGCCTCGCGCAGGTTGATGATTTCGGAAGGGTCAAGCAGCCGCGCTTCGTTGCGCAAGAGCGCATCCAGCGCCTCGCGTTGCGGGTGCAGGAACCTGCGCATCTTGATGACGGTCAGGCGCAGGGCGCTGAGGCGGTCATGCAGATCCACGGTTCCTTCCAGGGCTTCTTCTTCCAATCCGTCGGTCTGGTCATCCAGTTCCAGGGAAACGATTTCGATTCGGTGGGACAGTCCGTGCAGAAGTTCGACCAGAAACGCACCAACCGAAGCCGGGCCCGTGCCAGCCGTGGCCTTGCGATGTATTTCGTCGGCCGCCCAGATCTTTCGGGTGCGTGCCGAGATCACGGCGTTGGGCGTGATCCACATCCGCAGTGACACCATGTCCTCGCGGCTGGAACCGGGGTTCAGGTTTACGCCGCGCAGGTTGAGGATCAGCCCATCTTGCAAAGCATCGCATCGTGGGCGCGTTTCGGATTGGGTTAATGCGGACGCAACCACCGCCGGAAGGTTTTCTTTGACCCACTGGCCTGTCGCCTCGTCAGCGAGATTGAGATGAAGCCACCGGTACGTTTTTTCACTGGGTGGCATGGGTAAGGGCCAGTCATCGACGACGACCTGTGCGCGTTCACCCGAAAAATCGAAGGCGCAGACTGGTTGCAGACGTTTATTTGGCATTCTCGCACCGAATTAAATTAGGCGAAGATTGGAACGAATGTGTCGGTCGGGTCCAGAAAAAACCGAATCCTCAGGCTGTCAGGTGCTCCAGCAGAATCGCAAGACCGAGACCGATCAGGATCAAGCCGCCAAAAACCTCGATGCTGCGCCCAAAGCGCTGACCCAGCAACCGGCCGGTCAGAGCGCCAGTGGTGCTCATCGTCATTGTTGCCAGACCGATGGCCAGAGCGATGATCACGATGTCCACGTCTATAAAGGCAAGCGACACACCGACAGCCATGGCGTCCACAGATGTGCCGATGGCCGTTGCAAGCAAGGCAAGTGGGGAGTGCAGCCTGGGTGCGCCGCCGTCGCCATCGCGCTGGCCCGCATGAATGATTGTTCGCATTCCGACCAGGCCGAGTAGCGCGAATGCAATCCAGTGATCGAACGCCTGCACGTACTGGCTGGCAACGACTCCGAGGGCCCAGCCGAGCAGCGGTGTGACCGTTTCAACAAGGCCAAACACCGCGCCTGTCCTCAGGGCGCTCGCAAGCGGCGCGCCCTGTCGCACCGCGCCGCGGCCGATGGAGGCGACGAAGGCGTCTATTGACATGGTCAAGGCCAGCAGGCCGATTGTGATCGGGGTCATGCGCGCATCCTCGTGGGCCGAACCGGGTGCCATTTGGAATCCGCCCGCAGAGTCCAATCACCACGGTCTTGCTGAGCCTGGGACAGTCCCGAGACCGGGCGTGCCACGCGGATATCCCGCGGGTGTGTTGACACGCCCCCGCACGCTTGCGGTTGCTACTCCCCGATGCCGTCGAGATAGGGATGCTTCGTGTTTTTGTCAATGATAACAGTATGATGTGATTTTGCGACGCAATTGCAGAAGTTGGGGCCCGCCGCCGGGGAGTGTCGACAATTTCGGAAATTCGCCAATACAGGCCGAAACATGCCTGGAAGTCTTGACTTTGGTTAAGGCGTCCCTATGCGCCAGCGGCCATTTTCCTTGCACCAGCAATGCGGCGCAAAGGAGAGCGCAATGCGCGAAGTCATGACAAAGAGCATGGCCCGCAATATCTTTTATGGCGGGTCCCTGTTCTTCATACTAATCTTTCTGGCCTTATCGGCCCACTCACACTTGTACATCATCGGGTCGGAAAACGCGGCCAAACTCGACGACAGTGTGGCCCGGGGCAAGCATGTTTGGGAAAAACATGCCTGCATCAACTGCCACTCGATTCTGGGCGAAGGTGCATATTTCGCCCCGGAAGTCGCCAATGTGATGACCCGTTGGGGCGTACTGGACGACCCCGAGGCGGCTTTTGAAACCCTGAAAGGGTGGATGGAGGCGCAGCCCACGGGCATCGAGGGCCGGCGTCAGATGCCTCAATTCAACCTCAGCGACGAAGATATCCGGGATCTCGCGAACTTCCTGATCTGGACGGACAATATCGACGCTCAGGGCTGGCCCCCGAATGACGCGGGCTAAGGAGGGAACGGAGAAATGAAATACGAATCCCAAAAAATCGCTCTGGTCTACTTTGCCGTAGCCATGGCGCTGTTTGCGATCCAGGTGCTGGGCGGTCTGCTCGCAGGCTGGATCTATGTTGCGCCCAACACGCTTTCCGAGCTGTTGCCGTTCAACATCGTGAGGATGCTGCACACCAACTCATTGATCGTGTGGTTGATCCTTGGCTTCTTCGGCGCCGCCTATTTCCTGATCCCGGAAGAGGCGGAGCGCGAAATACACTCGCCCAAGCTGGCCTATCTGCAGCTTCTGATCCTCGTGGTCGGTACGCTGGGCGTGGTTCTGACCTATGTCTTCAACCTGTTCGAAGGTAACTGGCTGCTGGGTAAAGAAGGCCGCGAGTTCCTTGAACAACCCAAATGGGTCAAGGCTGGTATCGTCGTTGCGGCACTGATCTTCCTCTACAACATCTCGATGACGGTGCTGAAGGGCAAGAAAACCGCAATCACCAACATCCTGCTTCTGGGCCTGTGGGGGCTGGCGCTGCTGTTCCTGTTCAGCTTCTACAACCCCTCGAACCTCAGCCTTGACAAGCAGTACTGGTGGTACGTGGTTCACCTGTGGGTTGAAGGCGTTTGGGAACTGATCATGGCCTCGATCCTGGCCTACCTGATGCTCAAGCTGACGGGCGTTGACCGTGAGATCGTCGAAAAATGGCTTTATGTCATCGTTGCTGCTGCCCTCTTCTCGGGCATCCTGGGCACCGGCCACCACTACTATTGGATCGGTACTCCCGGTTACTGGCAGTGGATCGGTTCGATCTTCTCGAGCCTTGAGGTGATCCCCTTCTTCGGCATGATGGCATTCGCCTTTGTCATGGTCTGGAAAGGCCGTCGTGACCACCCTAACAAGGCCGCGCTGTTGTGGTCGCTGGGCTGTGCCACGCTTGCCTTCTTTGGGGCCGGCATCTGGGGCTTCCTGCACACGCTGCACGGGGTGAACTATTACACCCACGGGACACAGATCACCGCAGCCCATGGTCACCTGGCCTTTTACGGTGCCTATGTGGCCTTGAACTGCGCGATCTTCAGCTATGCGATGCCGATCCTTCTGAACCGCGATCCGTATAACCAGGTACTGAACATGGCGTCGTTCTGGCTGATGACCAGCGGCATGGTATTCATGACTTTCGTGCTGACCTTTGCGGGAACTGTTCAAACGCACATGCAGCGTGTGGTAGGCGACTACTACATGGATGTGCAGGATCAGGTTGCCATCTTCTACTGGATGCGCTTCGGTGCAGGTCTGGTGGTTGTCATTGGCGCGTTGCTCTTCATCTACTCGATCTGGGTGCCGCGCAAGGAGCTGGTCGAACCTGGTCCGCTTGAGCGTGACCGCCTCGACAAGGACCCTGACCACGTGGCAGCGGAGTAATGAGGATGGACGGCTCCATGAAACTCGGAACGGGGGCGGCTGACGCCCCCTTCTACCTCTCGCAGGGTGATGAATGCGATATCTTCACCGCTGCATATAACAACAGTCTGCCGGTCCTGCTGAAAGGTCCGACAGGATGCGGCAAAACCAGGTTTGTGGCCCACATGGCCGCCAAACTTGGTCGTCCGCTTTATACCGTGGCCTGCCATGACGACCTGGCCGCCGCCGACCTGATCGGGCGCTACCTGTTGAAAGGTGGGGAAACCGTCTGGGTCGATGGGCCGCTTACCCGCGCGGTGCGCGAGGGTGCTATCTGCTATCTTGACGAGGTGGTCGAGGCGCGCAAGGACGTGACCGTGGTGCTGCACCCGCTGACCGACGACCGGCGCATCCTGCCGATCGACCGTACCGGTGAAGAGCTTGAGGCCGCGCCCGGTTTCATGTTGGTGGCATCCTACAACCCGGGCTACCAGAACATCTTGAAAACCCTGAAACCTTCCACCCGCCAACGATTCATTTCGGTTGAGTTCGACTTTCCGTCTCCGGAACTGGAGGCCAAAGTCGTGGCCGAAGAAAGTGGGTTGTCGCTGGAACGCTGCAAGCCGCTGATCCGGTTGGCGAACAAGCTGCGCGGTCTCAAGGGGCAGGACCTTGAGGAGGGGGTTTCCACCCGCCTTGTGGTTTATGCCGCGACGCTGATCGCGCAGGGCATGTCCACCGATCGCGCCATTCTGGCCGCCATGATCGAACCTCTGACCGATGACGAGGATATCAAACGCGGGCTCCTCGATCTTGTCACGGCCGTCTTTGGGTGAGGCCGACCGATGGTCAAGATCGACTTTGAGCCATGGGAACCCGAAGAAACCATCGGGAAACTGTGGCACACCCTCGCCAGCCGCCTTGATGCACCTGAGGTGCACGTTGGAGCCGCGGTCGACCTGTCGCAGGTCGCGGGGCGGCTGGCCGTTCTTTTCCGGGGGCTTGGCGGAAGTCCGGGTGTCGAGCTGCGCCCGGTTTCGCCCGAGCTTTCCCGCCACCGGCTAGGCTGGCGCCGTCGTCTGGCGACCGAGGCCGAGCTGTTGCCGCGCGCCTCGTTCGACGGCGAGGTCTTGCGCCTGCCGGACCGGCTGGCAATCTTTCCCTATCGTGAGGCCAACGGCGCACTTTACGTCTGGCTTGCTGCCGCTGCAGCCCATGCCGGAACCCGCATCGACGAAGAAGACCTGTTGCGTGCAGATTTGCGTGCCTTGCATGCCGCCAGGGATATGGTGACGGAAACTTTCGACAATGCACCGGGTCTGCGTCCGCTTTATGACGAGCTTTGCAAGGGGATGCTGCATCAGCGCGAGGTTCCGGACCTGCCGCCGGTTGAGGCCGCAGTTGAGGAACTGATCCGGAAAATGTTGGGGAATTCAGAGCCCTTGTCCTCCAAGGCTGAGCAGTTGTGGGCCGTCGATGCTGACCTCACCGCCCCGCGCGGGTATCAGCCCTTCCGCCCGGTCGCCTTGTGGCCCGAGTTGCGTGCGGTTGCCTTTTCCGAGCATCACGAGGCGGAAAGCCGCGACACCGATGGTCCTCCGGAAGAGTCGAGCGAGAAAACCCACCGGGCGCGCCGCCGTAAATCCGACCAGGCAGAGCGCAACGACAGCTTCATTCTGCACAAGTTCGAGGCGATTCTAAGCTGGGCCGAGTTCCTGAACCTCAACCGCCGCGTCGATGACGACGACCCGGACAATGCCAAGAAAGCAGCCGACGATCAGGACGAGATCGGTCTGGGGCAGATTTCCAAGGCACCGCCGACACGGTTGAAACTGCACCTCGACCTCGCGCCCGAAGACGTGGATCGCGAGCGATCGTCAGGCCGCATTCTTTATCCGGAGTGGGACGTGCGGTCGGGCCAGTACCTGCCGGATCACGTGAATGTCCTCACCTCGGATGCCGATATCCGCGAAGATGCCGCTGAGTTTGGCAAAGACCCCGCCACCGCCCGCCGCATCCGCGCCGTCAAGCGCCAGTTCGAGGCCCTGCGCCCGGGGCGCGTGATGACCCGTGGTCACCTGGATGGCGATCAACTGGATATCGAGGCCGCCGTACGGGCCCAGGTGGACCGTCTCGCCAATGGCGAAGCAACCGAACGGGTCTGGATGCAGTCGCGACCCGAGGCGCGCGATCTGGCGGTATCGATTGTTCTGGATGTCAGCCGCTCGACCGAAAGTGCAGTCGCGGGCCGTGCCGTCATCGATATCGAACGCGAGGCGCTGGCGGCGCTGGCGTGGGGTTTGAACGCATGCGGTGACGATTTCGCGATCCATGCCTTCAGCTCGCTCAAGCGTCACCGGGTGTATATCCAGCGCTGCAAGGGGTTTGACGAGCCGATGGGACCCGCAGTGGAACAGCGCATCGCCTCGCTGCGGCCCGGCCACTATACCCGTCTGGGTGCGGCGATCCGGCACTGTTCGGCCGATCTGGCCAGTCAGTCCCGCAAACGACGCCTGCTGCTGGTCATCACAGATGGCAAGCCCAACGATCTGGACCACTACGAGGGCCGCCACGGTATCGAAGACACCTGCATGGCGGTTCGAGAGGCACGCCGCGCCGGGCAGTCCGTCTTTGGTGTAACCATCGACAAGACAGGCAAAAGCTGGTTCCCACGCATGTTCGGGCAGGGCGGCTTTGCGGTCATCCCCGACCCGAACCGTCTGACTATGGCGTTGCCGCAGATCTATCGTCAATTGGTCGGCGCATGAGCGACGCCACCCTGATTGATGAGCTTCCTGGCGAGTTGCTCATGTGGGTGCTGATCATCAGCGAGTTGCTGGTCTTTGGCGCTGGACTCATCGCCTTCATGGGGGTGCGCCTGACTGATCCGGCGGGTTTTGCAGAGGCGCAGTCGCATCTTTACCGCACTGGCGCTGCGCTTAACACCGCGGTGCTGGTCACGTCAGGTTACCTGGCGGCAAAGGCGCTTGCGTGGCGCCGCGAGGGGCAACGCAAAGCCCCGCGCCTTGCGTTGATTTCGGCGGCCCTTCTGGGGGTCCTGTTCCTGATCATCAAGGGCGTGGAATATGCCGGAAAGGCGGCTGATGGCATCGGTTTCGACACCCACCCGTTCTTCATGTTCTACTATCTGCTGACGGGATTTCACGCCGCGCACGTTCTGGCCGGAACCGGCATCCTGCTGCTGGTCGCCTGGCGCGACGATCCTGCCAATATCGAGGCGGGATCGCAGTTCTGGCACATGGTCGACCTTGTATGGGTGCTGCTGTTTCCGGTGATCTATCTGTTGGGGTGACGAAAATGGTTTCTTCTCGTTCCGGAAACGGAGACACAGACCGCCTAACGGGCGCGTGGGTTGCTCTTCTGATGCTCAGCTTTGCCTCGGCGCTGCTGACCATTCTGCCCGTTTCGCCCAAGGTTGTCGGCGCGGGTATCTTGGTTCTGGCGCTCGCCAAATCACGCGTTATCCTCGCCCGTTATCTGGCGCTCGAAGAAAGCCCAAGCTGGCTGCGGGGGTTCACCATGGTCCTGACTGGGTTCACTGCCGTTGTCTTTGGCCTCTATCTGGTCTGACCGCCGCCCTTCAGCTTTGGAACGCTGTGGCCAGGTTTTCGGGCAGATCAAATTCGCCGAGGGCTCGAGACCGCGCTGCGACCGACATTTTGCGGGCAGTCTTTTCCACGATGCGTTGGATTTTTTCGGCGGAGTGCTTTTCGGCAAACGGGGAAAAATACCATTTGAGAAATACGAAACAGATCACATCCTCAAGCGCCTGAACTTCTTCGTCGCGCTTGATACCCTCTTTGCGCAGCATACGACCCGCTGTTTCGACTTCTTCGGCGTCATACCCGGCCTCGGCCATAAGCCGCATGACCACATCCGCATGATGCACGCCCTGCGCTTTGCGCCAGGCCAGATAACCGGCGCGACCTTCGGGATATTGTGTCCGAGCCAGCTTCCAGCGTTCCACATGCTGGCCGCGCGCGGCAATCTGCAGGATTTCGGAGGCGTCGGGGAACAACCGGTTCAGTTCCGAGCTCATCCTTTCACCATATAGCAGAGCTTCGGGACGACCCTCTTCCCTGTTTGGATCAGCTTCATTTGCAGCGTCGACCGCCGCAAGCACCTTGTTCATTCGCTCGCTCATCACCGGCTCCAGTTCTCGGCAGGATCGCTTTCGGCGTAATCGCGCAGCATTTCGATGTCAGCGATTTCGGCGTGGTTTCTTTTCACCGTCACTCCGGCGCTTTTCAGGCGGGAAAACGCGCGGCTCAGGCTTTCCGGTTTCATGCCCAGACGTCCGGCAATCAGCATCTTGTCGTACGGCAAGGTTACATCGCATGTGCCATTTGCTGTGTCACACAGGTTCAACAGGAACTCGGCAACCCGCTGCGCCCCGGTTTGCGCCTTGAGCTGTTCCAACTGAGCGACCAGTGAGTGCAGATGAGTGAATGTCGATGCCAGGATCGAGACGCAGATCTCGGGGTCTTCCTTCATCAGCGAGATGAAGACATGGCTGGGGATGTGCATCACTTCGGAGGTCGAAACCGCCTCGGCAGAGACCGGATACGGCATATTGCGCAGCGCCACGGCTTCGCCAAAGCTTTCACCGCGGGTAAAGACGCTTACCACGGCTTCGGCCCCTGTCGGAGCCATGCGAAAGAGCTTGACCCAGCCACTGATCACGACATGGATGGCCTGCGCTTTTTCTTCTTGCAGAAATATCGTCTCGCCCCGGTCATAGCTACGCCAGATGGCGTGGCTCAGCAGGGTGTCCACATGCTGATCCGGCAATGAGCGAACCAGCACGGATTGCCGTGCGATTGCCTTTTGTGCTTCGTGCGCCAAGCGCTTTTCCCCTCTCGTCCGTCGACAGGCTTTATGGGCCATTTTGTCCGTCCCCGACCAAGCTAATGCAAAGAGTCGTGTGGCGCACCTGCATTTTCGCGCGCTGTTAGTCAATGCCGTGCGGCCACTTGACAATTGTCATTTGGCGCGCTGGATCCTCGCCCTAGTCTGCGGGGAACCTCAGAATACCCGGGAGAAGCCAGTCATGGATTACGAGCGTTATTTCACCCAGAGCCTTGATTCGCTGAGGGACGAGGGGAACTATCGTGTCTTCATCGACCTCCAGCGCCGTTGCGGTGCCTTCCCGAATGCGCGGCAGACCGACGGGCCGGTTCAGCGCGATGTGCGGATCTGGTGTTCGAACGACTATCTGGGCATGGGGCAGCATCCGAAAGTGCTGACTGCGATGCACGATGCGCTCGACCGCTGCGGGGCCGGAGCCGGGGGGACGCGCAACATATCCGGCACCACGCATGACCATGTTCTTCTTGAGGACGAACTGGCCGATCTGCATGGAAAAGAGGCGGCGCTGCTATTTACCTCGGGCTATGTCTCGAACTGGGCGGCGCTGGGTACGTTGGCCTCGAAAATTCCCGGTCTGATCGTGTTCTCGGACGCGCTGAACCACGCCTCGATGATTGAGGGCATCCGTCATTCGCGGGCACAAAAGGTAATCTGGAAACATAACGATCTTGCGGATCTTGAGGCAAAGCTGGCCGCCGCCGATCCGGTGGCGCCCAAGATGATTGCCTTTGAATCGGTCTATTCCATGGATGGCGATATCGCGCCTATCAAGGAAATCTGCGACCTGGCAGATAAATATGGTGCCATGACATATCTGGACGAGGTGCACGCCGTAGGTCTCTATGGCCCGCGCGGTGGCGGTATTGCCGAGCGCGAAGGTCTGATGGACCGCCTGACGGTGATCGAAGGAACCCTAGGCAAGGCATTCGGTGTGGTTGGCGGATACATTGCCGCCTCTGCTGCGCTATGCGATTTCGTGCGCAGCTTTGCCAGCGGGTTCATCTTTACCACGGCTTTGCCACCTTCTGTTGCCGCTGGCGCAGCTGCTTCGATACGTCACCTGAAGCAATCGCCGGTTGAACGTGATGCGCAGAAGGCGCGCGTCGAACAGGTGCGAGCTCGTCTGGACGCTGAAGGTATCCCGCATCTGCCCAACCCCAGCCATATCATCCCGGTGATGGTGGGCGATCCGGTCAAATGCAAATTCATCTCGGACACGCTGCTGGAAGAGTTCGGCATCTATATCCAGCCCATCAACTATCCCACGGTTCCCAAGGGAACCGAACGTCTGCGTATCACGCCGTCTCCGGTGCACACGGATGAGGATATCGATCATCTGGTCGGAGCGCTGTCTAAACTCTGGCAACGGTGCCAGATCGCCAGAATGCCGATGGCGGCGCAATAGTACCGAATTTTGTCTCCCTGACACTCCGGCGGCTCTCTGAGCCGCCGTTTTTTAGGGGCGGATAGAATAGTCGGTTATTTGGTGGTGAGGCACCGTCGCGGATCGTCGGCAATGCGCTGTGATCAAGTGGCGTGGCGCGACTTGAATCGCTCGAAATCCGCCTCGCTCGCTTTAACACCCGTGAATACCTCGACATAGTCGGGCATGTTTGTAATCCGGGTTTCCCGGTTCTCTTCAATCCGCATCGAGATATAGCCGACCTGCGTGTACATCACGGTCAAAGCCCGGACTTCGGCCGCCGATTTCGCGTACCCGAATCGCAGGAACATCGCGACCAGCGCATTCTGCCGTGCCTTGTCGGCGGCGTTCAGGCGCGGTTCCAGCGCCGGGTCGTTGCGCGCCCAGTTGCGGATGGCCAGATCAAGCTTGGCGTCGAACAGCGTGTCGTCCAGCCAGCAGTCAAACAGGTTGAACATCGCTTCGACAATACTTTCGGCATAGGCTTCGGTTCGTGCGACCAGATTGCCGGTGTTTTTATCTTCCCAGTGGCGAATCATCGCTTCGAGCAGCGCGTCGCGATCCTTGAAATGCCAATAGAACCCTGAGCGCGCGACACCGAGATGCTTGGCCAACGGCATGACTTTGACGGCCTCGACACCGCTTTCCGTCAGCAACTCATAAGCCGCCGTCAGCCATGCGGCTTCTGTTCCACCATGTTTCAACTCTTCGATCATCTGAGTGCCGTATCAGGTCCGTGAGGGGTGCACAACAATCTTGACACATATGTCAAGATAAGCAACACACATGTCAATAGACGCAACCTTGTGCCAGGAATCGCCTTATGACAGCTGAGCCCGTAACCCGCTCTCGTCGTTCTCGCCGCAATTCAGGAAAACCCTCGCGTTCGGCTGAGCCGGGGCAAAACCTGCATCTGCGAGTGCCCTATATCACCCGTCGTATTCCCACCTATGATCTTGCCAGCGAGGAAAGCCTGGATCGGATCGAGGCGACGGCGGAACGCATCCTGGCCGAGATCGGCATCGAGGTGCGGGAGGATGCCGAAGCCGTGCGACTGTACCAGCAGGCCGGGGCAACTGTGACTGATGTGTCCGCCGAGGCGTGGAACGTGAGATTCGAGCCGGGAATGGTGCGGGAATTGCTGAGGTCGGCGCCTGCGCGTTTTACCCAATGCGCGCGCAACCCGGCCAATAATGTCGAGATCGGCGGCGATGCAATGGTATTCGCGCCGTCTTATGGTTCGCCCTTCGTGATGGATCTGGACAAGGGGCGGCGGTATGGCAGCATCGCCGATTTCGAGAACCTGGTGAAGTTGGCGCAATCCTCGCCCTGGCTGCACCATTCGGGTGGCACCATCTGCGAGCCGACCGATGTTCCGGTGAACAAACGGCACCTCGACATGGTCTATGCTCACATGCGGTATTCAGACCGGGCTTTTCTGGGGTCGATCACCGCGCCTGAACGCGCCGCCGACAGCATCGAGATGTGCCGCATTCTATTCGGGTCTGATTTCGTCGACCAAAATTGCGTGATCATGGGTAACTTCAATACAACCTCGCCGCTGGTTCTGGACGGGGTGACGACTGCGGGAATCCGAACCTATGCCGAGGCGGGGCAGGGTTCGATCCATCTGCCGTTTCTGCTGGGTGGTGCAGTGTCGCCGCTGACCATGGCCGGGGCAGTGGCGCAGTGTCTGGCGGAGTCGATGGCGTCGTGTGCGCTGACCCAGTTGGTGCGGCCGGGTTCGCCTGCCATTCTGGCCGGGTTCCTCTCGTCGATGTCGTTGCGGTCGGGGTCGCCCACATTTGGCACACCGGAACCCGCGCTTGGTTCCCTGATCATGGGACAGTTGGCTCGACGCCTGAACATGCCGCTGCGTTGTGCGGGCAACTTCTCGACCTCCAAGGCGCCTGACGGGCAAGCGATGCAGCAAGCTATGATGTCGATGATGTCGGCGGTACAGGGCGGGGCCAACTACATTCTGCACTCGGCCGGGTTTGTTGATGGCTTGCTGTCAATGTCCTACGAGAAGTTCGTGATGGACACCGATATGTGCGGCGCGCTTCATTCCTATCTGAGGGGTATCGACGTTAACGAGGATACGCTGGGCTTTGAGGCATTGGCGCAGAACGGACCCGGTGAACACCTGTTTGGAACCGATCACACCCTGCGCCACTACGAAACCGCCTATTGGGACAGTGGACTGAACGACGATCAGCCCTTCGAAACATGGGAAGAACAGGGCGGTGTGGATTACGCCCAACGCGCCAACAAGCGTTGGAAAGACCTGCTGAACGCCTATGAGGCGCCCGCCATGGATGAAGCAACCGATGAAGCTTTGAAGGATTTCGTCGCTCGAAAAAAAGCCGCAATGGCCGACGCCTGGTACTGAGGGAAAAGTCATGTCCAAAGACCCGCTGCTGCAGCCCTATCAGCTGAAACACCTGACCCTGCGCAACCGCATCATGACCACCAGTCATGAACCGGCCTATCCCGAGGACGGGATGCCGAAAGCCCGTTACGCCGCCTATCATGCGGAGCGCGCAAAGGCGGGCGTGGCGCTGGCGATGACGGCCGGCTCGGCGGCGGTCTCCAAGGACAGCCCGCCGGTGTTCAACAATATCCTCGCCTACAAGGATGAGGTGGTGCCGTGGATCAGGAATCTGACGGATGCCTGCCACGAACACGGATGCGCGGTAATGATCCAGCTGACCCATCTGGGCCGCCGTACCGGCTGGGCCAAGGGCGACTGGCTGCCGTCGGTCAGTTCGTCGAAACATCGCGAACCTGCGCACAGATCGTTCCCGAAGCTTGCCGAGGACTGGGACATCGAGCGCATTATCTCGGATTTTGCCGATGCCGCCGAACGGATGAAAGAAGGCGGTATGGACGGGATCGAATTGCAGGTCTATGGCCACCTGCTCGACCAGTTTTGGTCGCCGCTCACCAACGATCTGGAAGGTCCTTATGGCGGACAGACACTGGATAGCCGACTGAGGATGCCTCTCGACGTATTGCGCCACATCCGCAAACGGGTAGGCGACGACTTCATTGTCGGCCTGCGTTATACAGCCGACGAGGCAGAGGAGGGCGGCATTTCGCCAGAGGAAGGGCTGGAAATCTCCAAACGCCTTGCCGATAGCGGCATGGTCGATTTTCTCAACGTGATCCGGGGGCGTATTCATACTGACCCGGCGATGACCGATGTGATTCCGGTTCAGGGCATGAAGAATGCGCCGCATCTGGATTTCGCCGGTGAGGTAAGGAAGGCGACCGGCCTGCCAACGTTCCACGCCTCGAAAATCCCCGATGTGGCTACAGCGCGCCATGCCGTTGCCTCGGGCCTGCTGGACATGGTGGGCATGACGCGCGCGCATATGGCGGACCCGCACATCGTCAAAAAGATTGTCGAGGGGCGCGAAGACGATATCCGCCCGTGTGTGGGTGCAACCTATTGCCTTGACCGGATCTATCAGGCCGGTGAGGCGCTGTGCATGCACAATGCCGCCACGGGTCGCGAGCTGACCATGCCGCACGAAATATCACCCGCTGAAACACGCAAGAAAGTGGTGATCGTCGGGGCCGGTCCCGCAGGTTTGGAGGCCGCTCGTGTGGCCGCCGAACGGGGGCATGACGTCACCGTGTTCGAGGCGCAACCCGATCCGGGTGGCCAGGTGCGCCTGACGGCACAGAACCCGCGCCGGCGCGAGATGATCGGCATCATCGATTGGCGCATGGCCCAATGCGCCGCGCGCGACGTTGAATTCCGTTTCAACACCTGGGCCGAGTCCGAGGATATCACCGCGCTGAACCCGGATGTGGTAATCGTGGCGACCGGTGGTATTGCCAACACCGAGTTGTTTGAAAGCAAAAAGGAAAACGACCTTCTGGTCAGTGCCTGGGACATGATTTCGGGTGATGTGAAACCTGGCCAGAACGTGCTTGTCTATGACGAAAGTGGTGATCACCCCGGCCTTATGGCTGCCGAAGTTGCGGCAAGTGCGGGTGCGAAGGTTGAAGTCATGACGCCTGACCGCATGTTTGCGCCCGACATCATGGGGATGAACCTCGTGCCCTATATGCGTGCATTGCAGGACAAGGAAACGACCTTTACTGTCGCGCGCCGACTACTGGACGTTGAGCGTGACGGAAACCAGCTTAGGGCAGTGATTGGTACGGATTACAGCGGCTTCACGTCCGAAAAGACCTATGATCAGGTTGTGGTGAACTATGGCACCATGCCGCTTGCCGACCTTTACTTCGACCTCAAACCGCTGTCGTCGAACGAGGGGGCGGTCGATTACGATGCGCTGATCGCGGGTCTGCCGCAGGAAGTAACACGCAACCCTGAGGGCAACTTCAAACTGTTTCGAATCGGAGATGCCGTCAGTGCCCGCAATACGCATGCGGCAATCTTTGACGCTCTGCGGCTGGTGAAAGACATCTGATACGCATGTTCACAGGTTTGCCATGAGCCTCAAGCACGTCTTCACCCCGGTGCGCTTGCGCCACAAGACCTTGCACAATCGCATCGTCTTTGGCGCACACACGACCAATATGGCGCAGGATGGGGTGCCGGGTGACCAACACCTGGGCTATTATCTGGAGCGCGCCATTGGTGGGGCCGCGATGATCGTGGTAGAGCCGATGCCGGTTCATCCGGCGGCGGTTCTGACCCGCGGCAACTTCCGACATTGCAGCGACGATGTAATCCCGCACTTTGCCCGCCTGACCGAAGCTTGCAAGGCGCAGGGTGCGGTGATGATACAGCAACTGTATCACGTCGGTGCGCATGGGGATTGGGACAACAGTTGGCATGCCAACTGGTCACCTTCGGGCGGTCCCAGCTATCACGATAGTGACGGTAGTCACGAAATGACCGCCGACGAGATCGAGGAGACGATCGAAGGTTTCGTTCAGGCTGCTATCCGATGCCAGAGTGCTGGGTTCGACGGCGTCGAGGTTTGGGCGGCCTATCACTGTCTGCTTGATCAGTTCTGGACGCCATTTTCCAATAAGCGCACGGATGAATGGGGCGGTAGTTTGGAAAACCGAACCCGGTTTTCCCGCGATATCCTGCGCCGCATTCGCGCGGCTTGTGGCGAGGATTTCATTGTAGGCTTGGCGATCAACGACGATGCCGAAGTCGAAGTCTGCCTCAGTCGGGACGAGATGGTCGAGATCATAACTTTGCACGACGCCGAAGGTTTGATGGACTATGTGACTGTTGGTTCAGGAAGCTATTTTGATTTCTACAAGATCTTGCCCAGTTTCCAGTATCCGGAGGGTCTGGGAGTCGACCTGTCGATCCGCCTGAAAAAGGTGGTTCGGAATGCGCTGGTGACGGCTGAGGCCAATATCCGGACGCCTGAGAACGCCAACGCTCTACTAGGGGGTGGGCAGGCCGATCTTGTCTCGATCGTGCGCGGTCAGATCGCGGACCCGCATCTGGTCACCAAGGCCCGAGAGGATCGGATCGAGGATATTCGCGGCTGTCTGTCCTGCAATCAGCAATGCTGGGGACGGCGGGGGCGTGACTATTACATATCGTGCCTGATCAACCCTTCTGCAGGGCATGAGTATCTGTGGGGCGGCGATCGTTTCGCGAAAACCGACGACCCCAAGACCATTCTGGTGGTGGGGGCTGGCCCCGCCGGTCTGGAAACCGCTCGCGTAGCGGCGGAGCGAGGTCATAGGGTTTTACTGGCGGAGGCCTCCTCGGAACTGGGCGGTCAGTTCCGTCTTGCGGGATTGCAACCGCGCAGGGCGCAAATTGCGGATCTTATTGCGTGGTATGGTCGGCAACTGGACAAGTTGGGCGTTGATTTGCGGTTCAACACGGTTCTTGATGCGGATGACATTTCAGGCATCGGTGCGGATCAGGTGGTTCTGGCCACGGGGTCGCTGCCTGCGGAAACCGGGTTTCAAAAGGCGCTGCCGCATGTGGCCGCAATGCCCGGCGCCAGTGGTGCGAATGTCTGGTCGCCCGAGGACGTCATGGGGCGTGCCGCGAGGTTGGGCAAGCGGGTTGTTGTTCTGGATGAGGCCGGAAACTGGCGCGGGATCGGCACGGCTTGGCATTTGGCCGAGGCAGGGCACGACGTAACGATCGTGACACCAAGCCCGATGGTGGCGCGCGACCTGATCCGCTCGGCCACAGATTTGCCGGCGCGCCGGTCACTTGCCGCACTTGGCGTGCGGTTCGTCACTGAAAGCGCGATTTCCGAATGGACCGGTTCCGGTGCCAATGTGTTTTGCCTGCTGTCTGGGCGAGAAAGCAGGATCGAGGCAGACTCACTGGTTCTGGCCACGGGCAACATCGTCGACAGAACCCTGCACGATGACCTGCGTTCCAGGGGCATCCATCCTCGTTTGGTCGGTGACGTGTACGCGCCGCGCCTGGCTGCGGCTGCAATATATGAGGGACGGGTGACCGGATTGGCCCTTTAGCCGGATTGGCTTGTGCCGGCGTGCGGGAGGTGTTTAGGTTTTCCATACATCATCCCGGGTTTCGGAGAGCTTCTCATGGACAGACCTCGTGCCGACCTTGCCGCGTCGAACACGCCGCTTTATCGCCTGCCGCGGCTTTCCGGGCATCTTGGCATCGACCTGTGGATCAAGCGGGATGATCTGGCCGGGGCACCATTTGGTGGCAACAAGTCCCGGCAATTGGAATACTATCTGGGCGCGGCGCAGGCGGCGGATGCCGACACGATACTGATTACCGGTGCGGTCCAGTCGAATTTCGTTCGCACTGCGGCTGCAGCCGCCGCCTCGCTGGGTATGCAGACCGTCGTGCAGCTTGAAGAGCGTGTGAATGGCGTTGACGAGATCTATCGGACCTCTGGCAATGTCCTACTGCTGCGCGTTCTTGGGGCCGAAATCATGCACTACCCTGAAGGCGAGAACGAGGCGGGTGCCGATGCGGCCTTGCGTGCCCGGGCAGAAGAACTGCGCGAGGCGGGGCGTCATCCGTATGTCATTCCTCTCGCGGTGAACAACCCGCCGCTCGGCGCCTTGGGTTATGTCCGGGCCGGACAGGAGATTGTGGCGCAAGCTGGTGATTTCGACACTGTTGTCGTTTCTTCCGGCAGCGGGGCGACCCATACAGGGCTTTTGACCGGATTGCGTGGGGCGGGCGGACAGGCCACCGTCATCGGGAGTTGTGTGCGCCGGTCGCGCGAGTCGCAGAGCCTGCGCATAGCCGAGGTTCTTGACCGGTTGAGCGAGTTGACCGAGCACGCGTCTTCGGTGACGTCGCAGGATATCCGCATCTGGGACGGGGCGCTCGCACCCGGGTATGGGCAATTCGGACCAGCCGCCAAATCTGCAATGGAAATGATGGCGCGGCAGGAAGGTATTCTGCTTGACCCAGTCTATACGGCCAAGGCCTTTGCGGCCATCCCGGCCCTAACGGCGAGTGGAGAAATCGCGCAAGGAAGTCGGGTTCTGTTCGTGCACACGGGCGGTCTGGCTGCGTTGTTCGGTTATCAATCCGGCCTGGAAGCAGCATTCTGAGGGATTTCAGTCTCGTCTTCGATGGCGGAGATATCTGGGTGCGCGCCGATACTGTCCAGGAGTGCGACAACCTCGGCCTGCCAACCCTCCTTGATCTTTTTAGCAAGTTGCGAGAGCGGTCGATAAAGCGGGGTCAGGATCACGTATTCGTACCTGAAAATGTCGGGCATCGGGCGAAAGACGACCTCGCCTCGAGTCGTGTTGGTTTCTTGTTCGTTGACGACCGTCAGGGGGTCGACGATGGACAGGCAGCGCCCTGCGCTGATGAATTGCATCAAGGGGGCGAAAAATTGGCTGTCAAGAAGTATGTTCGGCGTGGCTCCGGCGTCGCGCAGAGCCTTGAGAGTTCGTTGGTGCATCACGTGATAGCTCTGCAATGTGCCCAGCGGAACACTGTCCAGATCCTGACAGGAAATCGTGTCGCGCTCAGCCAGAGGGTGGCAGCGGGGTAGCGCGCAAAAACAGTTTGCGGTGATAAGTTCCTGCTGAAATGTGCGGTCGTCGCCCGGGCCGAACGCAAGATCGGCAAAACCAAAGTCGAAAGCCTGCGTCGCTGCCAATTCGCGGATTTGCATTGAGGTCCGTGATGACAGGGACACGCGAATATCTGGCACATCGCCGATAGCGCGACTGATAAATCGTGGCAACAGGAACGCCGAAGGACCTGGCATCGACGCAATGTTCAAGGTTCCGCGTTCGCCTCTGACCAGACTTTTCATGGTTCCGGCCACTGTGGAAAGACGATCCAGAATATCGCTGGTTTCGGCAAGAAGATAGCGGGCCTCGGGTACCGGAACCAGTTGGCGACCCCGACGTTCGAACAGTTTCAAACCCAGCGAATCTTCCAAAGATCGAATCGCCAGGCTGACCGCAGGTTGGGTCCTGCCCAGTTTCTGTGCTGCCTCAGACAGAGATGACGAGTTCATGACAGCGCGAAACGCAGTGATTTGGGATAGATTCATCGTAAATCCATAAGGAAAACTTTGCCTAACCTAAAGTAATCAAATTTGCATTTATTTAAAAGTTCGATCATCGTTTCAGAATAAGGATCGTGACCTAACGTCCAATCACACCAAAGGGAGACAAAAATGGCATTCATCAGAAATCTTGGCGGAGCTGTTCTGGCAGCCACTCTGGCAACTGGCGCAGCTTATGCTCAAGACCCGACCTTCTTCCGCATTGGCACGGGCAGTGCAGGCGGCACCTATTTCCCCATTGGCGGCACCATCGCAAACGGCATATCGTCCCCTCCCGGCTCGCGCCCTTGTGAGGAAGGTGGCCAGTGCGGCGTGCCGGGCCTGATCGCCATCGCGCAATCGACCACCGCGTCCGTGTTCAACAATACCGCTGTCGAGAACGGCGAGCTTGAAGCTGGTCTGGCGGCTGCGGACGTCACGCGTTCGATGTATCTGGGCGAAGGCAAGTTCGAAGGCAAGCCGCATCCCAAGCTGCGTATCGTCGCGAACCTGTTCCCCGAAGACCTGCACCTGGTTCTGCCCAAGGGTACGTCGATCAGCAACCTTGGCGATCTGGCAGATAAACGCGTCGGCATCGCTCAGGCGGGATCGGGAACCCAAGTTGCAGTCCTGCAGATGCTCGAGGCCTGGGGCGTGACCCGCGACAACATGGAAGAGGCCGAACTGAACAACAGCCAGTCGGCCGAACGTCTGGCCGACGGTCAGCTTGACGGCTATTTCTATGCGGCCGGTTGGCCGGTTTCGGCGATGGTTCAGCTCGCCTCGACCAAAGGTATGGACCTGCACAGCTTCACCGACGAGGATCTGGCCAAGATCAACGAGATCATCCCAGCCTATATCCCGTCAAAGATTCCGGCCGGTGTCTATGAAGGTGTCGATTATGAAGTGAAAACCCCGGCGGTTTCGGCATTGCTGGTGGTTTCGTCCGACCTGTCCGACGAACTGGTCTATGGCATCACCAAGGCAATGTGGAACGACAACACCCGCAATTTGTTGGATAACGGCCACGCCAAGGGCAAGCAAATCACACTGGATACCGCGCTTGACGGGATCGCAAATCTGGGCGTCCCGCTGCACCCGGGTGCCGAGAAGTTCTACAAAGAAGCTGGCGTTCTGGAGTAACCCCTCTCTCCTCGGTTATTCCATGTCCTGGGCGGCGGGCGTAAGCTGCGCCGCCCAATCAATCCCACACCACACTTGATGCGAGAGGGCGGGCCATGAGCAACGCGCCAAACCACGAGTCTCCGGAACTGTCCGCCGAAGAGCTGGCCGCAATCGAAGAGAAATTCGACGAAGGTGCCGCGACACGCGAAGTTTCGGACCGGTTCGGAAAGTTCCTGCGTTATGTGGCCCTGATCTATGCCACGTACCACTATCTGACCGCAGGGTTTGGACTGCCGCCTGATTATTGGCACATGGGTTGGCACCTGTCGGGATTGTTTATCCTGATTTACGCGTTGTTCCCGCATATCAAGACCAAAACTTCGTTCGACCTGAAAACCGGTGCGTTCCATCTGGGCGGCGTGCCCTATCTGGATGTGATGCTGATGGTTTTGGGCGTGGCGGCCTCACTTTATCTGGGGTTCGCCTGGCATGGTATTCCCTTCCTTGGTGTAGAAGAAATGACCTTCAGGATGGGAAATCCGAACACCTATGACATGATATTCGGCTGCATCCTGATCGTTCTGGTTCTCGATATTGCGCGCCGGACGCTGGGTTGGATTCTGCCGCTGATCATCTGCTGTTTTATGGCCTATGCGCTGTTCGGTCCGATCTTTCCGGGCATCCTTCAGCATCCCGGCGTCAAATTTAAAACATTCGTCAGCTCGATGTACTTCCCGCAGGAAGGCATTTTTGGCGTCACGCTCTGGGTCGTCTCGACGATCGTTTTCCACTTTGTCCTGTTCGGTGTGATTGCGCAGCGCACCGGGTTGGGGCAGCTCTTCATTGACAATGCCACCATTCTGGCGGGCCGCTATACCGGTGGCCCGGCCAAGGTGTCGGTAGTGTCGTCCGCCTTTTTCGGTACGATTTCGGGTTCTTCGGTGGCGAACACCGTCTCGACCGGGGCGCTGACCATTCCGAACATGAAACGGCTTGGCTACCCAGGCCATTTCGCAGGCGGGGTCGAGGCGGCGGCGTCGGCGGGTGGGCAGATCACGCCACCGATCATGGGCGCTGCGGCCTTCATCATGGCTGAATTCCTGGAAGTGCCGTATACCACGATTGTCATTGCGGCGATCTTTCCGGCGCTGTTGCACTATACCGGCGTCTTCACAGTGGTGCATCTGATGGCGCGCCGCCTGAACCTGCAGGGTCTGTCCAAGGAAATGCTGCCGAAGCTTGGCGAAGTGTGGCGCGAAGGCTGGGCCAACATCGTTCCGCTGGTCGGGCTTTTGGTGGTTCTGTTCTCGGGATACACCCCCTATATGTCTGCGTTCTGCGGTATATCCCTGGCACTGATCGCTGGTATGGCCCGCTACAAAGAGCCGCTGACCCTGCCAATTCCCGCAGCGTTCATCGCCTTTGTACTGTGGAAATATGCCGGGGATGGTTTTGATCTGACGATGTCACTTATCCTCATTGCGGGATCGGTCATCGCCACATTCAACCCTCAGGGCCGCACGACCATCACGGAAATGGCGGATACGCTTGAAACCGGCGTGAAATACGCGCTGGCCGTGGGCGCGGCCTCGGCAGCTGTCGGCATCGTCATCGGTGTGATCAACACCACTGGCGTCGGGTTCCGGATCGGTTTCATGGTTACGCAGGCCGCAGCGAACCTGGGCGGTGATCTCAACAGCCTTCTGACTTTCGGCAGCTTCGAGTTGTTCGCAGTCGAGGATCTGACGCTTTTCATCAGCCTGATCTTCATCGCTGTTGCCTGTATCCTGATGGGGGCGGGGGTGCCGACCACGGCGCTTTACATCATGCTGGTTTCGGTGGCTCAGCCCGCGTTGGCACAGCTTGGCATCCCACCGATCGCGAGCCATATGTTCGTGTTGTACTATGGCGTAGTGGCTGAGATCACTCCGCCGGTTTGTACCTCGGCTTACGCGGCTGCGGCCATTGCCAACTCCAACCCGTTCCGGACCGGCTTGTCGGCTTTCTCGCTGGGATTGGGAAAGGTGGTGGCTCCAATGGCGTTCGTCTATGCGCCGGTGCTGCTGTTCGTCTCATCGACCGGCTTCAACTTCGTCGAGTTCAGCTATACGGCCACCAGTTGCATTGCGGGTGTCATCGCCCTGTCGACGGCAGTCGTGGGTTACTGGCTGGCACCGATGGGTGTGTTCTATCGGATCCTGATGGCAATCTCGGGTCTTGTTTTCATCGCTCCATCGCTGCAGGCCGATCTGGTGGCGCTTGCAATTGCCAGCCCGGCGATCCTAAGCCAGATCATCGCCCGACGGGCGCAAACTTCCGTGGCGTAACTCGATGGAAAAGGATGTCACCATTCTCGGTGCAGGTGTTGTTGGCATCTGCACCGCCCTCTCCCTCGCTGAGCGCGGCGTCGCGGTGCGACTGATTGACCGGGGCGATCCTGGGCAAGAGACCTCTTTTGGCAATGCCGGCGTCATCTCGCCATGGTCCATCATCCCGCAGGCTCTGCCGGGGACGTGGAAACAGATGCCCCATTTGCTGTTCGGCAAATACAGACCACTGGCCGTACGCACGACATTCTGGCCCAGGATGGCGCGTTGGGGTCTGGCGTTTTTGAGTAACGGAACCGAAGCCCGTGTGCAGCGGGCCGCCGATGCGATGGAGGTGCTGTGCGGCCCTTCGATCGACCTTTATCGTCGGCATCTGCAAGGCACCGGGGCAGAAGGTTTGGTGCGCGACAGTTGTTATATCCACGCCTTTCGCGAGGGCGACAAGGCTTCGCTGCGGTCTCTGGACTATCGCATTCGCCAAGAAAAGGGCGCGCGTCTTGAACTGGTGGGGGTGGATGAATTGCGCCGGATTGAGCCTGCTTTGTCGCACGATTTCAAGGCGGCCGTTCTGATCCACGATCAGGCCCGCGCCCTTTCACCGGGGCGTATTGGCGCGGCCCTGGCCGACAAGGCTCGTTCGCTTGGTGTCGAAATTGTCAAGGAGCAGGTCACCGGCCTGATGCGTACCGATCTGGGGTGGCGCATTTCCTGCAATGCGGGTGTTTATGAAGCCTCCCGAGTGGTGATCGCGATGGGGGCGTGGTCGCCCGAGATCCTGCGGCCTTTGGGTATCAACGTACCGCTGGTGGCCGAGCGTGGATATCACCTGGAGTTTTCTGCTCCGGGGATTGAGGTGAACAATTCGGTCATGGATACCGATGCCAAGATCGTGGCATCCAGCATGGAATGCGGTATGCGTATCGCTGGACAAGCCGAATTCGGCGATGTGAACGACCCACCAGATCCTCGCAAGCAACCCCGAATGCTGGCGCAGGCCAAGGCCGCCTTTCCGGATCTCGCGACCGATCGCCCGAGTTTCTGGATGGGTCGCCGCCCGACCTTTCCTGACAGCCTGCCAATGATCGGCGAATTTGATGATCAACCGGGCCTGTTTGCGGGCTTTGGTCATTCTCACTGGGGATTGATGATGGCACCGAAAACCGGGGAACTGCTGGCGGACATACTGTCGGGGCGCAGTAACAACATTGATTGCTCGGCCTATTCCACGGGCCGCTTTTCCCGCGGACTGATCCCAACAACGGACCTTTGACCATGACAGTCACAAACACCCCGATCGGCATACTTTGTCTCGATACACATTTCGCCAAACCACCCGGCCATATCCGGTGCAGTGAAAGCTTGCCATTCCCGACGGTCAAACGGATCGTGCGAGGCACAACCATCCGCGAGTTGCTGGAACGACCCAGTATCGAGTTCTTCTCACCCTTTCTGGACGCGGCAAGGGAACTGGAGGCTCAGGGATGCGCCGCCATCACCGGCAGCTGTGGATTCATGGCGTTGTTTCACCGCGAGTTGGCAGCACAGGTTTCGATACCCGTGTTTTCTTCCAGCCTGATCCAGATCCCGTTGATGCACCAGATGGCAGGGCAGCGTGGCAAGGTCGGTGTGATCACTGCCCGCAAATCGGCGCTGACACAGGCGCATATGGATGCAGTCGGGGCGGGAACGACGCCCGTCGCCATTGCGGGGATGGAAGAACAGCCGGAATTCCGGGACGTGATCCTTGATGACAATCGGCCGGAAATCGACCAAGAGGTACTGGCTCAGGAACTCGCCACTGTTGGCCGTCAACTGGTAGCAGACAATCCGGATGTCAATTCGATCGTTCTGGAATGTACCGACCTTCCGCCGTATGCGCACCGCCTGCAAGAAGTGTTGGGATTGCCTATAGCCGACCTGACGACATTGGCGACAATGGTCCACAACATCGTGACGCGCAGCCCATATGCGGGCCAGATCAGGTACGACTGAAAAGGGTTCGGCTTGAGCTGAATATGTTGATCTGGATGAAATTCTTCTGATTACTGTGCTCAGGTCGGGCCGGAAAACAGGAATTCATCATGCGGACCAGCGAATGCGCCACCCCCGCGACCACGCCGCGTACCCGCGCCAAGGCGCGACATATTCTTGATAACTACTATATCGGCCCGTCGCGTGATGGCGCTGTGCTTGAGATCTGGGGCTATTCCGATTGCTACACCTATCGTCCCGGCGAGCGGCTTGCACTGCGCGTTTCGACGACGGGCGATTCCTGGGATGTCGAGATCGGACGCGACGGCGCCCGCTACGCCCCTCTTTTTCATCGAACCGATCTGCCAGGCACACATCACCCTACGCCTGTCGACTGTTCCGTTGAAGGATGCGGTTGGCCAGTCGAGTTTGAGTTCGACATTCCGCAGGACTGGATGGAGGGTGGATATCTGGTTACCCTGCGCGCCCGCCGGGGTGCGGACATGGTCGAAGAGCATCACCTGTTTTTCTTGCGTAGGGCAACCGATCGCCCGGCAGCACCTTTCGTTCTGGTTTGCGCTACGGGGACATGGCTGGCCTACAATTGCTGGGGCGGATCGAACCACTATGAAGGTATCACCGGTCCAGACGGTAACGCGTTTTCCCCCGTTGTTTCGACGCAGCGCCCGTGGACGCGAGGGTTCTGCAAACTGCCCGAAGGCGCGCCGCGCGCTTTGCCGGAAAAACCACACGTGCCGGGAGGGATGGTTCGCTATCCGTACATGGAATGGGCCTATGCCTATGGGTACTCAAAGAAATATGCCTCTGCTGGTTGGGCCAGTTACGAACGCCACTTTGCCCGCTGGGCCGAAGCGCAGGGGTATGAGTTTGAAATCGTTACGCAGCACGATCTGGAAATGGACCCAGACCTTTTGAATGCGCATCGCTGCGCCGTGTTTGTAGGCCATGACGAGTACTGGAGCGCAAACATGCGCCGCGCAGTGGACCGGTTTGTCGAACGCGGCGGCAACGTCGCCCGGTTCGCGGGTAACTTCCTGTGGCAGACCCGGATCGAGGACGAAGGAAGAAGGCAGATCTGCTACAAATACACCGCGCGTGACTGCGACCCGGTTATGGGCACCGATCAAGAGGTTCTGGTGACCGGCGCGTGGGAGGCTGCGCCAGTGAAATGGCCCGGATCACAAACATTCGGGGCGAACGGGTTGATGGGGGTTTATGCGGGTCTGGGGCGGTGCGCAGGGCAGGGCAGCGGCGGGTTCACTACCTACCGACCTGGACACTGGGCGCTGGAGGGTACCCAACTTGGCTATGGCGACGTACTGGGGGCCGGATCGCGCATCTTTGGCTATGAGGTCGATGGGCTGGACTATCGGATGGAGGATGGGTTGCCATTTCCAACCGGTGCAGACGGCACCGATCAAAGCGTCGAGATCATCGCGATGGGTCTGGCTACGAATGTGGAACCGGAACATGGTGTATGGGGTGAGACGATTTACATCGGTTCCGACGATGCCGCGTTCAAAGCGCTTGCCATGTTTGGGGAGCTTAGTGACAAAACTCTGGACCGGGCAGTGCGCGGAAACGGGGTGATCGTGTATTGGGAACGCGGTCAGGGGGCGGTATTCAACGCCGCCACCTGCGAGTGGGTCATGGGCCTTGCGCGCCAAGACTGGCAGGTCGAATGCGTTACGCGCAACGTGCTTGACCGCTTTGGTACGCCCGCCGCCTAGCCTGAACGCCACCCTGCTTCACGCAGTGCGTGCCCGTAACTGGGTGCTGTGCGCATTCTGTGACCCAGTCCTTTGCCGAGCAGCAATTTGTGCAGTTTTGGCAAGTTGTAACAGGGCACATGCATGATCATGTGATGTTCCAGATGGTAGTTGACCCAATAGGGGGCCACCAGCAATCGCGCTACTGAACCGGCAAAGGTTGTGCGGACGTTTTGCAACGGGTTTTCTGATTTTTCGGTCGCTCCGTGTTCCGCGATGTTGCGGATGCGCAAGACGAACTGAAACCATGTGAGATAGGGTAGCAACCAGAAGGCAAGTCCCCACCACCACTGGCCCGCCAGCCCCATGACGAACATGATGCCCAGAAAAATTGGGAGGGATTTCCAAAGTTGGGCCGCATTGAAGCTTTGGGCGAAATCCGAGGCCGCCGCTTCGACTGCATCCTTGTCCCCCGCAAGTCGAAACGACATCACGATCTGGCCCCAAAGCTGTTTCAACCCCGTTCGCCCTGTCAGGTCGCGTGTGAACTTACGCCGCATCGAGGCATGTGAGGTCGGAAACTTTGAGGACAGGACCAGATCGGGGTCTTTTTCGGTTTGGGTAAAGCGATGATGGGTAAGGTGATAGTGACGATAAGCCTCAAGCTCCGCCAGAATAGGCCTGCCGCACAGCCACTCGCCGACCAATTCGTTCAAACGCTTGTTGCGGAACAAGGCATTGTGGGCTGCATCATGCATCAAAATCGCCAGCCCAAGTTGGCGCGATCCGATGACAACCACGGCAAGTAGGAAAGTCAGAGGGTTCGGCCAAAGTGCAAAAACAATCAGCGCCGCCGCGATTGTTCCCCAGCAATGAACCACCAGACACACGCCCATGCGATCTGAGCGTTGCGCCAGAGGACGAATCTCTTCGGTAGTCAGATAGGCCTTTCCGGGTGTCATCACGGCGCCTCCCGGTCGGAAACGTCTCAGATTCGGGCTGCGCCTGTCAATTTCGCCGCAGCGTCACTACTGCGTCGGCAGCCGCGTCATAGGCACTCGTTAACCATTGGTTTGCGACAACGTTCCCCGGAGCCACCCGGCCCGCGGAACCCTGCACAGACCCACACAAAAATCGTGGCCCCTGACGCGGCTGCAGCCATTACAGCCTCTGGTGTGTGCAAATCGTTTGCGACTGCCCCCACCAGTCCCACAAGGATTAACCCAACCCCCTCTAAGCCCAGAGCGTTCAGTAGCTTTCCGCCATGTGCTCTGATCTTCATCGGGTTTGCCCCCCTCATGTTGCCAATCTGGCTGAGGGTAGATTTGCCCGAAACCTGTGGTTGCGTAAGTGAACCAGATCACAATCGGTGGATTTTTTTAAAATTTCTTTCAGCGCCAGTCGAAAAAGCCTTGGCCAGCCTGGTCCAGAAGGCGACTTGCCATGGCACGACCCATCTCGCTGCCGTCTTCGACAGGTCCGGTGACATCATCAGCAATCGATTCAGAACCGTCTGGCCTGAGGACTTCGCCGCGCAGACGAAGATTGGCGCCCCGCAATTCAGCCAAACCGGCAATTGGTGTTTCGCACGAGCCGTCGAGCGCGGCCAGCAATGCGCGTTCAGCAGCCAGTCTTTGGCCGGTTTCTGCGTGGTGAATCGCCTCAAGCATCTCGGCGGCGCGGAGGTCATCTGCGCGTCGTTCGATCCCGATCGTACCCTGCGCGATGGCGGGCAGCATGTCATTGGGAGAAATTGCGGTCGCGGGAACATCGGTCATGTCCAGCCGCCGAATACCGGCCATGGCAAGAAATGTGCAGTCAGCAACGCCTTCGGCCAGTTTTTTCAACCGGGTCTGCACGTTGCCCCGAAATTCCACTACCTTCAGATCGGGGCGGCGATTCAGAAGCTGTGCCCGGCGGCGCAGTGACGAAGTTCCGACGACAGCTCCCTGGGGCAGATCGTGGATCGATGCGAGCGACGGAGAGATGAACGCGTCCCGCACGTCCTCGCGCGGCAGGAATGTATCGAGCACCAGACCGTGGGGTTGTTCGACCGGCATATCCTTGGTCGAGTGAACGGCGATGTCGATTGAGCCCTGCAACATAGCCTCTTCTATTTCCTTGGTGAACAGACCTTTGTTGCCAATCTCTTTCAGCGGACGGTCGGCGTCGATCATGGCACGGTTGTCGCCGGTGGTCTTGATGACCACGATCTCGAACGCGTCTTTGGGCAGGTCGAACGCCTCGCTCAGCCGATTGCGGGTTTCATGGGCTTGGGCCAGCGCCAGCGGCGAACCACGGGTGCCGATCTTCAGCGGCGAAGCGGGGGAGGGTAAGTTCGAAATCATGGGGTCAGCTTTAGTCGCGTCACATTGCCCTGACAATGGGGGCAGAGCTTGACAAATTGCCGCCGAAGGCGGACCCGTGACGGAAATCGGATTTTTGGGGGCGAGCATGGCCGAAACAAAAACATTGCTGCGGGCGCTGGCGGGCGAAGTTCAAAAGGTTCCGCCGATCTGGATGATGCGCCAGGCAGGGCGGTACCTGCCGGAATACCGCGCCACCCGGGAACAGGCAGGTGATTTCTTGCGGCTGTGCTATACACCCGATCTGGCGGCCGAGGTGACGTTGCAACCGATCCGCCGCTATGGGTTTGATGCGGCGATCCTGTTTGCCGATATTCTGCTGGTGCCGCAGGCGCTCGGGGCCGATCTGTGGTTCGTAACCGGCGAGGGGCCGCGATTGTCAACGATTCAAAGCCAGGCCGATTTCGATGTGTTGAAACCGGTTGAAGCTGTTCACGAGACTCTGAACCCGATTTATGAAACCGTTCGAATACTGTCGCGCGAATTGCCGTCGGAAACCACGCTGATTGGATTTGCGGGTGCACCATGGACTGTCGCCACTTATATGATCGCCGGTCGGGGTACGCCCGATCAAGGACCGGCGCATGCCTTGCGCGAGGGCAATCCAGCACTGTTTGACGCCTTGATCAAGCGGATCACAGCGGCCACGATCGAGTATCTGTCTGCCCAGATCGAAGCCGGTGCCGAGGTTGTCAAAATCTTTGATAGCTGGGCGGGATCGTTGAACGGAGAGGCGTTCGCCAAATACGCAGTCGAACCTTGTCGGGTGATCACGCAGGCCCTGAAGGCGCGCCACCCGGGTATTCCTGTCATCGGGTTTCCGCGAGAAGCCGGTGACGGGTATGTTGGCTTTGCCAAAACCACGGGCGTGGACTGTGTGGCTCTCGATAACTCGGTGACGCCGGAATGGGCCGCAGAGCACGTTCAGGTCGATGGATGCGTGCAAGGGAATCTGGCCTCGTCGCATATGGTGACCGGCGGGCAGGCGTTGATTGACGAGACTCGCCGAATCGTCGCGGCCTTTTCCAATGGCCCCCACATCTTCAATCTGGGCCACGGGATCACGCCGGATGCTGATCCGGAAAATGTTCAGATCATGATCGATACGGTGCGCGGGCGTTAGGGGCGAGGGGCCAACCCCTCGCGCTCCCCGGGGTATTTCAGACCAGAAAGAAGCACCAAGTCAGTTCCTGTCCAAAGCTGAGAGTTCGCCGAGGATTTCGTCCGTGTGTTCGCCGCGTAGCGGGCTGGGTAGCGGAGTCCAGTCGTGGTTTGAAAAACGGGGGGCGCAGGCGGCCTGTAAGATGCCGTTTTGGGTTACCCAGGTCTCGCGGGACGCGTTCATTTCGTGGCGAGCCGCCTCGGCGGGGCTGAGAACCGGAGCGACGCAGGCGTCTGTGCCCAGAAACAGCCCGGCCCAATGATCGCGCGGTTTTTCCAAGAAGATTTCGGCCAGTCGCGAGGTAAGGGTCGGCCACGCGGGTCTGTCAAATTGCTTGAGGAAATCTGGATCTTCTGCGAGGCCCATGCGTTCGAGGAAGAGTGTGTAAAACTTCGGTTCAAGGCATTGCACCGTCACATAACCGCCATCCGAACATGCATAGGTGCGGCTCCAGTGGGGGCCGTCAAGCAAGCTTTCCCCGCGTGTCTCGGACAGGTTTCCGGTTTGCGACAAACTCATGAGCAGGTTCATCATGTGGGCCGAGCCGTCATAAATTGCGGCGTCGACCACTGTTCCACACCCGTTGACGCGAGCATTGAGTAAACCCGCTAGCAGGCCGGTCACAAGGTACATCGCACCGCCTCCGATATCACCGAGAAGAGTTGCCGGTGTCTGCGGCGCATCGCCGGGGTTTGACCCGTACCAAAGCGCACCCGACAGAGAAATATAGTTCAGGTCGTGGCCCGCCTGTTGAGCCAAAGGACCGTCCTGCCCCCAACCGGTCATGCGTCCGTAGACGAGTTTGGGGTTTAGTGCATGACAAGCTTCGGGGCCTAGGCCCAGTTTTTCCATCACGCCGGGTCGGAAACCCTCGATCAGCGCATCGGCGGTGGCAATAAGGCGTTGCGCGGTTTCATTGTCTGTGGCGCTTTTGAGATCCAGCCCGATGGACCGCTTGCCCCGGTCGAGCAGCGAACGTTCCGGCATTCCAGGCGTGACCGGGCCGCCCTTGCGGTGCACGGTGACTACGTCTGCACCGAGATCGGCGAGCAGCATGGCTGCGAATGGGGCAGGACCGAGCCCTTCGAATTCGATGATGCGAATGCCGTTCAACATGCGATGCTCTCCGTTTGGCAACAAGGTTCAGGTGTGGCCGGGGGATTGCAAGGGGTTGTTCATGCGACGTGACGTCCTGACAGGCTGCTCTATGTGCAATTGTTGGCCTGTGCTTTTCTGGGCTCTGAGGAGGAGAGTGCCATGCCAGTTGTCGACTATGAAAAGGATGGACGTATCGCGCGAATTGCCCTGAATCGCCCAGAAGTATTGAACGCGATCAATGATGAATTGCCGGTGGAACTGGAGGCCGCAGTGTCGCAGGCAGACGCCGATCCGGAGGTGCACGTCATGATTTTGTCCGGACGGGGTCGCGCCTTTTGCTCGGGCTATGATCTGGCCTTTTATGCCGAAGGCAATGGTTCTGGAGAGGTGACGCAGCCAATGCCCTGGGACCCGATCAAGGATTATCGTTTTATGTGGCGCAACACACAGCATTTCATGTCGCTCTGGCGTGCTATGAAGCCAGTGATCTGCAAAGTGCATGGGTACGCGGTTGCAGGTGGGTCTGATATCGCGCTGTGTGCCGATCTGACCATCATGGCCGAAGATGCGCAGATCGGATACATGCCTGCGCGTGTCTGGGGCTGTCCTACGACTGCCATGTGGGTTTATCGCCTGGGGGTAGAGCGAGCCAAGCGGATGCTGTTCACCGGGGACAAGATTTCGGGTCGCGAAGCCGCCGACATGGGCCTCGTACTAAGGGCGGTTCCGGCAGATGAGTTGGATGACGCGGTCGAGGAACTGGCAGCCCGGATGGCGGCGGTTCCGATCAACCAACTGGCGATGCAGAAACTGGTGATAAACCAGGCCATCGAACAGACGGGACTGATGCAGACACAGCGGCTGGCGACGATTTTTGACGGTATTACCCGGCATTCACCCGAAGGCATAAACTTCAAGGCGCGCGCCGAAGATGTGGGTTGGAAACAGGCGGTGTCAGAGCGTGACGAAGGGACGTGGGACTGGACCGGGAATTTCGAACTTCCCAAGCGCAACAGGTAGCAGACTTGTTCTGAAAAGAATTCGAGACTAGCCTGAATTCTTGCAACATCTCATGCAAATTTCTGGGGGGAGCGGCATTGAGAGCCTGGTTGTTTTTTTTCGGCTGCGCCATCGCGATTGCGCTTGCCCTCATATATACGCGGCTTCACCCGCCTTCCTCATTCAAATTCGCTGCAGGCCCCGAAGGCGGGTCATATGAGAGTATCGCCAAGACCTATGCGGATCTTCTTGCCAAAGATGGCATTCGGCTTGAAATCTTGCGGACTGCCGGGTCTGTTGAAAACGCACGCCTGCTGTCGCAGGGAGCGGTGGATGCGGGTTTCCTGCAAGGTGGCATCCCGATCGAAGATGACAGGATCGAGGCGATTGGAGCCGTATTCTTTGAGCCAATGGTGTTCCTCGGGCGCGCTGATGCGATCATTCCGCGCAACCCTGCTGAATGGAAAGGTTTGCGTATAAACAGCGGTGCGTATGGATCAGGAACCGAGGCCGCCTTTCGTGACTTTGAAAGAGCGGTAGATTTATCGCGAGAAGACAACACGCACTTCGAAATCGGATATGCCGAGGCAATTGATGCTTTGATCAACGATGAAATTGATATTGCCGTGTTTGTCGCGCCGATTGATGCGCCCTATCTGAAGCGGGCTTATGAGCAATCCGAGTTAAGGTTCCTGCCAGTCGAACATGTCCAAGCCATTTCGCGCAGACTGGAATATGCCAGTGTCGTAACGGTTCCGACAGGAGGCATGTCTTTGGATCCTGTGCTTCCGCCCGGACCTCGTGAATTCATAGCTTTGGAAGCGCGGTTGGTTGTCGAGCCTGATTTGCATCCCGCCCTGATAAACCGCCTTACCACCGCCGCGATAGAAGTGCATCGAAAACGTGGGATCATAACCGACCCGGGCATGTTCCCGTCGATCGAAGGGACCGGATTGAAAGTCAACAACACCGCACGGCAATTGATACAGGAAGGCCCGTCTACATGGCACGATTGGTTGCCCTATTGGATAGCTGCTCAGGTCAATCGTGTGCTTCTGCTGTTCCTGCCATTCTTCTTCATTGTTGTTCCATTGTTGCGGATGCTGCCTCGCGCTTATGCTTATGTTCAGCGTTGGCGGGTTTGGCAGCACTATCCCGAGATAAGGCAGATCGAAGAAGAGTTGTCCGAGGAACCTGAATTGTCAAAACTTGAGGCGATGCAAACGCAGTTGGTCGATCTGGACAACCGCTTTGCTACGCTTCGGCTTCCAGCCGCCTACAGACAGGGACAATATGATGCCCGCCTGCATCTGGAACTCATTCAAAAACGGGTGAATGAGATGATTTTATTGCGACGGAAAGCTGCTGGCAAAAAGATTTGAAATCGTTTTGTCCCGAAAAACAGTTGATTTTTGTCCGTCATAAAACACAACTTCACCTCCGGAAGGGATCGACCGGGTAACCGACGCGTGCAAGATACAGGCCTTGCGGTGGGCAAACCGGACCGCAGGCAGCCCGGTCTACGGCCTTGAGAGCCAAATAGACGTCCTCGGGTGACCACGCGCCTGCTCCGACCCGTTCAAGTGTGCCCACAAAACTACGCACCTGGTTGTGGAGAAAGGAACGTGCTCGGACGTGGAAATGGATTTCCGGTCCGGAAAAGCCATCGACCGCTTCGACGCGAAACTCGTCCAGGGACTTGACGGGGCTGGCAGACTGACAAATCGAGGACCGGAACGTGGTGAAATCGTGCCGCCCGATCAACATGTCTGCGGCTGCCTGCATCGTTGATACGTCGAGTGGATGACCGATCCGCCAGACCTGCCCTTTGTCATGTGTGGCCGGAGCGCGTCGGATCAGAATACGAAATAGGTATTGCCGTTCGACCGCCGAAAAGCGCGCGTGCCAGTCGTCCGCGACTTGAGAGGCCTGAAGAATTGCGACTGGTTCCGGCTTGAGGTGATAATTCAGCGCTTCAGACAAACGGAAAGGGTCCCAGTCCTTTGCCAGATCGCAATGGGCGACCTGACCAAGGGCGTGAACGCCTGCGTCGGTGCGGCCGGCCGCAGCAATTGTGTGAGGGCCGGGTTCGAGCTTGGCCAGCGCGTCCTCGATTGCTCCCTGAACCGAGGGCAGCTCTTTTTGGCGCTGCCAACCGGCAAATGGGGCGCCGTGATATTCGACTTTCAATGCATAACGTGGCATGGCCGCGCTGGTAGCCCGGAGAGGCGGACAAGTCCAGTGGGGAGGTCTGCCGTTCTGTGTTGCACTGGTAACCCTGCACGGACGTGCCTATCTTGCGGCAAGTCGTGAGAGAGGCAGCGTATTGGTCATTTCGACTCTGGCAGACAATATCATGCGCGGTGTGGAAACCGTGGGCGACCGTGTGTCCGAAACCTTGTTCGAACCGGTGATCCGGCTGGGGGTGACGGGGCTGGCACGCTCGGGCAAGACGGTGTTCATTACCTCGCTTGTGGCCAACCTGCTGGATCGAGGGCGGATGCACGGGCTGACGGCAGAGCAGGAGGGCAGGATCGTTGCCGCATATCTGCAACCGCAACCCGATGACACGGTGCCGCGCTTTGACTATGAAACTCATCTAGGGGCGCTGACCGGGCCTGTACCTCGCTGGCCCGAAAGCACCCGCGCAGTGTCGGAATTGCGTTTGTCGCTACGCGTGCAGCCGGGTGGGTTGCTGTCAGGGTTCAAATCGCCACGCACCGTGCATCTGGACATCGTCGACTATCCTGGGGAGTGGCTGCTGGACCTGGGTTTGTTGGACAAAACCTATGCCGAGTGGTCTGGTGAGGTTTTGACAGGGGTCGCGGCACGACCACAGGCGCAAGCGTTTCTGGCGCAGTTAAAAAGCACCGATCCGGGAGCCACACTTGACGAACAGGTGGCGCAGGGTCTGGCAAAATCATTTACGGGATATCTCAACGCCGCACGGGAGGCTGGGTTTTACGACTGTACTCCGGGGCGGTTTTTGTTGCCCGGTGATTTGGCGGGCTCTCCGGTCCTGACATTCGCACCTCTCCCGGTGTCGAGTCCTTCGCGGCGGCGGACTTTGCATCGTGAGATGGAGCGGCGATACGAAGCTTACAAGTCACAAGTGGTCAAGCCGTTCTTTCGGGACCATTTCGCCCGTATCGACCGTCAGGTGGTTTTGGTCGATGTCTTGGGCGCAATCCACAAGGGCCCGAAAGCAGTCGAAGACATGCGCCGTGCGATGGCTGACATCCTGTCGGCCTTTCGGCCCGGTCGGAACGCCTGGCTGAGCGGGCTTTTGCTGGGTAAGCGGATCGAAAAGGTTCTTTTTGCCGCTACTAAAGCCGATCACCTGCACCATCTGCAGCACCAGCACCTGACCGCGATCATGGAGGCATTGACTCGCGAGGCCCGAAACCGCGCCCGGTTTGCCGGGGCCGAAACGTCGGCCCTGTCGATTGCTGCCTTGCGCGTGACCACCGAAGAGATGCGTCGCCACAATGGGCAAGACTTGCCCTGTGTTCGGGGTGCATTGCTGGAAACCGGCAAACAGGCGGCGTTCTATCCGGGGCGCTTGCCCGAAGATCCCGCGCAGTTGTTGGTGCCAGCACGCGATGGCGCAGAGGCATGGCTGGAGGGCGAATACGGCACCATGGCTTTTGCGCCGGCGCCTATTGACGGAAAGCCCGGTGTCGGCCCACCGCACATACGGCTGGACCGGGCAGCGCAATTCTTGATCGGAGGCAAGCTATGAACGCGATCCTTCGACCAGCGCGCAGTACGGATGCCGGTAAGACCGGCAAAATCCTGTACGGATTCGCGCGCGAGAATGATTGGATGCCCAAACTCCATTCGCTGGCGGAAACGATCGCGTTCTGCGGGGCCATGATCGATCGGGGTTGGGTGACTGTTGCCGAAGGCGAGGATGGAGTTGTCGGATTTCTTGCTCGGGACGGAGCAGAAATCTGCGCGCTCTATCTGAGTGAACCGGCCAGAGGACAGCGGGTCGGACAGAAGTTGCTGGAGGATGCAAAGGTACGGCGGGGTTACCTGGTCCTGAAGGCATTCGAGGCCAACGCCCGGGCACGACGATTTTACGAACGTAACGGATTTGTCGAGGCTGGGTATGGCGATGGCTCGGCCAACGATGAAAACCTGCCCGACATCACTTATGTCTGGGAAAAGAAAGGATATCCCGGATGACCAATGGTCCGGTTTTGATCGATCTTTCAGACGAAAAAACGCCCGTGCCAAATGTGGCGCAAGCGCCAGACGTACCAGACTTGCAGGTTCCAAAAGGCAAGGCAATGCAAACCGTCGCCCGTGTTGCTACACGCAAGCCTTCTGGACTGGCAAAATGGTTCTGGGGGCTTGCAGGGGCGTTGGTCGGGGCGGTGGTATCTGTCGCGGCTTGGGATTTCGTTTCATCGCTGGTGGCGCGTGCGCCGATGCTTGGATGGGCGGTGACGGCTCTGATTGGAGCCTTGGTTCTCGTTATGATGCTCATTGGTCTCAGGGAAGTTGCGGCGATCGGACGGCTTGCCAGTGTCGATAGCCTGAAACGGTCCGCCGACGTGGCTCTGGCTGAGGGTGATCTAGGGAAAGCGCGGGCGGTGATCGACAGACTGGCCGTTTTCTACAGCGGCCGCGAAGACACACGTTGGGGGCTGGAACGGCTGAACGAACGCAAAGGCGACATGTTTGACGCGTCAGCGTTGCTCGCGCTGGCCGAAGACGAGTTGCTGGCCCCGCTGGATGCGGCAGCCAGCCGTGAGGTCGAAGCCGCGGCACGGCAGGTTGCTACCGTCACTGCACTGGTTCCATTGGCTTTGGCCGACGTGGCGACTGCCTTGGGCGCATCGCTACGTATGATCCGCCGCATCGCTGAAATCTATGGTGGTCGGGCAGGGGTCTTGGGTAGTTGGCGGTTGACCCGTGCCGTTTTCGTGCACCTGGTTGCGACCGGGGCGGTTGCGGTGGGTGATGATCTGCTAGAGCCGGTTCTGGGTGGGTCTATCCTCAGCAAACTGTCCCGGCGATTTGGCGAGGGGCTGGTCAATGGCGCGCTCAGTGCCCGCGTTGGCGTGGCCGCAATGGAAGTGTGTCGCCCATTGCCGTTTTCCTTCCGGCACAAACCTTCGACACGGGCTATCGTCAAACGTGCTCTGACGGGGCTGTTTAAAAAGGGATGATCCCGGCACTTAGGTTGGTTTCCTTGCCTATGAGCGCCGCAAGGCAGCAAAGGCGAGCGCTCCACCAAACCCGATGAACATGAGACCCAAGGCTCCCGAAATCCACCGTTTTGCATTTCGGAATGCGGCGATGGCGGTCTCGGTCGAAAAGACCGTCGCGGTCACCGCGTGCAACGCCGCCGCAAGCAATCCGCAAAGTACGACGATACCGCCGAGAAACCAGTTAGGTGATGACGCTGGAATAACCGCGGTCATGATGGCACCGTAGAAAAGTGCGGCCTTTGGATTTGTTATGCTGACAATGAACCCGGTTCGAAATGATCGAGAAAGTCTGCGTGCTTGGATTTGAGGTGCTGTCTTCGAGCCGGTGTTTCCGAAGGCCGAGTTCAGCGACTTGACCCCCAGCCAGACCAGATAGGCGGCGCCTGCCAGTTTGAGAGCGACAACCGCCTTGGGGAACTGTTCGAACACAAGCGCTACGCCCAGAACTGCGGACAAGGCCCAAAGAAAGGCGGCGCTGGCCATGCCAAACCCGGTCATGACACCGTGTTTGCGACCGTGTGTCAGGGAGGCGCTCATGACCGCGAACATGTTTGGGCCGGGTGTAATCCACGCCAGAACGTTCACCATTAAGAAAGTTCCCAAGGAAATTGCGATTTCCATCGAGTCCACCAGTTTCGTTTCGGTCTATGTAAGTGATCCGACGTCGAACCGCCAAGAGAGGAGTCGCGGAAAGGCTTGATCTGACGCAAGGCCGCCGCCCGTCGCATCGTCCAAGATTAGAAACAAGCAGAGGGTAAACAATGCCGGATCACGGTCACAGCCACGAAGAAATCGCCGAACGGATAAGCGCTCCGCCCGGGCGTGGCGTGTTGCGAGATATCGTCTATGGCGGCATAGACGGTTCGGTGACGACATTCGCCATCGTCGCCGGTGTCGCGGGCGCGGGATTGTCGCCGTTCGTAATTGTGGCACTTGGCCTTGCCAATGTGCTCGCTGACGGATTCTCGATGGCGGCAGGCAATTATTCAGGCACAAAAGCCGAGTTGGACAACATCCGCCGCATCCGGGCGATCGAAGAGCGCCATATCGAACTTTACCCTGACGGCGAGCGCCGCGAAGTGCGCGCGATTTTGGCTCAGAAGGGCCTGTCAGGTCCGGTTTTGGAAGAAGCAACAGGCGCCGTAACTGCGGATCAGGAAAGCTGGATCAGCCTGATGCTGGAGGGCGAGTATGGGCTGGGAACTATCGATCCGCATCCCTTGAAGGCGGCCATCGCAACCTTCATGGCTTTTCTCGTCGCTGGAATGGTGCCGCTGTTGCCGTTCCTGTTCGGGCTGGATCACGCCTTTGCATTGTCGGCTTGGATGACGATGGGTGTATTCTTTACGATAGGCGCATTGAAGAGCCGCTGGTCGCTGGCCCCTTGGTGGCACTCGGGCGGTGAGACACTTCTCATCGGTGGAGTGGCCGCAGGGATCGCCTATTTCGTTGGAACCCTTTTTCAGACCTAGACACGATAGTTTGTCGCAGAAACGTGTCTGCCACTGGCGCGTGCACCTCGGGCAGGTAGAGTTGCCACTTCGATGCGTTGCCCAAGGATGCCATGACCATGCAGCATGCTGATACCAAGACGGTTTTGGTCCTGGGAGCAAACGGTTTCATTGGAACATCGGTGGTCCGTGCGCTGGTCCAGGGTGGATATGCTGTTCGCGGGATGGTCAGATCGGTGCGATTGGCTGATAAGGTCTTGTCCGGATGCAGCATCATTGATGGTGACTTGCGTCAAATGACGGAGCCTGAAAACTGGTCGCTTGCCCTGAATGATGTCGACATTGTCGTGAATTGCGCTGGCGCATTGCAGGACGGCGCTCAGGATGATCTTGCCGCGGTCCATCATCAGGCGGTTGCCGCACTTGGCAAAGTTTGTGTCAAGAGTGGGATAGCAATTGTACAAATATCCGCTATTGGGGCTGAAGCGACGTCCGACACCGCCTTCATGCGAACCAAGGCAGAAGGTGATGCCGCGTTGCGCCGTAGTGGTGCGCCGCTCTGGGTGCTGAAGCCGGGGCTGGTGATTGGGCAAACTGCTTATGGCGGTACGGGGCTGCTGCGGATGCTGGCCGCCGTGCCATTTTTCCAGCCATTGGCCCATCCCGCGACACCGGTGCAATCGGTGGGGATGGAGGATTTGTGCCGTGTGGTCCTTGAAGCCGTCTCTGGCGAGTTGCCTCATGGAGAGTATGAGCTGGTCGAAGATCAGGCGCAGTCGCTGGCAGAGCTCATACGGCAGACCCGTGAATGGCTGGGGTTTCGGCCTGCTTTGTTCTCTTTGAATGTTCCAATTGCAATTACACGGCTTGTCGGAAGGATCGCAGATGGGTTGGGGGTGTTGGGATGGAGGTCTCCGCTTCGAACCACGGCGCTTTTGGTCATGGAAACCGGAGTCGAGGGGAATGCCGCCACGTACCGGCAGGCCAGCGGGCGCCATTTGGTCGCTCTGCCAGAGATTTATGCCGGACTGGAATGCGCCCGGGAACACAGGCTTGCCGCGCGGATGTCATTGCTCATGCCGCTCGTCGTGGCGGTGCTCAGCTTGTTCTGGGTGTTGTCTGGGGTGTTCGGTCTAATCGGCTTGAACGAGGCAAGTGCGGTGCTCATCTCGGCGGACTGGTCACGCTGGATGGCAAAGGTCAGCGTGGTGTTCTGGTCGCTGGTTGATATCGGCTTGGGACTGGCGATCCTGTGGAGGTCCTGGGCTGCATGGGCCTGTCTTGTACAGGTTGCGGTTGCAGCGTTTTATCTGGTTGCGGCGTCCGTGGTGACCCCGGAATTATGGGTCGACCCATTGGGGCCACTGGTCAAGATATTGCCGGCCATGTTCCTTTCCCTTCTGGCCCACCAGCTTTTGGAGAGCAGATGACAGATCCCGATCTGATCCTGCGATGGCTGCACGTGATCGGTGCCTGTGTCCTTCTCGGAACCGGTGCCGGGATCGCGTTTTTCATGCTGATGGCACATCGCAGCGACGATCCGAAGATCATTGCCCATACCGCAGGGGTGGTGGTGCTGGCGGATCTTGTCTTTACCACGACGGCTGTCATTTTGCAGCCGGTCACCGGCATGCTGCTGGCTTGGCGTTTGGGATGGAGCTTGATCGAAGGTTGGCTACTGCTGGCCCTCGTATTGTACGTCGTGACCGGCGCGTTCTGGCTGCCCGTCGTTTGGATTCAGGTGCAATTGCGCGACATGGCACGCGGAGCGGTGGCTGAGCAGCAAACCCTTCCACAGAGGTATCACCGGTTATTCCGCACCTGGTTTGCATGTGGGTTTCCGGCCTTTCTAGCCGTTCTGGCAATTGTCTGGCTGATGCTGGCGCGGCCCGAGATTTCGGTACCGGTTTTTTGACACATGCCAATGTGGGCGTGCGGCAACGTTTGGATTTCGTCAGGTATTCCGCACTATGTGGCTGCAGCACTGGCGGATAGGCTTTCCGCAAAACACTTCGGAGGGTCGCCGTGGAATCGCTGCTTGTACTTGTTGCGTTGATCGTCTTGGCCATTCCGGTGACTATTGTCATTCTGTTGGTCGGTCTGTCGCGCCTGCGAAAGCGCGTGGAAGACCTTGAACAACAAATCGCGCAACTCAGTCGACCTTTCGAGCGCGTGAAGCCGCCTGAAAAGCGAACCGACCCAGTTGCTCAAGAAGCTTCGCGCGATGCCGAATCGGTGGAAAAGGAAAAAAATGTCAGCCCCGCGCCCTGGTCGCGTCCTGCGGTGACAGAACCAGATGCAACAGAAGCTGCCACCCTGACGCACCCCAAGTCCCCTGCTACACCGCCTCGTGCTGTGGTGTTCCGGCAGGACAAATTCGATGCGTTGGGCAAGTGGTTGCGTGAGAATTGGTTCTATGCGGTGTCTGCCCTTTCGCTGACCTTGGCGGGGATTTTTCTGGTTCAGTACGGCGTGGAGAACGGTTTGCTGCCGCCAGCGGCGCGAATCATCGCGGCCTTGGGGTTTGGCTCAGTTCTGATCATTTCGGGCGAGGTTGTGCGCCGCCGGTTTGGTGATGATGCGTCCTCAAGCACCGCATACCTGCCTTCGGTCTTTTCTGGGTCGGGGCTGGTCACGCTGTTTGGGGGCATTCTGGCCGCGCGCCAGCTTTATGACTTGATCGGACCCGAGGCTGCACTGTCCGCGATGGTGACCATCGCACTCATGGGACTTGTGCTGGGGTGGTTTCATGGGCCGCTGTTGGCGGCGGTGGGGTTGATAGGTGCTTTCGCCGCTCCGTTTTTGGTAGGCGGGTCGTCCGAGGATCCGTCGTGGCTTTACGTCTATTTCTTTGTCGTGACCGTTCTGGGATTGGGAATCGATACCGTCCGACGTTGGGCGTGGATTTCGGTTCTCGCGCTTGTCGGGGCCTATGCTTCTGCTTGGTTGGTTTCGCTTTCGTCGCCGTCAACCGACGCGGCGCTGATGGTCTATTCTACCTTGATTGCGCTGGCTGCCATCGTTGTTCCGGTCCGCCGTCTGACCCCGGATCATCCCGGCAGCATGGTTTTGGTGTCTGTACGTCGCAAAAAGGGCGATCCCTGGCCGGAATTCCCGACGCGGCTTGCCTTTGCCTCAGTGGTTGTCAGCACTGCATTCATCGCGTTGCGTTGGGGTGGATCAGAGACCGAGTTCTGGCTTGCCGTCTTGATACTATCTGGTTTGGCGGTGGCTTTGATCGTATGGGCGAGCGGTGCCCGCGCATTGCAGGACACGGTGCTGTTTCCAACAACCGGTCTGTTGTGGGTAGTTTGGGGCCAGGGATTTGATTTTGGCGCAGTTTACCGGCGGTTTTTCGAAACCTACACCGAAACACCCGAAGCGGATTTCCCATGGGTGGTTACCTTCTTGGTCGTGATCAGTGCACTGATTTCGGTTCTGTCGGCGTGGCGGTCATTCCGGGGTGGGCAAATGGCGGTCATCTGGGCCGGAGCGGCGGCGATTTTCGCTCCGACGATGGCGATCGTGTTGGAGGTTGCGTGGCAGCCGGCCGAGGTGATCGGGGCGTATCCATGGGCACTGCACGCGCTGGTCTTGGGCACCCTCATGGTAGTATTCGCCGAGCGTTTCGCTCGTCGAGACGGAGAGGACAGGATGCGCGCCGCGCTGGCCACGTTGTCCGCACTATCCTGCCTTACCTTTGCCTGTGTCATCGTGTTGAGTTCGGCTGCCTTGACGGTTGCATTGGCCGTCACTGTTGTTGCGGCGGCGGCGCTGGATCGCAAGTTCACCTTACAACCGATGAGTTGGTTCATCGCGGTCGGTGTCGTCACGCTTGGCTATCGGTTGGTTGTCGATCCCGGTCTGGACTGGTCGGACAGGGCGCCGCTGCCCGAGGTGGTGCTTGCGTATGGAGGCACCCTAGCTGCTTTGGTTCTATCCCTCTACTTGCTGCGACCGCTCTCGCGTCCGTTGGCCAGGCTGATGCTGGACAGTGCCGCGTGGTCGACGAGTGGTTTGTTTTTGTCGATCCTTCTTATGCGGTGGCTGGAACGCATCGCGGGCCGTGCGGATGAAAGCCATTGGGGGCTTGGTCTGCTATCGGTGATCTGGCTGGGTCTGGCCTTTGCACAGGTGCAAAGGTTGGAGCTTGGCGGTAGGCTTGCTATGATACGAACGGGCCTGGCAGCCGTATTCGGTATTCTTGGCGGTGTAGCTCTGGTAGCGGCATTGACCGATGGAAATCCACTGTTGGCCAGACATGCTATGCCGGTGATTGGCCCGCCAATCGCGAACACGCTGGCGGTTTCTTACCTGCTCCCGGCATTGGTCATCGGCTTTTCGGCCTGGCGGATCAAATCCATGCCTCCGTTGCTGCGGCGGACGTCCGGAGTTGCGGCGCTGGCGCTTGCGGCTTTGTGGCTGGGTTTGGCGATCCGGCACTTGTGGCAGGGCGCGGCGGGGATGTATCACGAAACCGGCGTGACCCAGCCCGAGCTATACACCTATACCATCACGTTGCTGGTGATAGGTGCAGTATTGTTCTATCAGTCGCTGGCGCGGAATTCCGCGATCATGCGCAAGGCGGGCCTGGCCGTGATCGGTCTGGCCATCGCCAAGGTTTTCCTGATCGACATTGCGGGACTTGGAGGCCTGATCCGAGTGTTTTCGTTGCTGGCGCTGGGTCTTGCCTTGGCCGGTCTTGCGTGGCTCAACCGCTGGGCCATACTGCGCCATTCGCCGCAGGCATCGGAACCTCTGGACCAATAGGCGGCACCGTCCTATAAGCCCGGGCATGTTTGACCGGCTGGCCATCATTATTCGAATTATTTCCCCGGCGCTCTGAGCAATCGAGACGCCGGGACAAGGTGTTTGAGACCTCGCACCGCACGATCGCCGTTATCCGCAAAAGACAAGCCGAAGGACGCCACCCATGTGCGCCGACACGACCACTGAAACACCTGACTACAAAGATACGCTTAACCTGCCCAGGACCGAATTCCCGATGCGCGCGGGCCTGCCCAAGCGCGAGCCTGAGTGGCTGGCCCGGTGGGAGCAGATCGGAGTTTATGACCGCCTGCGCGAAAAGCAGGGCCGCAAACCGTTCACACTGCATGACGGCCCTCCGTACGCGAACGGCCACTTGCATATCGGCCACGCGCTGAACAAGACGATCAAGGACATGATCGTGCGCTCCCATCAGATGATGGGCTTTGATGCGCGTTACGTACCCGGCTGGGACTGCCACGGCCTGCCGATCGAATGGAAGATCGAAGAACAGTACCGCAAGAAGGGCAAGAACAAGGACGAGGTGAACATCGTCGACTTCCGTCAGGAATGCCGCAAGTTCGCCGAAGGTTGGATCGACATCCAGCGTGAAGAGTTCAAGCGTCTGGGCATCACCGGCAACTGGCCTGATCCCTACATCACCATGGACTTCCATGCCGAGGCCGTGATTGCCGACGAATTCATGAAATTCCTGATGAACGGCACGCTGTATCAGGGCTCGAAACCCGTGATGTGGTCGCCCATCGAGAAGACAGCGCTGGCCGAGGCCGAGGTCGAGTATCACGACAAGGAAAGCTTTACAGTTTGGGTGAAGTTCAAGGTCGTGAACGCGGGTGATCTGAATGACGCGTTCGTGGTGATCTGGACAACGACCCCTTGGACCATGCCGTCGAACAAGGCTGTCGTATACGGCAAGGACATCTCGTATGGCCTCTACGAAGTCACCGGCGCGCCGGAGGAATGCTGGACTGCTGTTGGCGACAAGTTCCTGTTGGCAGATAATCTGGCCGCCGACGTGCTAGGCCGCGCCCGTCTGAACGACGACCAGTGGACACGCGTCCGCGATGTGACTGCCGATGAACTGGAAGATGTACAACTGACCCACCCGCTGGCCGGGGCCGAGGGCGGCAATGGCGAATGGGACGACCTCCGCGACTTCCGCGCCGCTGAGTTCGTGACCGATACCGAAGGCACCGGTTTCGTCCACTGTGCGCCGTCCCACGGTATGGAGGAATTTGAGCTATATCGTGATCTAGGTGAGCATCCACACGGTGGAACTTGGCTGGAGAAAGTCATCACCTATAACGTGATGGACGATGGCTCGTTCCGCGCGGATCTGCCGTTCTTTGGTGGAAAATACATCCTGTCCCGCAAGGGCGGTGAGGGTGATGCGAACAAGGCGGTCATAGACAAGCTGGTTGAGGTCGGCGGGTTGCTGGCACGTGGCAAGATCAAGCACAGCTATCCGCATTCGTGGCGCTCTAAGGCTCCGATCATCTATCGCAACACGCCGCAATGGTTTGCTTCGGTCGATCGCAAGCTCGATGACGGTATGGGCGAGATGGGCGACAGTATTCGTGAGCGCGCCCTGCGCTCGATTGACGAGCTGGTAAAGTGGACACCGCAGACCGGCCGCAATCGTCTGTATTCCATGATCGAAGCGCGCCCGGACTGGGTTCTGTCCCGGCAGCGTGCCTGGGGTGTGCCGTTGACTTGCTTCACTAAGAAGGGCGCCTTGCCGACTGACGCGGATTACCTGCTGCGCAACGAAGACCTCAACGCTCGCATCAAGGCGGCGTTTGAAAAGGATGGCGCGGATATCTGGTACACGGATGGGTTCAGGGAAAAGATCCTCAACGGCATCGCCAACCCTGACGATTACGATCAGGTCTTTGACGTGCTTGACGTTTGGTTCGACTCGGGCTCGACCCACGCCTTTGTTCTGCGCGACCGCGAAGATGGGACCGAGGACGGCATCGCCGACGTCTACATGGAAGGCACCGACCAGCACCGCGGTTGGTTCCATTCATCGATGTTGCAGGCCTGCGGTACCATAGGGCGCGCACCTTACCGCAACGTGGTGACGCATGGGTTTACGCTGGACGAGAAGGGCAACAAGATGTCCAAATCACTCGGTAACACCATCGTGCCCGATGAGGTCGTAAAACAGTATGGCGCGGATATCCTGCGCCTTTGGGTGGCTCAGACCGATTACACCGCAGACCAGCGGATTGGACCTGAAATCCTGAAAGGGGTGGCCGACAGTTATCGTCGTTTGCGCAACACGATGCGTTTCATCCTTGGATCGCTGGCGGATTTCACCGAAGCCGATCGCGTGGCAAACCCTTCAGAAATGCCACGACTTGAGCGTTGGGTTCTCAGCCGCTTGGCCGATCTGGATGCTCAGGTGCGCAAGGGTTATTCCGAGTTCGATTTTCAGGGTGTGTTCAGTGCCGTTTTCAACTTTGCCACCGTTGATCTGTCAGCCTTCTATTTCGACATCCGGAAGGACGCTTTGTATTGTGATGGCGACAGTCCGCGGCGCCGCGCCGCGCGTACGGTCTTGGACATCCTGTTCCATCGTTTGACGACGTGGCTCGCGCCAATTCTTGTGTTCACTATGGAGGAGGTCTGGCTGGAACGGTTCCCGGGCGAGAACAGCTCGGTTCATCTGGTCGATATTCCGGAAACTCCGGCCAACTGGAGAGACCAAGAAATCGAGGCGAACTTTGCCACCATTCGCCGCGTTCGCCGCGTGGTCACTGCAGCCCTTGAGATTCAGCGCCGGGACAAGGTAATCGGCTCCAGCCTCGAAGCTGGGCCTGTGGTGCACATCGAAGATGCGGATGTACGCGGTTTGATGGCTGAATTCGATATGGACGATCTGTGCATCACTTCGGGCCTTTCTGTGACCGGCGACCCGGCGCCTGCCGAAGCGTTCCGTCTGCCCGAAGTTTCGGGTGTCGGTGTCGTTTTCGAAAAAGCCGAAGGCGAGAAATGCCAGCGTTGCTGGAAAATTCTGCCAGACGTTGGCCGCCACACCCATGCGGGTGTTTGTGGCCGTTGTGATGACGCATTAGGATGAGCCAAACCTGAAGGGATCCCTTCGCCTGGGTGGCGAGGGGGTCTTGTTCATTCGAGAATGAAAAACTCGATTGTTGTGTCAAAGCCGGCGACCTCGCAAGATACGGGTTTGCCGGCTTCGACGGCCGATATGTCCATGAACTGTTTCGAACATATCGTTCTTGCATCCTGTCGCGAGGCCTCGTGCAGCATGCGCGAGCAAAGATTGATTGTCGGGCCGATGGCGGTGAAATCCAACCGGGTTTTGCTGCCGATATTGCCATAGAAAATGTCCCCGACATGCAGGGCCGCTCGAAACTCAGGGGCGGGGGTTGCAAGTCCATGGGCCATCGTTTTTCGCGCATGAGCAATGGCCTGCAATGCACCGTCCGCCGCCGCCTCTTGAGCGGTCAGGTCGTCCGGCGTGGGGAAAATCGCGAGAGCCCCGTCGCCCAGGAATTTGAGGATTTCGCCGTTGTTGCGGGTGACCGAATCGTCGATGACCGCAAAGAAATGGTTCAGGAGCTGAAGAACGTCCTCTGACCCCATACTATTTGAAAGCTGGGTATATCCCTTGATGTCTGCAAACAGAACCACGGCAGAGATAGTCTCACCCTCGCCGCGAACGATCTTGCCGCTCAGAACTTTCTGGCTGGTGGCCTCCCCCAAATAAGTTGCAAGGGTGATCTGTTTGTCCAGACGTTCAGTGAAAATTTCTTTCGTTCGCGCCAGGCATGACTGAACCCGCCGCAGTGCCATAAGTTGTTCATCCTTGAACCCGCCATGAGATTGGGTCGCAAACTCGACGCAGCCGCTTACGGTTCCATCGAAGTTGATAAGAGGAAGCACCAGAACGTCAGTGTATCCCGCATTTTGGTAGTTTCGTATGTAATCCTCGAATTTAGCCGACGCATTCGTGGAGTCTGCCAAGCGTAATCGTATGGAGCGTTGTGTGGTGATGCTGCCATCAATCGGGGTCTTTTTGAAATCAACCGTGTCAAAGTACTCGTGCAGAAAAGTTACTCGCCGAACTCCCCCCTTGCTGGTCCATCGGGTCTGCATGCCTCGGATGCGCGGATGAATGAACAGTCCGTTGATGATGAGCGCATCAAGCCCGATACCGGCCTCGTTTAAGCGGTGCGCGCATTCCTCGACTACGGTCTCGAAGCTTTTTGGTGGTTGTGCTCCAGAGATCAGCCAGTTGCACACCGAGTGAATTTTGGCCGTGTCCACCATGACTTTTGCCCCGCCCCGTTTAGCCACTCATCATGCTCGGAAAGCGACGATGAGGCAATCGGGCGATGAATTCGCCAGATTTAACAACGGAATCCCAGAGCAACACGCATATCGGTTGCAGACAGTCGCGCCTTCTGTAAGCTTCGCCGCATGCCAAAGATCTGCGTCGATACCAAATTTGGCCGTCTCTCGGTCGAGGAGCAGAATGGCGTCATCGTGCGCCTTCGGTGGGCGAATGAAGAGGAGGCTCCGGATTCCTCTCTATTGATGGAGGCCGCGGCTCAACTCCGTGCCTATGACGACGGAAAGCTGACCCGTTTCGACCTGCCGCTTCAAGTGAATGGATCAGAGTTCCAGAAGCGCGTCTGCGATGCAATGTTTTCGATCCCATTCGGTGAGACCAGAACCTATGGCGATATCGCCCAGGAAATGGGTCATCCGGCGCAAGCTGTGGGGCAGGCCTGCGGCGGCAATCCAATTCCGGTTATCATACCTTGTCACCGTGTTTTGTCGGCAACTGGGCTAGGAGGGTTTTCGGGGGCTGGCGGCGTCGAAACCAAGGTTGCGCTGCTGCGTCATGAGAGTGCCGCCGGTTTGCTGATCTGAATTTTGCAAAAGCTGTTGCATTCCGCCGGTTTGCAGCACACTTTTATTTGACGACCGGAACTCAAGGACCCATTCAATGACAGTCGCCCAAGATCGCGCCACCAAAAAGAAGGCAATTATCGATCGCCTCATGTCGCTGGAAGCAGAAGAACTCGCCACAGCCAAAGCACATCACGATGCGTTCATGAAGGAGTCTCAACTGGATGACCGGGAAGGGCACGACAAGGATGATATCGCGGCCTCGCGCGGAAACGCCGATTTGGCTGCAGCCTTTGACGCCCCGGTTCATGCGCATCACGCAAAGATTGACGTACTGGAAAACACCGATTTCGGATTGACGGATACCGTCGCGCCGGGTGCGGTCGTGAAATTCGACAACCGCAATTTCGTGGTGTCGGTTTCGACGACCCGTTTCGATGTCGAAGGCGAAACCTATATGGGCATCTCAACGCAGAGCCCGATATATCTGGCGATGGCCGGTCTTCAGGCGGGCGAGGTTTTTACTCACAATGGTCAGGAATACGAAGTCGAAGACGTCCTCTGAAACCACTTGACGCCTTGCCAAGGAATATCTTTGCGCACCTTAGTCGTGAAGCTCCACAGCATTTCTCTGAGGGATGATTTGCTGGGCGATTCCTGCGCCCAGCAAGTATAGGCTGGTTAGAACAAGCCCCCAATGTGCCCAGCTTTGCGGGTCGAAATCCACCCAGGCAGCCCAACCGGCGAAGAAGGTCCAGGCAAAGGCCATCGGTAATGACACGTTGCGCCACCGGGCAGTTCGCACCGGGTGAATGAATTTTAGCGGTAGAAACATCGCGATAGACAGTAGGGTTACCAAGGCCAGACTGACATAAAAATTCGGTTCCAGTGCAAAGATCACGATCACCACCATGTTCCAGCAGCCTGGGAAACCGGAGAAGGAATTATCCTTTGTCTTCATCCTTGTGTCCGCGAAGTACATCGCGCTGGCAAATGTGATCACTATGATGGCAAACCAGCCGGTCCACCCGTCCATAAGGCCGGACTGGAAAAGCGCAAAGGCGGGAATGAACACGTAGGTGAGGTAGTCGATGATAAGATCCAGCAATACACCGTCGAATTCCGGGGCGTACTTCTTGACGTGATAGTGGCGGGCAAGTGGTCCGTCCATGCCGTCCACGATGAACGACACCACCAGCCAAAGGTACATCAAACTCCATTTCTCTTGCGCTGCGGCCAGCATGGCCAGCATGGCAAAAACAGCTCCCGTCGCGGTCAGGAGGTGGACGAAAAGGGCTTTGAATCTGAGTGTCATAGTCCGGTTCATGAACCAAGAGGCCCAGATATGCAAAGTAAAAGTCAGAGCTGGCGGCTTTGTCTTCAACCCTGACTGTTTTCTGCTTCAGTTTGATATGCGAACCTCTTCCAACGGATAGGCCAAAGCATCCTGCGCTTCCCAACTCACATGGCAATCGTGACAGAAAGACTGTTTGAACTTCATCGGCTTGCCGTTCGGCTGAATCGCTGAATAGACCCAACCATCGGTCTCGGGCGCTTCGTCCGAGGCAACCTTAGTCATCACGAAAAGTGGTCCGACCTTGGCTTGCTTGTTTTTCTTGTCGATGGAAATGCTCTCTTTGGCCAGAACGGACCCAATCGGCATTTCAACGCCTTCTTCGGCGAAATTCAGGTATTCCTCGGCAGCGATCGGGTTGGCAAATGTCAACAACAACCGGTTGCCGTGTGGGCCGGCGACCGCAGGCCGGGTTCCGCTAACAGTCCAGTTGCGATAGTTCATCGCCAGCCGATCGCCTTCTTTTGCGTAGCTCTCCACCATCTTGTCTTTGATGCAGTCATAGATAGTTCCGATATCTGTTTCGGTTAATTCAAACGGGTCTTCAGTCGGAATCGCGCATTCCTGAGCCGATACTGCGGTGACGCCGAACGTGCAGGCGATTGCTGCGGTGACCGTGAAAAGATGTCTTGTCATGGCTGTTCTCCCTTCAGTCGTCGTGGTGACTATCAGGCTCGCACAAAACAGACTTACTTGTTCAGCACTTCCGTACACTTCAAAACACGAATCTGTGACAGAATGTGAGGACTTACGCTTTTGGGTGGGTGCGATTGTAGACTTCCATCAGACGCGCAGTGTCAACGGCAGTATAAGTCTGTGTTGTGGATAACGAGGCGTGTCCCAGCAATTCCTGGATGGCCCGCAAATCGCCTCCGGCGGCCAAGAGATGTGTCGCAAAACTGTGCCGAAGCGCATGCGGTGTGGCAGTTGCCGGAAGGCCAAGCTGCATTCTGGCCTTTGCCATCACCCCCTGGATTGTGCGAGGGTTCAATGCGCCGCCCCGGACGCCCCTGAACAGGGGCGCAGATGGTTCCTTGGGATAGGGGCAAAGGCGAACATAGGTGTCGATGGCGACACGGGCAGCTGGAATCACAGGTACAACACGTTCTTTCCCGCCTTTGCCGGTGATCCGAAGCGTATCCGGCAAGGGTGCGTCCATTCCCTTCAAAGACAAAGCTTCGGAGATCCTAAGGCCACAACCATAGAGCAAAGTGACAACCGCCACATCGCGGGCCGCTATCCAATCCTTTTCGGACTGCAGTTCGACAGTGTCGATAATGGCGCGAGCGGCGTCTTCAGCAAGCGGGCGGGGAAGCTTTTTGGTGAATTTGGGTGCGCGTGTGGATAGAACGGCGCTGGGTTCAAACCCTTCGCGCTCTGCCAGCCAGCGATAGAATGTCTTGACTGCAGACAGTTTGCGCGCAAGCGACCGGGCACCGACGCCTTCACTCCGTTGGTGCGCCATCCATGCACGCATGTCCGAGACTAATATCCTTGCGATGGGTGCCAGCCCTTCGGATTGCCCATGGTGCAATGTAATGAAGGACAGGAAATCAACCACATCTCCGCGATAGGCAATCAGGGTGTTTTCGGAATGTCCGGCCAGGGCTTTCTGGTTCTCCAGCCAGCGCTGAAGTGCGTCTCGGCAGGCTGGAGATATCAGGCTCACGACAACCAGTGGCGCATCGAGCGTTCGAATACGCTGGCAAAGAATGACAGGAGATCGGTGCCAAGCTGCGGAGTGAAATGGCGGGGATCGGTGGAACCCATCACGATCATACCAGGAAGACGTCCGGTTCCCAGATCAAGCTTGAGGCACGCTTCGGATTTCAGTCGCATGGTCTGATCTCCAAAGATCTTTTGTGCAGAAGATGTTATCGGACGCAGTGTTACCGGTCGGGTTGCGCGCCGCGCATTACCACCGAGATAGGTATCGACAAAACCCGGCTCGACTACTTTCAATGCGTCGCCAAGCCGCGAAAGAACCGGATCGGTTCCATCAAGAGTGGACTCGAGGACAAGTGTGACGATGTCTACCCGCAGGATGTCAGCTATGTCACCCCCAAGGGTCCCAAGGAACTCTTCGAAATCGGATGGTTCCAGCAGCCGAAGAATGGCGCGATGCACCAGATTGGTTCCTGCGAGGTTTTCATAAGCGGCAGCAATGACAGAGCGGTGCGTGTCTTCCAACCGGTCGAGGCGGGCTTCCAGACGCTCCATTGCTATGGACCGCAAGTCTATGATGTTCTCGCCCATGGCGCGTTCATTGGCCGCAACCAGTGCTTGCATCAGATCCTTGTCGTCCAGAACAACGTCGGGTTTCGCTAGGATCGCGGCGCGCAGATTGTCTTCGAGTTTCGCTTCTCTGCTCATGATTTGTCCGTGTTTTTGTGTTGATCCGGTTTATAGCACGGCCTTTCGGCTTTGCTTAGGAAAAATCGAGGCAAAACCGTGAAATCGAAATCGCCCTGTGGTTGAAATGCAGCCAAGGCGTGCTGCTTCCTGCTAAGTCGCGACCAAAAGAGGTTTCCGGTGGAAAGCTTGGGGGCATGTGAGGGCATGGTTGGCATGGCCGCGCACAAGACACGCTGCCAGACTCGATAGTCGCTTGCGCCGTGTAATCCGGTGTTAAGGGAATGTGTAAAAACCGGGGTTCCGCTTCACGAGCGGAAGTATCAAAGGATTTTCTGCCCAGTCTTAGCCCAGTCCGCCAAAAAGGTTTCAAGCCCTTTGTCGGTCAGCGGATGATCAGCCAACTTTTTGATCACGGCGGGCGGCGCGGTTATGACGTCGGCCCCGATCCGGGCGCTTTCAGTGACATGGTTCACGGTGCGGATCGAAGCGGCAAGGATCTCTGTCTCAAAGCCGTAGTTGTCATAGACGTGGCGGATGTCAGCAATCAGATCCATGCCATCAAGGTTGATGTCGTCAAGGCGACCGATGAAGGGTGAGATAAAGGTGGCACCCGCCTTTGCGGCGAGAATCGCCTGATTCACCGAGAAACACAGGGTGACGTTGACCATCTGCCCTTCGTCAGTCAGCGTTTTACAGGTTTTCAACCCGTCCCAGGTCAGCGGCACTTTGACTGCAATGTTCGGCGCGATGTTGGCCAGCTTGCGGCCTTCGGCAATCATGTCTTCTGCTTTTGTCGCAACAACTTCGGCCGACACCGGGCCATCAACGAGATCACAGATCTCCTGGGTTACTTCCAGAATGTCACGTCCCGATTTCAGGATCAGCGACGGGTTGGTGGTCACGCCGTCCACCATGCCCAGATCGTTCAGTTCCGCGATGGCATCGATCTCGGCGGTGTCTACAAAGAATTTCATGGGGCAGTCCTTTGATGGGTTGGCCTCTGTCGCGCTTGCCTTTACCTCAAAGGAACACCTGCCGAAACCCCTGTCGGAGAAAGGAAACACTTGAGGGCACCAGAATACTTTGGCCAAGGCGAGTTGGTGGCGGTTCTGACCACGCAGCCTCTTGATCGTACGCTGGACTACAAGGCGCCCGAAGGTGGCTGCTTTCCGGGTGCGTTCGTCGAAGTTCCATTGGGTCCGCGCAAGGTGCTGGGCGTGGTCTGGGGGGCGGGCAGAGGCGATTTCGATCGCTCCAAGATACGCTCGGTGATCCGGGTTCTGGATGTGGCGCCGATGCGCGAAGAGATGCGCCTGTTTCTGGCGCGCGCCGCAGATTACACACTGACGCCGATGCCCGCGATGCTGCGACTGGCCACGCGTGCGCCCGGTCTCGCGGATCCGCCATCCATGCGCAAGATCTATCGGTCAGGCAATGTCGAACCGGATCGGCTGACAGACGCGCGCAGGCGGGTTTTGGAGGTTTTGCGCGACTACGGTGGCCTCGCCTTTACGTTGAGGGAATTGGCAGAGATGGCCGGGGTGACATCTTCGGTTGTCAAAGGGCTGGTCAAACAGGGGGCAGTGCGCGAGGAGGACAGTCCTCGAGATTTGCCTTACCCGATGCTCGATCCAGATAAACCGGGCAAGGTGCTGACGGAAGACCAGACTTTCGCAGCACGGACATTGCAACGAGCAATTCTGACGGGCGATTACGGTACGACGTTACTGAAGGGTGTGACCGGGTCGGGCAAGACCGAAGTGTATCTTGAGGCCGTGGCCGAGTCGGTCCGACTAGGAAGACAGGCGTTGGTACTGTTGCCCGAGATCGCCTTGACCGCCGAGTTCCTTACCCGCGTCGAAGCGCGCTTTGGGACCCGCCCGGCGGAATGGCATTCCGGCGTGACACTGACAGAACGCCGCCGTGTCTGGCGTATGGTCGGTCAGGGCGATGCGCAACTCGTTGTGGGTGCGCGCTCGGCGCTGTTTCTACCTTTTCGCGATCTTGGGCTAGTCGTGGTCGATGAAGAACACGACACATCGTACAAGCAAGAGGACGGAGTACTCTACAATGCGCGTGACATGGCCGTTCTGCGCGCTGCAATCTGCGGGGCGCGGGTGGTGCTGGCCAGCGCGACTCCCTCTTTGGAAAGTTGGGCAAACGCTCAAGCAGGCAAGTATGATCGGCTGGACCTGACAGCGCGCTTTGGCGAGGCGGTCCTGCCCGAGATGAAATCTTTGGACATGCGGGACGAACGGCTGCAGCCGGGGACGTGGATTTCACCGTCGCTCAGGCAAGCGGTCATCAGACGGATCGAAAAGGGTGAACAGTCACTTTTGTTTATCAACCGGCGCGGTTACGCACCCGTTACTTTGTGCCGCGCTTGTGGCAATCAGATAGGATGTGATCATTGCGATGCGCGTATGGTCGAGCATCGCTTTCTCAAACGCCTGATGTGCCATCAATGCGGCGAAACCAAGCCGATGCCCGATGTCTGTCCTTCTTGCGGGGTGGACGGCAAGCTGGCACCGGTCGGGCCGGGAATAGAACGGTTGGCAGAAGAAGCCGCGGCGGCATTCCCCGATGCCCGGATCGCATTGCTGAGCTCCGATTTGTTCGGGTCCGCACGCGCGCTGAAGGAAAAGATCGAACAGATTGCCGAAGGGAACGCCGATATCATTATTGGTACGCAACTTGTGGCAAAAGGGCACAACTTTCCGAAATTGACACTCGTAGGCGTCATCGACGCTGATCTTGGCCTGCAGGGGTCTGACCTGAGAGCAGCGGAGAGGACCTTTCAATTGATGCGACAGGTCGCAGGTAGGGCCGGGCGGGCAGACAGGCCGGGCCAGGCACTGTTGCAGACCTTTCAACCCGAACACCCGGTGATCCGGGCAATTCTGGCGGGCGACGAAGAGGCATTCTGGAAGGCCGAGGCTGCAGGGCGACAGGCGGCGGGCGTACCGCCCTATGGGCGGATGGCGGGGATCATTCTGTCAGGTTCCGAGATTGGCCCGGTCTTCGATCTTGGAAATGATTTGGCCCGCAACGACTTTGCCATACGTCAGATCGGCGCTCAGGTCTTTGGCCCTGCACCCGCCCCGATTGCACGCATCAGGGGACGGCACAGGGTGAGATTGTTGGTCAAGGCCCCCAAAGGCGCATCGTTACAAGACGCAATTGCCAAATGGATTGCTCCGATACGGCTCAAGGGAGATATGCGGTTGGCAGTCGATATTGACCCGCAAAGTTTCTATTGACGATCAGATCGGCACCGTCCCGGATTTCTGATCGACAAGCATGTCGGTCGCCATGGCCCCGACCCACATGCAGAACAAGGCCAGCCATGCGGTTCCGGCAAAGATCGATCCCCCGGTAACGCCCGCACCGATGGCGCAGCCCCCGGCCAGCATTCCGCCAAAGCCCATCAAGGCGGCGCCGATCATCGCCTTGCGCATGGTCAAAGCGTCATCAAATGCCTGAAACCGCATTTCGCCAGCCAGCCATGCGGCCAGCATTGCACCGATGAAAACGCCAGGAACCAGGCCAACGTCGAATTCCAGGACCGCATCGCGTTCAAGAAAAAACATCAGCGTATGTGCCGAAGGTCCGGTGAATGTCGCACTTTCGATTTGCACGGGTTCAAATGCAACTTGCGCAAGCGAGTAGGTCAGTACCCAGCCCAGAGCAACTGAAAACCCTACTCCCGACGCAAAGATCAACCGGGACACACCGATCTTTTGCCGGATCGATAGCGCCAATGCGACAAGTGCAATTGCCACACCAAGCATCAATCCACCGTATTGCGGTAACCCCAGCGCGGTCAGCATGTCCATATTGCGACCGCCGTCAGTGATCCACAAACTGGCCAGCTGATCGCGGAGCGGGGAAAGTATGCCGGTCAGGGTCATTTGGGCGACAACCGCAAAGATCAGCCCTGAAACCACTGAACGCAAATTTCCTGTTGCGGCCAGAACCAGCAAACGACCCGAGCACCCACGAGCCAAAACCATCCCGGCGCCAAACAAAAGCCCGCCTATGATCGCTCCGGACCAACTGCCGGGAACGGCCATCATGCGCGCGTCGGCCGACTCCATCAAACCCAGTAATTGTGCGGATTGGACCCAGACGACCGCCGTCGAAAATGTAAGGAACCAGACTGCAATCTTGTCCTCAATCCGTCCTCTGGCGAATTCGACTGTTGCGGCTCGCAGGCAGAATCGCGAACGCTGCGCTGCGACACCAAAAGTTATTCCGGTAATCAGACCGAACAGAGCGGCGGTTGGGGCTTCGCCGATCCGCTCGACGACGCTGACAAGGTCCATGGCAAACTCCATCGCATGCTTGGATGAGAACTAAGTAGATATTCAATTCTCTGCATTGATGCAGATCAGATGTGCGCAACCAGGTTTTCTCTCGCCAAGGTGACATATTGGGCGTAGAGGACATCTCATGCTGCAACCCGTCCCCTTGTCAGATGCGCGCGATCTGCCTTTCTGGCGCCGCCCGGTCACCTTGTTGTTTGTCATGGCCATGACCATGCCGATCGCGTTTAACGCGTGGAGCGCACTGCTGAACAATTTTGTCATTGAGGCGGCGAATTTTGATGGTGCCGACATCGGGTTGTTGCACACGGTGCGTGAAATCCCGGGTTTTCTGGCCATCGGGGTAATCGCTGTGATCATGGTGATCCGCGAACAGGTGCTGGCGATGATCTCGCTTGTGCTTTTGGGTGCTGCAACTGCGGTGACGGCATGGTTCCCAAGCCTGGGAGGATTGCTGTTCGTAACGCTCTTCAGTTCGATCGGCTTTCACTATTACGAAACGGTCAACCAGTCGCTGCAACTGCAATGGTTGCCCAAAGACCGAGCTCCGCAGGTTTTGGGATGGCTGGTGGCGACAGGCTCCACCGCAACTTTGATCGTGTATGGCCTGATCGTTCTGACCTGGAATCGTTTCGATTTGTCCTACAATACGGTTTTCATGGCCGCGGGCGGGATGACCGCGATTATGGCGCTATTTTGTCTTGTGGCGTTTCCACAGTTCGACTCCCCCACTCCACAAACAAAAAAGCTGATACTACGCCGTCGGTACTGGCTGTACTACGCGTTGCAGTTCATGGCTGGAGCGCGGCGGCAGATATTCATCGTGTTCGCCGGGTTCATGATGGTCGAAAAATTCGGTTTCGACGTACATGAACTGACCGGGCTGTACCTAATCAACCTGCTGATCAATATCTCCGTCGCTCCGATGCTGGGAAAGGCTGTAGCGTTGTTCGGCGAACGCCGAACCTTGATTTTTGAATACCTGGGTTTGGCAACGGTCTTTGCAGCTTACGGCGGTATCTATTGGTTCGGTTGGGGTGTGGTTCTGGCTGCCGTCCTTTACGTGATCGACCATGTTTTGTTCGCTCTGGCGTTGGCGCTCAAGACCTACTTTCAGAAAATTGCCGACCCCGCCGATATAGCGCCAACTGCCGCAGTTGCCTTTACCATCAACCACATCGCAGCGGTGTTCCTGCCGGCGCTTCTGGGTCTTTTGTGGGTGGTGTCTCCGGGTGCGGTATTCGGATTGGCCGCTTTGATGGCGCTGGTATCGCTTGGCCTGTCGCTGTTGATCCCACGCCATCCCGAACCAGGTAACGAGACGGTTCTCTCAAAATATGCTCCGGCTCCGGCGGAGTGAGGCCTGATGTCTGACAAAAGGCGGTTCCTGAGCGGATCGACGTTGGGGCATGTGGCGCGCATGACTCTGGCAGGTGCCGCCGGGATCACATTTGTCTTTCTGGTAGATGCGGCCAATCTGTTTTGGATTTCCAAACTCGACCAGCCTCGTTTGATGGCCGCGATCGGCTTTGCTTTCGCAATCCAGTTTCTGTCAGTCAGCGTTGGTATCGGATTGATGATTGCGGCCACCGCGCTGATTTCGCGCCGGATCGGGCAGGGTCGGCGCGGGCTGGCGCGGCGTCAAGCTACCAGCACGATGGCCTTGGCATTCTTGATCCAGAGTGTCACAGGGTTCGGTATTCTGTTGTTCCGCCACCAGATCGTTGCCATGTCCGGGGCCGAAGGCGAAACAGCCGCACTGGCAGCGCGTTATCTGGCAATGACCGTGCCGTCTTTGGGCATCATGGCCGCGGGGATGATCGCCAATGGTGCGTTGCGGGCAGAGGGTGATGCCGTGCGTTCGATGTCTGTCACTCTGGCGTCCGGCGGCGTTGCGATGATCATCGACCCCATTCTGATCTATGGTCTGGGGTTGGGGTTGGATGGCGCTGCCGCCGGAGTGGTTCTGTTCCGGTTCGTAATGCTCGGCATGGCGCTCTATTTTGCGACCATTTCGAACGATCTTCTGGCACGTTTCAGGTGGCGTGATTGCCTAGGCACAACCCGCCCCTACCTTCTGATCGCCATACCTGCAATCCTGACCCAACTGGCGGCGCCGACCGGCAACTACATACTGACGTCGGTCATGGCCCAGTTCGGCGACCAGGCCATGGCCGGGTGGGCAGTTGTGGGTCGGCTTACGGTGGTCGCTTTCGGCGGCATCTTTTCTCTGGCAGGCGCGATCGGTGGCATCTTTGGTCAGAATTATGGGGCACGGTACTATGACCGGGTCTACAGTACCTATCGCGACTCGATCCTATTCGGTCTGGGGTATACGCTGGTGATGTGGGTTGTTTTGATTTCGGCAAGTCCGGTCATTGCCAGATGGTTTGAACTGCCTGCGGCTGCGCAGGGTGTTCTTCAGGCTTTCACCCATGTGGGAGCAGGTGGTTTCGTATTTGCTTCGATGTTGTTCGTCTCGAATGCGGCGTTCAACGTCCTGGGGCGACCCAGACGTGCAACTCTGACGAACTGGACAAGGGATATGGTGCTGACCTTGCCAGCCGCCCTTTGGCTGGCTTCGATCTATGGCTCGTCAGGGGTCATTTACGCACAGGCTTTGTGCAGTTTCTTGGTGGGAATCGGTGCTGCTGCATGGGGGTGGAGATTCACAGTGTCGCTGGGTCGGGAAAAATTGCCAAACCTTGACCTCGAACCACCACGGTCTTACGCGCATGCAGACAGATTCAGGAGACGCTGATGCCCACATATACCGCATTGACCACATTGATCGGCAAAACCGCAGCCGAAGAGCTTGGCGTGGCGATGGAGCGGCTGCAGCCCGAACCGACCGGTGTCGGTGTGTTCGAAGTCGAGGATGGATCGGGGCTTTGGGAGATTGGCGGGTATTTTACCGAAGAGCCAGATGTTGCTGCCTTGGCGCTTCTATCGGCTGCGTTCGGGGCAAATCCCTTTGTTGTTTCAGAGCTTCCCGAAACTGACTGGGTTGCACATGTCCGCCGGGAACTTGCCCCGGTCGAGGCAGGGCGGTTCTTTGTCTACGGCAGCCATGATGCCGACAAGGTGCCGGACGGCAGCATTCCGCTGTTGATCGAGGCGGCAATGGCCTTTGGAACCGGTCATCACGGAACAACCCTCGGTTGCTTGCGGGCGCTGGATCGCTTGGTCGAAAACGGCTTTGAAGCGTCAAAGGTCGCAGACATCGGATGCGGGACCGCTGTTCTGGCTATGGCCGCGGCACGTGTTTGGTCCGGAGATTTTCTTGCCAGCGATATTGATGAAGTCGCGGTTGATGTGGCCAAGGCGAATCTTCGCGCGAACGGGATGGAGGGAAGTGTTCGGTGCCTTGAGGCGGCCGGGTTTGACCATCCGGAACTCAAGGCAGTGGGGCCTTATGAGTTGATTTTTGCCAATATCCTCAAAGGTCCTCTAGTCGCGTTGGCGCCTGATCTTGTGGAGAACCTTCAGCCAGGAGGATACGCCATATTATCGGGTATTTTGAATGAACAGGCACAAGATGTGGCGTCCGTCTATATCGAAAATGGAACCAATTTAGTGGAAAAAGAAGAAATTGGTGAGTGGACGACGCTCACTTTAGCAAAAAATGGCGCAAAGTAGGCCTGTTTGCGGGGTTTTTTCGGTTTTCGCCATGCTTTCGGCGCATTTCGCGCCTAGCCTGACCTCTTAGAGGACAGGAGGGCGAAGTCCCGGAGGCTGCAATGGTTGATAAACCAATGGAGTTCGATCAACGAGTAAGGCGCTTGAATAAAAAGCACCAAGCCATGTCGCGCGGCTATTTTGCGAGAATGCGCTCGGATGGTTTGATTGTAATGAAACCGCACAGAGTCCGCTCGGCGCTGCCGCTTCGAGTGCTGGTGATGTTCGGGGTCGCTTTTTTCGTGTTCAAGGCTTTTCTTTTGGCCGCCTTGGGGCACGCATCATACAGCGACCGGGTCGAGCGTCTGAGCGAAGGTACTTCGGTGGAGAAGGCTGGTGCGTGGGTGATGCAGGTCGAGCCCATCACCGAATTGATTGCAACTCAATTGGGGTCGATTTTGCGCTAAATTCAGCGACCAGTAATGAAAAACGCCGCGTCTGGGAGAATACGCGGCGTTTTCGTTTTGCCCCCGAGGGAGAAGAATGGGGCGGGATGTGAGCGGCAGGCTTAGCGCTTACCATTGGCAACAAGATCAATGTCGCCACGGCACATGCCGATATCTTCCAATTCACGATCCGACAGCCCGGAAAGTGCGTCACGGGTGACGCGGGCGTCATTCCATTCGACAAAGGTGTTGATGACCATTGCGAAAAGCTCGCCGATACGGCCAACGAGGCCGAACGAGCCAGTGGTGGTGCGGGTGGTGTCCAGTGCAGCCATATCCTGTTTCCTTCTATCTAGAATGAATCGTACGTTGTTTCGATCTGCCGGGCATCTAGTGAGGTAAGAGTGTATCCACAAGCGCGAAAAATGCATGTGTCCTATGCAGTTTCTGCAATGGTCTGATGCTGTGAAACAGCCTTGAAACATTGGTGAATTTCGCCCTTTCAGTGTGTCGAAACCAGACCGCAAAAAGTCGAATTTGAGCACCGAAGTCGTGAGTGTGGCATCAATGTCGTTTTTGTGCGTGAACGCAAACTTCTTGGAGAATGTTCTTGTTTCGTGCTAGTGGGGTAAAAAGGCATCAATAACCCGAGCGGGCCGAGGCGGAATATGCGAATTCTGGGGATTGATCCGGGGCTGCGTACCCTGGGATGGGGCGTCATCGAATCACATGGCAGTCGTCTTAGCCACGTAGCGAATGGGCTGTGTCATTCCGACGGTGATGATCTGGGTGAAAGGCTGTTGTCGCTTCATAATCAGATCGTCGAGGTGATTGCGGCCCATGCACCCGATCAGGCCGCCATCGAACAGACTTTCGTGAACAAGGATGGGGCCGGAACGCTGAAGTTGGGTCAGGCGCGAGGTGTGGCATTGCTCACCTTGGCCCAAGCGGGGTTGCCGGTCGGGGAATATGCGCCGAACCGGGTGAAAAAGACCGTCGTGGGTGTCGGGCATGCTGAAAAGGAACAGGTCTTGCACATGGTCAAACTGCAACTGCCCGGATGCCAGCCCAAAGGTGCGGATGCAGCGGATGCGCTGGCTATTGCTATTTGTCACGCCTATTACGGCAAGACGCAACCGGTGCGGTTGAAAAAGGTGCGGGGATGATTGGAAAATTGACGGGGCGGCTGGGTTATCGGGCTGCGGATCACATTTTGATCGACGTGCGCGGTGTCGGATACATTGTCTACTGCTCCGACCGGACCATGGCGGCGCTGCCCGGAGCGGGTGAAGCGGTCGCTCTTTATACCGATATGGTGGTGCGGGAAGACCTGATGCAGCTTTATGGTTTCATGTCCTTGGTCGAAAAGGAATGGCATCGTTTGTTGTGTTCGGTTCAAGGCGTCGGCGCCAAGGTCTCGCTCGCCATTCTCGGAGCCTTGGGGCCGGATGGCGTCAGCCGGGCAATCGCACTTGGAGATTGGGCATCGGTCAAGGCGGCCAAGGGTGTCGGTCCGAAGACGGCGCAAAGGATCGTCTTGGACCTGAAAGACAAGGCCCCAGGTGTAATGGCTATGGGCGGGACCGTTGTTGATGCGATGGACGGACCCTTTGCTGAAGTAGTCGAGCCGACTATTGCCGAGCCTGCACCGGCAGGGAAAAAACTGCCAAAGCAGCCCGTTGGTGCCGCGGCAGCGACCGCTGGGGCATTGTCTGCCTTATCCAATCTCGGGTATGGACCGTCAGAAGCCGCCGCCGCCGTCGCTGAGGCTGCAGCGAACAATTCGGATGCAGGGGAGGCGGAACTGATCCGCGCTGCGCTGAAACTTCTGGCTCCGAAAGGGTGACTGATTGATGGTCGATGCTGATCCAACTCTTCGCCCAGAGCCTTTGCCCGAGGACAATGACCGCGCCCTTCGCCCGCAGGGATTGGATGAATTCATCGGTCAGGCCGAGGCGCGCGCCAATCTGCGCGTGTTCATTCAGTCCGCTCGCCAGCGGGGTGAGGCTATGGACCACACCCTGTTTCACGGCCCCCCAGGGCTGGGAAAGACGACACTAGCGCAGATCGTTGCGCGCGAATTGGGGGTGAATTTCCGCATGACCTCGGGGCCGGTTCTAGCCAAGGCGGGGGATCTGGCGGCAATCCTCACCAATCTGGAACAGCGCGACGTACTGTTCATTGACGAAATTCATCGCCTCAACCCGACGGTCGAAGAGGTGCTTTATCCCGCGATGGAGGACTTTGAACTCGATCTAGTGATCGGTGAAGGTCCAGCTGCGCGCACTGTGCGGATCGAGTTGCAGCCGTTTACACTGGTCGGGGCGACAACGCGGATGGGTTTGTTGACGACCCCCCTGCGCGACCGGTTCGGAATCCCCACGCGGCTGCAGTTTTACACGGTGGACGAGTTGCACGAAATCGTCACACGGAATGCCAGAAAACTGGGCGCACCTGCGGATCATGACGGCGCGCGCGAGATTGCGCGGCGGTCGCGCGGAACGCCCAGGATTGCTGGTCGCCTGCTGCGTCGCGTTGTGGATTTTGCCGTTGTCGAAGGCGACGGGCGGATCACTCGCGACCTGGCGGATGGGGCGTTGACCCGGCTTGGTGTGGATAATCTGGGTCTGGACGGAGCGGATCGAAGGTATCTCAAGCTGATAGCCGAGAATTATTCCGGCGGCCCGGTGGGTATTGAAACCCTATCAGCGGCGCTTTCGGAAAGCCGCGATTCGTTGGAAGAAGTGATCGAGCCATTCCTTTTGCAGCAAGGGCTGATCCAACGAACCCCGCGCGGGCGGATGTTGGCTCAAAAGGCCTGGGCGCATCTGGGGATGCCGATGCCAAAGCGGCAAAGCGACCTCTTTGGTTGAAGCATTGTGCCACAATGTATTATGCCTCCGGCGGGAGTAATTCCGAAAATAAGAAGTTGTACTTGTGACACCAGAAGACGTCGAAAACCTGTTCACGCGCGAAAGCGGTGAATTTCTGTTTGCCCGTTGGGGACGCCCGATCGTTCCGATCGTTTTTGGGATCGAGGCCCAGACCCTGTCGGTCGTAAAGGGTGCGTTCGAGGCTGTCGTGGCGTTGGCCGGTCACAAAATGGCCGAGACGGATCCGGAATTGGGTGCCAATTGCATGGTGTTCTTCTTCCGCGAGTGGGAAGAGTTGCTTGAAGTGCCGGATCTTGATCGGCTGATCCCCGATTTGAAACTGCTAATCGACCGGCTGGTTACGGCAGAGGCCAACCAATACCGGGTGTTTAGGTTCGAAGAAGACGGTGCAATCAAGGCTGCATTTGTATTTTTGCGTATGGACAAGAAATTGTCCGACATCCCTGCCGAAACACTTGCTTTGAACCAAGTGGTGCAGACGATTCTGTTGTGGTCCGACACAGCCTTTCGTGTGCAGTCCCCTCTGGCCATCGCGGGTGACGCAACGATCCTGAGGCCCGACGTTGCCGCGTTGATCCGGGCCGCTTATGATCCGGTCTTGCCGGGGGCGGCGCGGGACAGCTCCCATGCGCTGAGATTGTTTGCCCGCCTAGAGCAAACGCTATGACGCATGTCTTTCCTGTCCGGGTTTACTATGAAGATACCGACATGGGGGGCATTGTCTATCACGCCAACTATCTGCGGTTCATTGAACGGGCCCGCTCGGACTGGGTGCGTCAGTTGGGCAATGACCAGAATGCCATGCGGGATGCGGGCATTGTCTGGGTCGTGCGTCGGATCGAGGCTGACTATATTTCCACGGCGAAATTTGAGGATGAACTGGTTGTCGAGACCGAAATGATTTCGTTGTCCGGTGTCCGCTTGACCATGTCCCAATCGGTCAAGCGCGGCGAAACAGAGGTGTTCCGGGCCATGGTTACAGCGGTCTGCATGAATACGGCTGGAAAGCCCGTACGCCTACCGGCAGAGATTCGCGCATTGCTGTAACATTTTTTGCTACAGAGGTGGTATTGTTGGCATTTCATTCCGATCTACGCTAGCGTTCGCCAAAACAAGGCCGAACCAATGGCCCTTCAGGCAGAAAAAGAGCAGGTTCATGGAAGCTGAGACGCTGGCGCTGGCGCAGGAGATCGATTTCTCCATGTGGGGGCTGTTTGCCCGCGCAACTTTTGTCGTGAAACTGGTGATGTTGATGTTGATCTTCGCGTCCTTCTGGTCGTGGGCCATCATCATTCAGAAACTGATCAACTACCGAAAAGCTCGGGCGGAAGCAGAGGACTTCGACGAAGCCTTCTGGTCAGGCAATCCGCTCGACGAACTTTTTGATCAGACAGGACCGCAACCGGACGGCAGTTCAGAAAAGATATTTGCCGCCGGGATGATCGAATGGCGCCGCTCTCATCGCAATGATGGCGGGATGATAGCGGGCGCACAGGCGCGCATCGACCGATCAATGGATGTTGCGATCGCCAAGGAGTCAGAAACACTGCAAAAGGGGTTGCCAATTCTTGCCACTGTCGGTTCGACTGCTCCGTTTATCGGCCTGTTCGGAACTGTCTGGGGCATCATGAACGCCTTTATCGAGATTGCCGAACAGCAGAATACTAACCTGGCCGTGGTCGCGCCTGGGATTGCCGAAGCGCTGATGGCTACGGGTTTTGGCCTGCTGGCGGCCATTCCGGCGGTGATCTTCTATAACAAACTAAGCGCCGACAGCGACCGGATCGTTTCTGGCTACGAGGCCTTTGCTGACGAGTTCGCAACCATCCTGTCACGTCAGCTGGACACCTGAGCCATGGGAGCTGCTGTTCAGCAAAAAAGTGGCACAGGGCGTCGGCGTGGCCGCCGGCGCGGAAGTGTACGGCCGATGTCCGAGATTAACGTCACACCCTTCGTGGATGTGATGCTCGTGTTGCTTATAATTTTTATGGTGGCGGCGCCGCTGTTGACGGTCGGCGTGCCGGTAGATTTGCCGAAAACGGCAGCAACGGCACTGCCAAGCGACACCGAAGAGCCGCTGACTGTAACAATGACCGCAGATGGTAGTGTGCAGATTCAGACGACGGATGTCGTCCGCGAGGAATTGATTGGAAAACTGCGCGCTATTGCGGCAGAGCGGTCGAGCGACAAGGTGTTCTTGCGCGCGGATGGTGCCATTCCTTATGCGCAGGTGATGGAAGTCATGGGGGCGTTGAATGCGGGTGGTTTTTCGAATGTCGGCCTCGTGACGGATACCGGCGGGCCGACGCTGGATGACGGTTGAGAGTGAGGACGCGGTTTGCAAACCGGTACCAAGATCTCTGGCGTCGCTCATGTGATTCTGATCGGATGGGCCTTGTTCGGCGGCACCTTCCGTTCCGAGCCATTGCCATTCGAAGTTCAGGATGTTTCCGTGATCTCGGCTGAGGAGTTCGCGGCCTTGACCGCTCCACAAGAGGCACCTGAAGTGTCGGATTCACTTGCGGCCCTTCAACAGCCCGACGTGCCAGATGACAAACCTTCCGCTCCGGAGCAGGTCGAAGGCGAACTGCCCCGCCCTGAACCAGAAACGCCGCCGGAGCCCCAGGCAGAAACAGCGCCTGAGCCGGTTCTGCCGACACCTGATCCCGAAGTATCTGAGGAGCTTCCAACTTTGCAGCAGCCCGAGCCAGAGGTTGTCGCCCTACCAGTCCCGCCGGGGAAAAAGCCAAAGCCGCGCCCGGCCGACAAGGTCGCTCCACAGCCAGTTGCGCCGCCACTGCCGGACGTGACGCCTGACGATGTGGAAACCCCGCCTGTTGCGCAGGATGAAGGTGCGGAAGAACAGCAAGAGCAGCAGGAGCAAACCGCCCAGGAGGAGGCGACGGATCAAATCGTGACCGAAGCGGAGCAAAGCAAGGAGCTTGCCCCTGACCGGTCTCCGCGCCCGGCGTCGAGGCGCCCGCAAGCGCCCAAGCCCGAGCAGGTCGCTGAAGCGGAGCAAAAGCCCGAAGCCAAACCAGAGTCCTCGTCGACGAATACGGATTCAACTGCGAGCAGCGACTCTGCGGTCGAGGATGCATTGAAGGAAGCTTTGGCAAGCGGACAGGACGGTGCCCCTGCACCGAGCGGCCCGCCGCTGACCGGCGGAGAGAAGGATGCTCTGCGCATCGCGGTTTCGAATTGCTGGAACGTCGGGTCCCTGTCGACAGAAGCGCTGAAAACAACAGTGATTGTATCAGTGGCCATGCAACAGGATGGTAAACCTGTCGCCAACAGCATTCGCCTACTTGAAAGTTCCGGCGGATCGACCGGAGCCGCGCAGCAGGCTTTCGAGGCGGCGCGTCGCGCGATCATTCGATGCGGTGCAAAAGGTTACAACCTGCCTGCCGATAAATATGGCCAGTGGCAGAGTATCGAGATTACATTCAACCCCGAGAGGATGCGGATCAAATGATGAAATTCCTGACGAGCCTCCTACTGGGTGCGGCGGTGCTCGCCATGCCCGCACTTGCACAGAACCAGCCGTTGCGGATCGAGATCACGGAAGGTGTGATCGAACCATTGCCTTACGCGATTCCAGATTTTGTGCCCGACAACGCGGCGGCGGTGGAGTATGCGTCGCAGATTGCACGGGTCGTGGCTGCAGATCTCAGTGGAACAGGACTGTTTCGCGAAATTTCAGCGGACGCTTTTATCAGCCGGGTGAGCAGTTTCGAGGCCCCTGTCCAGTTCGCGGATTGGAAGGCGATCAACGCACAGGCGCTGGTAACCGGTGCGGTCAATGTCTCGGGGAATCGTCTGACCGTCCGGTTCCGGGTCTGGGATGTGTTTTCCGGTGCAGAACTCGGCGACGGTCTGCAATTCACCGGCACCTCGGACGGCTGGCGGCGTATGGCACACAAGGTCGCCGATCAGGTCTACAGCCGTATCACCGGTGAAGGGGCCTATTTTGACAGCCGCGTTGCCTTTGTTTCGGAAAGCGGCCCCAAAGACCAGCGCCGCAAGCGCTTGGCAATCATGGACTATGATGGCGCCAATGTTCAGTACCTGACCGATAGCGCCGCGATTGTTCTGGCCCCGCGATTTTCATCGTCTGGAGATCGGTTGTTATACACAAGTTATGAAAGCGGCGCACCGCGCATCTATGTGCTGGATATTGGCAGTGTGCAGCGAAGGGTGCTGCCAACTCAAGAAGGGACAATGAGCTTTGCCCCAAGGTTCTCTCCCGATGGCGGCACAGTTCTGTATTCTCTGTCCCAAGGCGGAAATACTGATCTTTGGAAGATGGACGTTGCCTCGGGTAACAGTGCCCGGCTCACCAGCGCTCCATCGATTGAAACCGCGCCCAGTTATTCTCCGGATGGCAGCCGGATCGTATTCGAAAGCGACCGCTCGGGTTCGCCGCAACTGTATATTATGTCAGCCGCTGGCGGCGATGCCACGCGGATCAGTTTCGGCCCAGGGCGCTATGGAACACCGGTATGGTCCCCGCGCGGTGACCTGATTGCCTTTACCAAGCAGAATGAAGGCCGTTTTCACATTGGGGTAATGCGAACCGACGGCAAGGAAGAACGCCTATTGACGGCCTCTTTTCTTGATGAAGGGCCGACATGGGCGCCGAATGGGCGAGTAATCATGTTCACGCGGGAAACGCAGGGTGCAGATGGGCGGTCAACGCTTTATTCAGTGGATATTTCGGGGCGCAACCTGAAGGCGGTTCGCACGCCGGATGGTGGCAGCGATCCAACGTGGTCACCCTTGCAGAAATAGCGGCATAACGACTGCGCGATCTCGTTCACAAGGGGCGGGCAGTGTGGTAAACAAAGACAAACAACAAACAAACCAAGAGGCGACTGGAAATGAACGTATTGAGCAAAATTGCCGCTCTAGGCGCGGTGGCGCTGCTTGCGGCGTGCAGCAACAACGACCCTTCAACATGGGGCAACGGTGGGGCAGGCGGGGCCGGTGGTGTATTGGCGCCGGGATCGGTCAGTGATCCGCACTCTCCAGCATATTTCCAGCAAGCCGTTGGTGATCGTGTACTGTTTGCGGTCGATCAATCGACTCTGTCGCCCGAGGCACAGGCGACGCTGCAAGCACAGGCGGAATGGCTGATGAGCAACCCTGACTATACCGCGATCATCGAAGGTCATGCGGACGAACAGGGCACACGTGAATACAACCTTGCTCTTGGTGCACGCCGTGCCAATGCGGCACGCGAGTTTTTGGTCTCGCGTGGTGTTGCGGGCAACCGCCTGACAACTATCAGCTATGGCAAGGAACGACCGATTGAGATTTGCAGCGACGAGGCGTGCTATTCCAAGAACCGCCGGGCTGTTACGGTCCTGACCGGCGCAACTACAGGATAATTTCGATGCGCATCGCGGCTTTGGTTCTGGCAGCAGTTGTTTCCACGGCGGGCGTCGCCCGAGGGCAGGATCAGCAGACACTTGCGGATATTCGGCAGGAACTTACGGTTCTCCATGTGGAAATCCAGCGGCTCAAGCGCGAGTTTTCCACCACCGGGTCACCCTCGCCCAATCTGGCGGGCAGTTCGGTGTTGGAGCGCGTGGATGCAATCGAGGCTGAGTTGCAGCGGATTACGAAGCAGACCGAACAGCTGAACGCTCGAATTGACCGCGTAGTTATCGATGGTACGAACCGCATAGGTGACTTGGAGTTCCGGCTGGTCGAACTGGAAGGTGGCGATCTGGGAGCTTTGGGTGAGACGACCACGCTGGGCGGTGATACGGGCGGAGAGACAGCACCCGTCATTGCACCTGCACCGCCAACCTCTGTGGGTGAGCAACTGGCAATTGGTGAACGGTCCGAATTTGATGCCGCTACTCAGGCTTTGGCCGAAGGCGATTTTCAGAAGGCGGCCGATCTCCTTACAGACTTCGATCTTAATTATCCGGGTAGCCCCCTGTCGTCCGAAGCGCACCTGCGCCGCGGTCAGGCGTTGGAAGGTCTCGGTGACACTCGGGAAGCTGCACGCGCCTATCTGGCCAGTTTCACCGGCGATTCTGAAGGGCCTTTCGCGCCAGAGGCGCTATATGAACTCGGCGCGGCGCTGGGGCGCTTGGGACAAACCGAACAGGCTTGCATCACGCTGGGTGAAGTCAACGTGCGGTTTCCGACATCGATCTCGGTGGCGGACGCCAGCCAGGAGATGGCGGCGCTGGGCTGTTCTTGACGCAGAGCAGCCATACATTTTCTAAAGAAATCCGGGCCGCGCTGCCACTCGATTTGCCGACGCGCCTGGGCGTCGCGGTGTCCGGTGGCGGAGACTCGGTTGCGTTGCTGAACCTTTTGAGCGAGGCACTAAAAGCCGAGAATACCGAATTGCTTGCCGTCACTGTGGATCACGGCCTGCGCAAGGGTTCAGCCGCCGAGGCCGCTGGCGTGGCAGCCTTGGCCAAGACTATGGGGCTTGCCCATGACACCCTGCACTGGACAGGTTGGAATGGAACCGGGAATTTGCAGGACCAGGCGCGCCGGGCCCGTTACCGGCTGTTAGTCGATTGGGCCAAACGCAATGAGGTGACGGCGATTGCCTTGGGGCACACTGCGGACGATCAGGCGGAAACGGTTCTGATGCGGCTGGGGCGCGCATCGGGCGTTTCGGGATTGGCAGCCATGTCACGCGTCCGCGAGCAGGGCGGAGTACTGTTTTTGCGTCCTATGCTAGGGATCACACGGAACCGTTTGCGCCAGTATCTGTGCAGCAAAGATCTGGCATGGGTCGAGGACCCTTCGAATCGGGACGTTCAATTCGACCGGATCAAGGTGCGAAAATCGCTTCCAGAGTTTGAAACACTGGGGATCACGCCCCTGGTATTGGCCGAAGTTGCTCAAAACATGGCGCAGGCGCGCGACGCCTTGGACCATTATTTGCGCAAGGAAGCCGAAAAGCTCACAACAATTTCAGACAGGGATATTCTGGTCGACCGGCAAGGATTTGCAGCGTTGCCCGATGAAATTGCGCGGCGATTGATTGTCGCGATCGTGCGATGGATCGGCGGAGGAGATTATCCTCCACGCCGAGCTTCGGTGCGGCAGATTATGACGGCCATGGCAGAAGAAAAAACCGCTGTTCTAGGCGGTTGCCTACTTCTACCGGACGGCGGAAACATGCGTTTCTGTCGTGAATACAACGCAGTCCGTGATTGCGTTTGTTCAATTGATGCAATTTGGGATCGGCGCTGGCACATCACTGGTCCGCTGGAAGTTGGAATTGAAGTGCGTGCTTTGGGTGCCGAAGGACTGAAGCAGGTTCCTGACTGGAGGGCTGTTGGTCGCCCGTATTCCACCTTGCTTGCGACGCCATCCGTGTGGCGCGGTGAGGAATTGCGGTCGGCCCCGCTTGCCGGATTTGCCAACGGCTGGGAGGCGAAATTGCTTGCAAACGGCGAAGAGTTTTATGCATCGCTTTTATCGCATTGAACCTGCGGCAATCATCTCTATTTTAGTGGTCTAGCTGGCAACCTCCTTCAATGCCGAACGATTTGGGAGTATTTCCTTGGGCAACGCTCGTAATATCGCCTTTTGGGTCGTCCTTTTTCTGCTGATTCTGGCACTGTTCAACCTGTTCAGCGGGTCGGGCGGAACGCTCCAGAGCCATGAAAAGACCTATTCCGAATTTGTCTCTGCCGTGGACGCCGGTGACGTAAGCCGCGTGACGCTGGATGGCGAACAAATCCGATACCGGACCAATGACGGGCGCGACTATGTGACCATCAAACCGGGTGATGCCGAGGTGACCCAACTTTTGATCGGCAAGGACATTCCGGTTCGTGCGGAAAAACAGCAGCAATCCGGTTTCCAGTCATTCCTGATCACGCTTCTGCCCTTCCTGTTGCTGATCGGTGTCTGGGTCTATTTCATGAACCGGATGCAAGGTGGCGGCAAAGGTGGCGCGATGGGCTTTGGCAAATCCAAGGCCAAGATGCTGACCGAAAAGCATGGTCGCGTGACCTTTGACGATGTTGCCGGTATCGACGAGGCCAAGGAAGAGCTGGAAGAGATTGTCGAATTCCTGCGAAACCCGCAGAAATTCAGCCGCCTTGGTGGCAAGATCCCCAAGGGCGCGCTGCTTGTTGGCCCTCCGGGTACCGGTAAGACGCTTCTGGCCCGGGCCATTGCGGGTGAGGCGGGCGTGCCGTTCTTCACCATCTCGGGTTCGGATTTTGTCGAAATGTTCGTTGGTGTGGGTGCGTCTCGCGTGCGCGACATGTTCGAGCAGGCGAAAAAGAATGCGCCCTGTATCGTGTTTATCGATGAGATTGACGCTGTGGGCCGCCATCGTGGCGCCGGGTATGGCGGCGGCAATGACGAGCGCGAACAAACGCTCAACCAGTTGCTGGTCGAAATGGACGGGTTTGAGGCCAACGAAGGTGTGATCATTCTGGCAGCCACCAACCGCAAGGACGTTCTGGACCCTGCGCTGTTGCGTCCAGGCCGGTTCGACCGTCAGGTCACGGTTGGCAATCCCGACATCAAGGGCCGTGAAAAGATTCTTGGTGTGCACGCACGCAAGACGCCGCTGGGCCCCGATGTCGACTTGCGCATCATCGCGCGCGGTACGCCAGGCTTCTCGGGTGCGGATCTGGCCAACCTCGTGAACGAGGCTGCACTGATGGCCGCGCGCGTGGGTCGCCGCTTTGTCACCATGGAAGATTTTGAAAACGCCAAGGACAAGGTGATGATGGGGGCCGAGCGCCGCTCGATGGTGCTCACTCAAGATCAAAAGGAAAAGACCGCCTATCACGAAGCCGGTCACGCTGTTGTCGGTCTGTCTCTGCCGTTGTGCGATCCCGTTTACAAAGCGACGATCATACCACGTGGGGGCGCATTGGGCATGGTCGTATCCCTGCCTGAAATGGATCGGCTGAATTATCACCGGGACGAATGCAAGCAAAAGCTGGCCATGACGATGGCGGGCAAAGCCGCCGAAGTCATCAAATACGGCGAGGATCACGTTTCGAACGGCCCGGCTGGCGACATCATGCAGGCCAGTCAGTTGGCGCGCGCCATGGTAATGCGTTGGGGTATGTCCGACAAGGTCGGGAATATCGACTATGCAGAGGCACATGAGGGATACCAAGGCAACACAGCCGGATTCTCGGTGTCGGCTCATACCAAGGAGCTGATCGAGGAAGAGGTGAAGCGCTTTATCCAAGAAGGCTATGAAAAGGCTCATGAGATCCTCAGTGAACGGAAAGAGGATTGGGAGAGACTGGCGCAAGGTCTGCTGGAATATGAAACGCTGACCGGTGACGAGATCAAGCGGGTCATGAATGGTGATTCCCCGCACGAGGGCGACGATGAAAGCGATGATTCGGATAAGGGGAACGCGCCCAGCGTCACGGCCATCCCCAAGACCAAGCCCAAAAAGACTCCGCCAGAGGGCGGAATGGAGCCGGAACCTACAACTTGATCAATGAGAGAGACCCGGGGATAATCCCGGGTTTTTTTCTACCGTCCTTGACCCCACGAATCGTTTGGAAGCGAATTTTGGTTTTGCCTGATTTATGGGAAACCAACTACTCTACTGTTTCGATCGGAATGGAGCTGCAACTCACACCGTTCGAAGAAAACTGAACGATCAGAAACTGATCACGTTTCCGATTTGAAACCTCAGATTTTAGCATACGCCGCTTCATAGCGTGATTATGTCGGAATCCATATCTTGCGCAATTGTACACAACGGTATGGGTTGTCCAGCGCCGACGCTTGGCGTCGGTTTTGCACGGACTTCAATCAGGGATCACGCCCAATGGCTTATAAATCCGATATCGAAATTGCCCGCGAGGCGAACAAGAAGCCGATTCAAGAGATCGGTGCGAAGCTGGGGATATCCAGCGATGACCTTCTGCCTTATGGCCACGACAAGGCGAAGGTGAGTCAGGACTTCATCAACTCGGTTCAGGGCCGCGAAAACGGCAAGCTGATCCTTGTGACTGCGATCAACCCGACGCCGGCGGGCGAGGGCAAGACCACCACGACCGTTGGTCTTGGCGATGGTCTGAACCGCATCGGCAAGAACGCGATGATCTGTATCCGCGAAGCGTCCTTGGGTCCGAACTTTGGCATGAAGGGCGGCGCTGCTGGCGGCGGATATGCGCAGGTTGTTCCGATGGAGGAGATGAACCTGCATTTCACCGGCGACTTCCATGCCATCACCTCGGCGCATTCGCTGCTGTCTGCAATGATTGACAACCACATCTACTGGGGCAACGAGCAGGCCATTGACATGCGCCGCGTTGTCTGGCGCCGCGTTGTCGACATGAACGACCGTGCTTTGCGTCAGATCACTTGTTCGCTGGGCGGCGTGTCGAACGGCTTCCCGCGGGAAGCGGGTTATGACATCACCGTGGCCTCCGAGGTCATGGCGATCCTGTGCCTGGCAAACGATCTGCAGGATCTGGAAAAGCGCCTGGGTGACATCATCGTGGCCTATCGCCGCGACAAGACGCCGGTTTATTGCCGCGATATCAAGGCCGAAGGCGCGATGACCGTTCTGCTGAAGGACGCGATGCAGCCGAACCTGGTGCAGACGCTGGAAAACAACCCCGCCTTCGTGCATGGTGGCCCGTTTGCCAACATCGCGCATGGCTGCAACTCGGTCATCGCCACCAAGACCGCACTGAAAGTGGCCGACTATGTCGTGACCGAGGCAGGCTTCGGGGCCGATCTGGGTGCCGAGAAGTTCATGAACATCAAATGCCGCAAGGCGGGTATCGCTCCGTCTGCGGTTGTGGTTGTTGCCACCGTGCGTGCGATGAAGATGAACGGCGGCGTGGCCAAGGCCGACCTGGGCGCGGAAAACGTCGATGCGGTCAAGAAAGGCTGTGCGAACCTCGGCCGTCACATCGAGAACGTCAAATCATTTGGCGTCCCGGTTGTGGTTGCCATCAACCACTTCGTCACCGACACCGATGCCGAGGTTGAGGCGGTCAAGGCTTATGTGGCCGAGCATGGATCCGAGGCGATTGTGTCGCGTCACTGGGAACTGGGTTCCGAAGGATCCGAGGCGTTGGCCCGCCGGGTGGCGGAAATTGCCGACGCCGATATGGCCAACTTTGCGCCTATCTATCCCGACAACATGCCACTGTTCGAAAAGATCGAAACCATCGCCAAGCGCATCTATCGCGCTGACGAGGTTCTGGCTGACAAGTCGATCCGCAACCAGTTGAAGGATTGGGAAGAGGCTGGCTATGGCAATCTGCCGGTCTGTATGGCGAAAACCCAGTATTCATTCTCGACCGATCCTAACCTGCGCGGCGCGCCCACGGGCCATTCGGTTCCGGTTCGCGAAGTGCGGTTGAGCGCCGGTGCTGGGTTCATCGTGGTTGTCTGCGGTGAGATCATGACCATGCCAGGCCTGCCGCGCAAGCCGGCGGCCGAGACGATCCGTCTCAATGACGCAGGTCAGATCGAGGGCTTGTTCTAAGCGTCGAAATACGCCAATCCGTGGCCCGGGACATCCCGGGCCACAGGAGATTCCAATGCCCCCTTTGACACCGCCGCAGGATTGCACAACGATGCGCGAGTTGCGGGTTCAGATCGACCGGATTGATCGGGACTTGATCGGAATGCTGGTGGCTCGCACGCGCTATATCGACCGTGCGACCGAACTGAAGCCGACTGAGGCCATGCCCGCCCGCATTCCGGCCCGCGTCGAAGAGGTGGTTCATAACGTCCGCGCTACCGCTGCCGTTTCTGGAATGGATCCGGATCTAGCCGAGCGTCTTTGGCGCATATTGATTGATTGGTCGATCGCCCGTGAAGAGCAGGTGATCGGCGCTGACTGAAAAGCGGCCTGCGCCGAGTTGCGCCCCGGGCCGAAGCTGATGGAAGGGATCGAAAATGGTCGCGCAAGTAATCGACGGAAAAGCCTTTGCCGCCACGGTACGCGAACAGGTGGCCGGTCAGGTTGCAAAACTGAAGGCAGAACACGGTATCACCCCCGGCCTGGCCGTGGTGCTGGTGGGTGAAGACCCGGCCAGCCAGGTCTATGTCCGCTCCAAGGGCAAGATGACCGTCGAGGTCGGAATGAACAGCTATGAGCACAAGCTGGATGTGGATACCTCCGAGGCGGACCTGCTGGCGCTGATCGACAAGCTGAACAATGATCCGGCCGTTCATGGCATTCTGGTGCAACTGCCGCTGCCCAAGCACCTGAACGAAGATCTGGTGATCAATTCAATCGACCCGGCCAAGGATGTGGACGGGTTCCACATCTCGAACGTGGGTCTGCTAGGCACCGGCCAGAAGTCGATGGTTCCCTGCACACCGCTGGGCTGCCTGATGATGCTGCGCGATCACCACGGATCTCTGTCGGGTATGGATGCGGTTGTCATCGGTCGCTCGAACATCGTGGGCAAGCCGATGGCGCAGCTGCTGCTGGGTGACAGCTGCACCGTGACCATCGCGCATTCGCGCACCAAGGACCTGCCGGATGTGGTGCGCCGCGCCGATATCGTTGTAGCCGCCGTTGGCCGCCCCGAGATGGTGCCCGGCGACTGGATCAAGGAAGGCGCCACCGTGATCGACGTGGGCATCAACCGCATCGAGCGGGATGGCAAGACCAAGCTGGTCGGCGACGTACATTATGAAAGCGCATCACAAGTCGCGGGCGCCATCACCCCGGTCCCCGGCGGCGTCGGCCCCATGACCATCGCTTGCCTGCTCGCAAACACCCTCACCGCCTGCTGCCGCGCAAACAAACTCCCCGAACCAGAAGGCCTAACCGCGTAATTCTGACCGGCCGGGCCGCCTAGAGAGTTTGCTCGCCGCACCACAGATTCGAATGAAATCTCGAGAACCGCCGCTGACGCCCTGTCGGCGGCGGTATTCGTTTTCTCAGGATTGGATATTAAATTATTCACATCTGAATGATCTACGGTTATGGAACCTGCATATCCCCCAGCAGGTTGAAATCGTTGAATTTGGGTGAACGAGAAGATGCTTCGGAGTGCATATCGGAAACTACGGCACGGCCTGTATGGCGTGGTCGTTCCCGCAATTGCCCTTGTTCTGGTCTTGGCCTTTTCCTTTGAGAATTTGGGTGGCGTCGATTTATCGATCTCCCGCAGGCTCGCTTTTTGGTTTGCATTGGTGGCGGCCTCGCTCATGATTGCACGCATTTCAATCCGATACGTCGAGAATGCGCGCGTTTTGTCCGGGCGGGCAATCAAAGATGTCGCTGTTGTCTTGATGTTCATGGTTTTATTTACGCCGTGGCTTTGGATTTCGGCCAGTTTGGTTTTTTCATACGCCGATGGCACTGATCCCATGTTTACAACAGTGACGAAATTCGGGGCTTTGTTCGCGATCGGCCTGGTGGTGGTGCGGCGCGGGCTTGTGGAAGCTCAGACTATGCCTGACGAAACCCCTGAACCTGCTAAGCCCAGATTGTATCGGCGTTTGCCAGAGGCGTTTGGCGGCGACATTCTTCGGCTGACGGCCACAGACCATTGTGTCGAGGTTGTCACGAGTGAGGGAACGCACACCATTAGAATCCGGTTTGGTGATGCCATCGATGAGATGGATCCGGTTCCGGGGTATTGTGCCCACCGATCTCATTGGGTCACCTCTGCTGCTATCCAGAGTTCGGAACGACGGAATGGCAAGATTGTATTGCGCTTGACGAACGGAGATCTGGTGCCGGTCGGCCGAAAATACCGCCCAAATCTGGAAGCAGCAGGAATCCTTTAGCGGGGCATTGGCACTGGTCTGGGTTGAGGGCCAGTGAGAATTGCGATTGCGTCCAGGGCAAAAAGCGAGGTCAAAGCGCTTGTGTCGCTGCGCAGCCCTCCAGTATAGGTGCCATATGCGGGCAGGATCAGGCGCACCGCATCCACAAGGAAAGCAGGCCTTGACACGCTTCGTCCACGGACACGAAGGGTGACTTTGGGATGAAAATGACCGGAAATCTCAGCCTTACTGCCAGAAGCCGCGATGTGTCGGAAGGTCAGTGGCCCGCATGCCCAATCGGACAGATGCGCACCGCCCATGTCGACGGGTCCAGGATCGTGGTTTCCTTCGATCCAGATCCAACGGCGGCCGGCTTGCAATGCCGCAATCTGCGCCCTTTCGGCTGCCGGCATTTTTTTGGCTGCATCGAGGTCGTCGAAACTGTCTCCAAGGCAGACAACAGTGGACGCGCGAGACAGCGCAATATCGGCGGCAAGCCTGTCGACCGTATCCCGTGTTTCGTAAGGCGGCAAAAAAGCCCCGTAGCGGCGAGCAGCGCGTTCAGATTTTCCGAAATGAAGGTCTGAGACACAGAGCAATTTCTGTTCCGGCCACCATAGAGCACCGGACCCAAGGGCCACCAGTTTTTGCCCGAAAAATGAAAACTCAAACCCGTTCATGGTACGTTGCTATGCCTGACTGAAGTGAGTTTTCAACCCGAAATCGATCGCCCTCAAGGGGCGAGGCCCGCGTGCCGCAGAAGCATTTGACTTTCCTCGGCCAGCAGCCGCTCTTCGGCCTCGCCCCTAATTGCCACTTTCCCGACTTCCAGAAACAATGGAGCCGCCAGTGGAGAAATGTGGTTCAGGCGGATGAGATCAATCCTGCCGTCGACGCGTTCCAGCATCTCTTCGATCCGCGCGAAATCGACCAGTCCGCGCATGGCCTCCTCACGTGTGATCTGCAACAGCAAATGTTCGGGGTCATATTTGACCAAAGTGTCATAAAGGATATCTGATGAGAATGTGGCCTGCCGACCGGTCTTGCGTTGCCCCGCTATGTTGCGCTCGATCAGCCCTGCAATTGTTGCGCTGGTTCGAAATGTGCGTTTCATCAACTGATTGCCGGAGAACCATCGTTCCAAGCCGTTGCGCAGCACCTCTACTTCAAGCAAAGATCGAGGATCGGAAACTTTATCCAATCCCCAGATCAGAGTTGCATAGTCGTTAGCGACAAAGCCAAGTGGCGCCAATCCCTGTTCCTCCATCTGCTTCGTCAACAGCAAGCCCAAGGTTTGTTGTCCGTTTCGACCGGCAAAACCAAAAACGCAGATATGTTCGCGCCCTTCGCTGGGAAAGCTTTCTATCAGCAGTCGACCTTGCCGGGGTAACTGCGAAACCTCGCGTTGCAGTGCCAGCCATTCGGCCGTGTGCGCGGGGAGTTGTGGCCAGTCGGGCTGCGCAAAGATGTCAAGAATGCGCGAACACAGTTGGGTGGATGTCGAGAATTTGCTTCCGGAAAACACTGCGATCTTTGGCTTTCGACTAGCCTGCCGGCTGACTTCGACGACCATTTCACGCAACCCCTCGTACCGCACGATCTGGCCGCCGATCAGAAATGTGTCACCGGGTGTCAGTGAGGCGGCAAAGCCTTCCTCCACTTCTCCCAACGGTTTTCCGCCTCTGTTTCGTTTCAGGCGGACCTTGAGCATGTCGGCGTCCTGAATCGTTCCGATGTTCATGCGTATCCGCTGTGCTGCGCGAGGGTCGCGCAGCTGCCACATACCGTTTGGTTGCTCCTGCAATCGCTGCCAACGGTCGTAAGCCTGTAAGGCGTAGCCGCCTGTCGCGCAGAAATCGAGACAGGCATCGAACTCTGTTCTACTCAAGTCGGAAAATGGCCCAGCTGCCGACATCTCGGTATAAAGCGCCTCGGAATCAAAGGGGCCCGATGCGGCTGCGATCAGAATATGCTGGCACAAGACATCGCGAGGACCACGGCCGCGTGGCTCGCCATCCAGATCGCGCGCTCGCACCGCCTCCAAAGCGGCAACGCATTCCACCACTTCAAAGCGGTTTGCGGGCACCAGCAACGCCTTGGAGGGTGCATTGTAGCGATGGTTCGCCCGTCCGATCCGTTGGACCAGCCGCTTGACGTTCTTGGGAGCGCCGATCTGGATCACCAGATCCACGTCGCCCCAATCGATCCCCAGATCCAATGAGCCAGTGCAGACGATGGCACGCAACTCTCCCCGCACCATCGCGGCTTCGACCCGTTCACGTTGTTGCCGGTCAAGGCTGCCGTGGTGTATACCAATCGGTAGCCGGTCATCGTTCGCCAACCACAGATTGTGAAAGAAGATTTCGGCCTGCGCTCTCGTATTGTGAAAGATCAGCGTGGTCTTGTGTTTCCTGACCTGTTCCAGAACGGCAGGGATCGCATAAGCCGCTCCTCCGCCGGACCACGGCGGTGCCTGACCGATTTCAAGCATCGAAATATCCGGGTCCGGCCCCGGGTCGGCCAGAACGATTTCGCAAGGATCGGGGTGGTGGGCAAGATAGGACGCGATCGATTGCGGATCCTCGACCGTGGCTGACAGGCCCACACGGCGCAGGTTTGGGCGCATGGATTGAAGCCTGGCCAGCGCCAGCATCAATTGGTCCCCGCGCTTGCTTTCTGCCAAGGCATGGATTTCATCGACGATCACCCGTTCCAAACCAGCAAAAACTCTTGGTGCGTCCTCATATGACGTCAGCAGAGCCAAGCTTTCAGGGGTCGTCAGCAGGACATGCGGCGGATCGGCGCGCTGACGTTTCTTCTGCGTCACCGAAGTGTCGCCGGTTCGGTCTTCGACACGGATCGGCAGGCCGATTTCGTCCACTGGCGCGCGCAAGTTCCGTTTTATGTCCGCAGCCAAAGCCTTGAGTGGCGAGACATAAAGCGTGTGCAGCCCATAATGTGACCCATCGGCTAGTTCCGCGAGAGTCGGCAGAAAGCCGGCCATGGTCTTGCCTCCGCCAGTGGGCGCGACGAGCAATGCTCCAGGTTTCGCGGCTTTCTCGAAGAGTGCGATCTGATGCGGATGGATCGCCCAACCTTTCGACCTGAACCAGTTCAAGATAGGAGCGGGAATCATTACCATAAGATCAGACTATCCCGCACGGCCAACCGACTGAAACAACAGTCTCAAATTCTCGCTAGCCAGTGGTGCGCAAGAGCACAGTGACTGCGGCGTTTGTGCGATCTGCACCAATCCCTTTCGCGTGTTTTCGAATTGTTGGAAACATTCTCGGGACACTACATTTCCCTCTTGACCCTTCTTGGCCCCTCCCTTAAATGCCCTCTCACTTGTGGCGGAGTAGCTCAGTTGGTTAGAGCAGCGGAATCATAATCCGCGTGTCGGGGGTTCAAGTCCCTCCTCCGCTACCAAATACCCTGAAAACATTGTACGCTTTCAGATGGCTTTGCTCGCGCAGAGCCGCCGACCCATGCCTTGTCATGCAATCTCAAGGCCGGATCAGACTGACGCATTGATCTGATCGAGTGACGGGCGTGGCAAAGTGTCCAGAAAACGAAACACGTCTCTTCGGCACGTGGTTCCAGACCAATCCGGCGGGAAGAAGACAGCGGGCAGTTCCGGGTGTCTAAGGACCACGCGGCGCCATCGATGCACGATCAGAGTTCGCAGGGTTGCGGCCTGTAACGGCGTGGGTCGCCAGTTCGCAGGGCGAGCCTCAAGCACAGTCCGAATGGAGTGTTGTAGGCTGTTGCACGCCTCTCGCAGGTCCGGAGGACAGAGGCGGTTTTGGAGCCAGACCGGTGCGGCGTGCGCCGAAACCTCAAAAACGGCCAGGTCTTCGCAATTCCTTGGAGCAGGGCCGGCGCCAAGCGCAACAGTTCGACCTAAGGCGGTATAGTCACTCGCCATCATCAGGTCATCCAGCGTGTGGACGCCAGGCCCATCTTCGGCGATCAACAGGTGCCATCGGTCTGGAATCTGAAGGTCGCGGGCGTAAATGCGCGGTGTGACCTGCGCCGATTGGGTTCTGCCAAATTCGCTGAGAAAGTGTTTGGATTCGCGCCCTGAGCGGACGCTTTCAATCCAGCCGTCCTTTCGAAGTCGATGCAATGCGACGCGTATAGCTTCGGGCTTGATACCCATCGGTTCGATGATCCGGCTTAGTGCGCCGCCAGAGATCCGTGCGTCGCGCTCCTGCGCCAAATCGCCGAAAAGGGACACGATAATGGACCAGACCCTCTGGTTCTGAGGGTCCGCCAATTCGGCTGCAGCATCTTCGAACCAGGTATTCCCATTCGTCATGAAGACAGATTAAACCTGTGCGACCGATAAGAAAATCCGATTATTTGTCGCCAAACAACGCGGGTCAGATTCGCGGGCAAGCGGGTCAGGCCCGCCGATCAATACGCGTTCATCGTAAGCAACTCGTATTCCGCCACCAACTCGTCATCCTGATTGGTCAGGGTGACATGCCAGCGTATTTCGCCATAATCGTCAGTGCGGCGGGTCTTTTTCTTGACAGTTAAGCGTACCTTTATGCTGTCGCCAGCGCTGACGGGTTTCATGAAGCGCAGACCGTCAAGCCCGGTATTGGCCAGAACCGGCCCTTCGTTCGGTTCCACGAACAGGCCGGCAGCAAAGGATAGCAGCAGATAGCCATGTGCCACGCGGCCGGGAAAGAAGGGGTTCCGACCAGCGGCTTCCTCGTCCATGTGGGCATAGAATGTATCACCGGTGAATTGCGCGAAATGTTCGATGTCGTCCATCGTGATGGTGCGCGATGGAGTGTGCAGAGTTTCGCCCAAGGCCAGTTCCCCGAACTTTCGGGTGAAGGGGTGGGCTGGCCCCTTGATTTCCGCTGCTCCGGGTACCCATTTCTCCCCAATGGTGGCCAGCATTTCGGGCGAACCCTGCACCGCGGTGCGCTGCATATAATGTTTCACACCGCGCACACCACCCATTTCCTCACCGCCGCCGGCGCGGCCGGGACCGCCATGAACCATGTGAGGCAGGGGAGAGCCGTGGCCGGTCGCTTCCTTCATCGAGTCCCGATTGTTTATGTAGATCCGTCCATGATAGGCTCCCGCGCCCAGCACGATGTCTCGGGCAACCTGCGGGTCGTGGGTGATGACAGACGTTACCAGCGAACCCTGACCGCGATTTGCGAGGGCGACCGCATGATCCAGATCACGATACCCCATGATCGTCGAGACAGGGCCAAAGGCTTCGGTGTCATGCACCCGGGCGGCGTTGTCAGGATCGGCGCAATGGTACAGCATCGGCGGCACAAACGCTCCCTTGGCCGCATCTGCCCCTACCACCTCGAATGCGTCGGGGTCGCCAAATACGCGCTCGGCTTCTTGACCAATGATCGCAGCCTTGGCCAGAACATCCGCTTTTTGCCCGTTCGATACCAACGCACCCATCCGTGTGCCTTCCAGCCGGGGATCTCCGATCACGGTTTTCGACAGTCGTGCGGAAAGAGCGTCGATCACGGCTTCAACTCGCGCTTGCGGTGCGATGATGCGGCGGATGGCAGTGCACTTTTGCCCCGCCTTGGTGGTCATCTCGCGCGCGACTTCCTTGACGAACAGGTCGAACTCGGTTGAGCCGGGTTCGGCGTCCGGCCCCAAAATCGAAGCGTTGAGGCTGTCCTGCTCGGCCACGAACCTCACGGAGCTTTCAAGAATAACGGGGTTCTGACGCAGTTTCAGTGCGGTGATGGCCGAGCCGGTGAAACTGATCACATCCTGACAGTCCAAACGATCCAGCGTGTCACCCAGACCGCCGGAAACCAGTTGCAACGCGCCCGCTGGCAGAATGCCACTGTCAAGCATGATCCGAACTGCCAGTTCGGTGACATAGCAGCTGTTTGTGGCGGGCTTTACGATGGCCGGAACGCCCGCCAACATGGTGGGGGCCAGCTTTTCCAGCATCCCCCAGACCGGGAAGTTGAAGGCGTTGATGTGAATGGCAACACCTTGTAGCGGGGTACAGACGTGCTGGCCGAGAAAGGTGCCGTTGCGAGAAAGCTGTTCCACGTCGCCGTCAAGATAGACGTGCCCATCAGGCATCTCACGGCGGCCCTTGGAGGCGAAAACGAACATCGTGCCGATTCCGCCGTCGATATCGATCAGATGGTCGGACTGGGTCGCGCCAGTGTTGAAGCTCAACTCATACAGCTCCTGCTTTCGCGCGTTCAGAGCCTGCGCAAGAGCCTTGAGCATCTTGGCGCGCTCGTGGAAGGTCATCTTTCGTAGGGCCGGGCCACCCTTGCTGCGGGCGTAGTCCAGCATTGCCTGCACATCCAGGGCCGAGTTTCCTGCAGTTGCGATTGGTTCACCAGTGATGGCCGAAGCGATGATGCGTGCGCCCGCACCGGGAGCCACCCAATCTCCGGCGGCAAAACTGGAAATCTGTTGCAAGCTCATGGGACTCTCCTGTTCCTGTCACGCGGCTACGGCGGCGTATTGATTACTATATAATTAACCGAACGATCGGTCAATAAATTGTTGTTTGTACCATACCCGAATGGCGTAGGCGAAAGCTCCGGCCAACGGAAATGTCAGTGACCTAGTGCGCCCATCTGCTGAGGCAGATACAGAACCACGATGGGGACCAGAACGATCAGGGCCAGACGAAAGATATCCGCCACCCAAAAAGGCGTCACGCCACGGAAAATCGTGCCGGTCGAGACGTCGCCGACAACCCCTTTCAGGATGAAAACGTTCAGTCCGACCGGTGGGGTGATCAGTGATATCTCGGTCACAACCACAACGACAATGCCAAACCAGATTGGATCATAACCCAGCGAAGTCACCAGTGGAAAAAAGATAGGCACGGTCAGCAACAACATCGACAGGGATTCAAACACGCAGCCCAGGATGATGTATATGCCCAGGATCATCAGGATCACGACGAAAGGCGATACGTCATAGGCAGTAACTAACCCTATGAGGGCTTCAGGAAGACCCGCGAGGTTGATGAAGTTTGAGAAGATCTGCGCCCCGATCAGAACCGAAAACAGGGCCGCCGCTGTGAAGGTGGTTTCTTTCAACACCTCAAATGTGGAGCCGACGGTCAAACCGCCACGGAACAAGGCGATCAGAAATGCTCCTGCGGCCCCCATTCCCGCCGCTTCGGTCGGCGAAAAAGTCAGGTTCAGGGGGTGGAAGTCAAAGGCCCCGTACAAGCCGCCAATAACAAGGAAGAACAGCAGCAAGACAGCCCAGACAGACCCAAGCGCGCGGAGCCGTTCGCCCCAGCCGGCGCGTTCGCCTGCGGGGCCGGCCTCGGGGTTGCGCCACACGGTCCAACGCACGGCAAACAGGTAGAACAGGATGCCCAGAAGCCCCGGAATGATCCCTGCCATGAACAGTTTTCCTATCGAGGTTTCGGTCAGAAGCCCATAGATCACAAGGATGACCGAGGGCGGTATCAGGATACCCAAGGTGCCGCCCGCCGCGATGGAGGCGGTGCTCAATTCATCCGAATAACCATAGCGGCGCATCTGCGGCATGGCGACCTTGGACATGGTGGCTGCGGTGGCCAGTGATGATCCGCAGATGGCCGAAAAGCCACCACAGGCCGCAACGGTTGCCATGGCGATACCGCCGCGCATGTGGCCAAGAAAAGCATTGGACACTGCGTAGAGCTCGCGCGCCATTCCGCCCTTGTTCACGAAAAGACCCATGAGGATGAACAATGGAACCACAGAAAGACCATAGTCCTGGGCGGTGTCCGTGATCTGACGACCAACCATCGACATCGCGGCCTTGAGGCCGCGTTCGTCAAAGATCGAGCCGCCGCGCTCGTAAGCGAAGCCCAGCGTCCCGACCAAACCCATCGCGAAAACAATAGGCAGGCGCACGAGCACCAGAATCAGGACCAGTGCAAATCCGATCAGTGCTGCGGTCATTGGGTGTGCTCCGAGAGGTAGTGAGGTGCGAAGAAGTGCAGAAGGCCGGTAACGATCATCACAACTCCGGTGATTGCCACCGAGATCGTGATGAACCAGCCAACGATGTAGGTCGGAATGGCCAGGTATTCGGTCACATCCCCATAGTCGCGCGCGCGCTCGGCCAGAATCCAGACACGTTGCGCGGGCCAGTACATCATGATGCCGCTCGCCAGATAGATGATGCCATCACGTATGCGATCAAGCCGGAACCGGTGAAAAAAACTGTCTGTCAGATCCACGGCGATCTGGCCGTTGGTTACCGAGATGATTGGCAACACGGAAAACACCAGAACAGCCATAAAGATGCGGGTAAGTTCAGTGGCGGCTTCGATGGGCGAATTGAACACCGAGCGCAGGATCACGTCGCAGAAGGTCATCACCATCAGGATGAACAGGGCGATGCTGGCCACTATCACCGGCAGGATGCTGGCTCGGCGCACAAGGTGAATAAGGGATGTCATGAATGGTCTCCCGGAGGTTCAGGGGCGGCCGACTGCCGCCCCCGGTGATGGGCTTAGTTGCCCGCCATTTCCGACTTGATCATGTCATAGGCGGCCTGCGCATCTACGCCGGTTGCGTCGACTTCGGCGATGACCTTTGCGCGGATGTCTTCGGCAATCGCCGCGAATTTCTCAAGGTCTGCATCCGAGGCAGCGTTGATTGCATTGCCCTCGGCAGCTTCGGTTTCCTCGCGGCCAATGGCGTCGATCTCATCCCAGATCTTGCCGATCTCGCGGCTCAGCGGCTCGCCGAACACCTTCTCTTCCAATACGGCCTGAATATCTTCAGGCAGATCTGCAAAAGTGTCTTCGTTCATGATGAAGGCGAAGGAACCACGGTAAAGTCCGCCGGGCATTTCATAGACGTTTTGCGCGACTTCGGTCAGCTTGAAACCTTTGCGGGATTCGAAGGGCATAACAACGCCATCGGCCGCTTTCGATGCAAGTGTTTCATAGACCTTTGGGGCCGGAACCTGAATGCCGGTCGCGCCTAACGCCGTACCGACATCGCCACCGACACCGCCGGGAATACGGACCTTGAGGCCCGAGAACTGGTCAAGGCCGGTCACGGACGAGTTGGAATGGAGTTGGGCGGGACCATGCGTGTGCAGGGCGATCACCTTGACGCCGCGATGCTCGTCTGCGGCCTTCAAGTACTTGTCATATGTGCGCCAATAGGCAACCGAAGCCGCCTCGGCCGAGCCTTCGTATCCGGGCAGTTCGATCAGCTTGGTGACGACAAAACGCCCCGGCTGATAACCGTGGAAAATGATCGAGGCATCGGCGGCGCCATCCTGGATCAGGTCCATCTGCGCGGGCGGTGGTGCGATGCCAAGCTTCAGCTCGGCGGTCACCTTGCCGTCGGTTGCCTCTTCGACCATCTCGACAAACTTGGGCCACATCATTGCGTTGATGCCGTGGGTCGGCGGCGCCCAGCTGGAAATGGTCAGCGTATAGTCCGCCGCCATCGCCACGGTGCCGCTTACTGCCAGCGCGGCCGAAGCCAACAGGGATGAGAGCTTGGTGAATTTCATGACTGGATTTCCTCCTCCAAAACGTGAGTCATAAATGCGTTAATGGTCCTTTTTGTAACCATCAACAGGTTAAGTTATTCTGCATCGGATCGGCGAGTTGCCACGAATTCGGGCTTTCGATTTCGAGCTTTCGCATGATTGCGGCCATGTGTTCCGGGCCATTCTTCGCGGCCAGATGCATCGGCCCGCCGCGCCAGCGCGGAAAGCCGTAGCCGTGCAATTGAACCATATCCACGTCTTCCGGGCGTTCGGCGATTCCTTCCTGCACGATCAGCGCGCCCTCGTTGGCCAGCACAGCCAGAAGCCGATCTGCAATGTCTTTTGGGGTGAACTTTCGGCGAGTGATGCCACGCTGTGTTGAATTGGCTTCGATCAGGGTTTCAACCTCAGGGTCGCGTTGGGGGAAACGTGACCCATCGTCATATTTGTACCACCCTTCACCGGTTCTTTGGCCAAACCGCCCCATCTCGCAAAGCGTATCAGCGATGGTCTCATAGCGCTCACGCGGGTTACGGGCGGGGGCTTGCCGTTTCCGATTGGCCCAGGCGATTTGCAATCCCGTCAGATCCTGCAACTCGAATGGCCCCATCGGCAGGCCCTCCGCCCGCATGGCAGCGTCGACCTCGTGAGGCAGGGCACCATCGGCCAGCAGGTATTCAGCCTCGCGCCGGTATGCGGCAAGCATTCGGTTCCCGATGAAGCCGTCGCAGATATCAGAAAGGACCGCAATCTTGCGCAGTTTCTTGGCAAATGCAAAACCAGTTGCAAGTACCTCTGATGCGGTATCAGGCGTCTTGACGATTTCCAGCAGTTTCATCACATGCGCAGGGCTGAAGAAATGCAGCCCCAAACAGCGGGCCGGGTTGGCGACGCTGTCGAAGATCAGGGTCGGATCAAGGTAGGACGTATTGGTAGCCAGAATGGCGTCTTTCGACATCGCCATTGAGAGTTGCGAGAACACGCCGCGTTTTGTGTCGAGATCTTCGAACACTGCCTCTATCGCTAGATCGGCGTCGGCTGCATCGGTATAATCACTGGTCGTGTTCAGTTTCCCGAGCATTTCTTGATACTGTTCGGAACTGGTTTTCCCCCGTTTGACGCCCCCTTCGATCAGGCCGGATACGCGATCGCGGGCGGCCAGGGCAGCCTCTGTATCGCGCTCGATCAGGGTGACCGAATACCCGCCACTTAGGCAGGCAGTGGCGATACCAGCGCCCATCAAACCGCCGCCGACAATTGCGATCTGGTTCAGGTCACGTGGGGTAACGCCGTCGATCGCTTTGGGTTTGCTGACAATCCTTTCGGCAAAAAAAACGTACCGAAGTGCACGGCTCTCATCGGATTGGCGAAGTCTGAGATGCAGCGCCCGTTCCTTAGGCTGACCTTCGGAAAAAGGCCGCGCGACCCACTGCAGCGCTTCCAGGTTCAGGACGGGTGACTTCTGCCCCTTGGCGGCTTTTGAAAGACTGGCGACGGTCGCCTCATAGGTGTCGCGATCCAATGTGTCGGATTTACGCAGGCTGACAATTTCGGGCCGGTTCTGAAGGGTTCGGGTGAACTCCACAGCAGCTTGACGCAGGTCTCCCGACACAATCTGGTCAATTCCGCCCAAAGCGAGCATCTCTTCCGCGTCAAATATTTTACCCCTGCACGCCATGTCGGTCGCAGCCTGCATCCCGATCAGGCGCGGGGTGCGCTGGGTACCGCCTGCACCGGGGATGAGGCCGACATTAACTTCCGGCAAGCCAAACTTCGTGCCCTCGGAAGCGATACGCCATGCGCAGGCCATTGCTATCTCAAAGCCGCCTCCAAGGACGTTTCCGTGCATGACGGCGACAAATGGGGTTTTACTGTCCTCAAATAACTGGACTACATCGGGCAAATGCGGTTCCTCTGCAGGGCGATCGAATTCCGACATGTCGCCCCCGGCGATGAATGTGCGGCCCGCGCAGATCAAAATGGCCACGCGCGCGCCCTGCACGTCAGCAACCGCTTTCTTCAATCCCGCTCGAACGGCGGTCGAAGTGGCATTCACCGGCGGATTGTCAATTTCCACCCAAGCGATGTCACCTTTGCGTTCTACCGAGATCACCGGTTTGTCAGACATATCCTTGCCCCGATTGGCTGGGAATCGTTTCGTGAAGAATTTATTGACCAACCGTTCGGTTTATGCAAGAACATTGTTGAAATAATCGCAAAGCGAGCTGGTGATGACCGATACGATTCTTACCCAAAGCCATGGGAATTGGGTTGAAATCACTCTCAACCGTCCCGACAGGCTGAACAGTTTTACCGATGAGATGCACAATGCGCTTCGATCCGCATTAGAAACGTCGCGCGACGATGGTGCGCGTGCGATACTGTTGACTGGGGCGGGGCGCGGGTTTTGCGCAGGGCAGGATCTGGGGGATCGTGATCCTTCGAAAATGGATGGTCCTCCCGATCTTGGCAACACGGTTCGCACGTTCTATGCGCCGCTGGTCCGCCTGATCCGGGCGCTGGATTTTCCGGTCATCTGCGCGGTGAACGGGGTAGCCGCGGGGGCTGGCGCCAATATCGCGCTTGCCTGCGACATTGTTATGGCAGCTGAAAGTGCAAAATTCATCCAGTCGTTTTCTAAGGTCGGCCTGATCCCTGACACCGGCGGTTCTTGGCACCTACCTCGCCTGTTGGGCGAAGCTCGAGCTAAGGGGTTGGCGCTGACGGCGCAACCGTTACCGGCAAAGCAAGCCGAAGATTGGGGCTTGATCTGGAAGGCATTGCCGGACGATCAACTCATGACCGAAGCACGTGCAATGGCCGAGCAGTTCGCTAATGGTCCGACCCTTGGTTTGGGGTTGACAAAACAGTCGATCCAGGCCGCTGCGGTAAATACGTTGACGGACCATCTTGAGCTGGAAGCGGATGCCATGAAAACCTGCGGTGAAAGCGCCGATTATGCCGAGGGCGTCACAGCTTTCCTCGAAAAACGCGCGCCGAGATTTCAAGGTAGGTGAATATGACTCCCAAAGAACGCGCAGAAGAATCGGCAGCGATGATGTGGGCCGAAGATAATGCCTCGAAATGGGCAGGGATAGAAATCACTCATATCGATGAAGGTACCGCGACGGCGGAATTGACGGTCGAGGCGCATCACTGCAACGGGCATAAGATATGTCATGGTGGCGTGACGTTTCTGCTGGCGGACAGCGCGTTTGCGTTCGCCTGCAACAGCCGAAATCAGTCCACCGTCGCGCAGCACAACGTGATCAGCTACATCGCGCCGGGGCGATTGGGCGACCGGCTGACAGCGATCGCAACCGAAGTGAGCCTGACAGGGCGTAACGGAATTTATGACATCACTGTGACAAATCAGGACGGCCGAAAGATTGCGGAGTTTCGAGGTATGTCCCGCGCGATCAACGGCACTTTGTTTGACGAAGAGTAAGGCGAGGAGGATACCATGAAGGACCTGACCCCCAACAAGGCTGATCTAGACCCGATCGAGATTGCCTCGATCGATGAAATCCGTGCCCTGCAGCTGGACCGGTTGAAATGGTCCGTCCGCCACGCCTATGACAACGTGCCGATGTACAAGAATCGGTTCGACGAGGCCGGGGTGCATCCGGATGACCTGCAAAGCCTGAGCGACTTGGCCAAGTTCCCGTTCACATACAAGAACGATCTGCGCGACAACTATCCGTTTGGCCTGTTCGCCGTGCCGCGCGAACAAATCATCCGGTTGCACGCGTCATCGGGTACGACGGGCAAGCCGACCGTCGTGGGCTATACGCAGAATGACATCGACAACTGGGCAGATCTGGTGGCTCGGTCCTTGCGGGCCAGCGGTCTGCGTCGCGGTGACATGGTGCACAACGCTTACGGCTATGGCCTGTTCACAGGCGGTCTGGGCGCGCATTACGGGATCGAGCGTCTGGGAGCGACGGTGGTTCCGATGTCGGGCGGGCAGACCGAGAAACAGGTTGGCCTGATCACTGATTTCAAGCCCGACGGGATCATGGTGACGCCGTCCTATATGCTCAACATTCTCGAACAATACAGGAAGGTTGGCATGGATCCCCGCGAAAGCTCGCTGAAGGTGGGTGTGTTCGGGGCCGAACCTTGGACTGACGCGATGCGCAAAGAGGTTGAACAGGCCTTCGACATGCATGCGGTCGATATTTACGGCCTGTCCGAGATCATGGGTCCGGGAGTGGCGAATGAATGCGTAGAGACCAAGGACGGTCCCGTGATCTGGGAAGATCACTTCTTTCCAGAAATCATCAACCCCGAAACCGGCGAGGTTTGTGACGATGGCGAGATGGGAGAACTGGTGTTCACAACGCTGACCAAGGAAGGTCTGCCGATGATCCGCTATCGCACCCGCGATCTGACCCGGCTTTTGCCGGGGACCGCACGGTCGATGCGGCGGATGGAAAAGATCACCGGTCGCTCCGACGACATGATCATTCTACGCGGGGTCAACGTGTTCCCCAGCCAGGTCGAAGAACAGGTGATGGCCACCGGCGGGATCTCTCCGCATTACCAGATCGAGCTTTACAAGGCCGGTCGCATGGACGCGATGCGCGTTTTTGTCGAAGCGTTGCCCGGAGCTGCGGACGAGTTGAGCAAGACCGCCGCCGCCCGCATGCTGACCAAGCGGATCAAGGACATTGTTGGCGTTTCCACCGAGATTATTGTAGGGGAACCCGGTGATGTCGAACGCTCTCAGGGCAAGGCCAAGCGCGTTGTCGACAACCGCGACAAGGAGTGAGGTTTGGCCCGTACAATAGCGAAAGACCACGATCAGAAGCGCGAGCAGATCTTGAAATCTGCCGCGCGTGTCTTTGCGCGCGAAGGATTCGACCGCGCTTCGATGACCCAGCTTGCGCGCGAATGCGGAATATCTAAGGCGAATATCTATCACTACTACGACAGCAAGGATGCGATCCTGTTCGACATTCTTGAGACCTACCTGCGCGAGTTGCGCGACCTGATCTGCGGGATCGAGTTGGACGGGTTGAGCAAGCCGGATCGGCTGCACAGGGTGGTTCGTGAAATACTGCTGGCCTATCAGGGCGTCGATGACGAGCACAGGGTTCAGACCAGCGGAATGTCAGCCTTGCCCATCGAGCAGCAGAAGTTGCTGCGCGGCTATCAGCGCGACATGATTGTCTTCGTGAGCAACATCATCAGTGACATCGCGCCTGAAGTTTTCAATGGCGATCCGGGCAAGCTGCGGTCTGCGACGATGTCTGTGTTTGGCATGCTGAACTGGTACTACATGTGGAACTCGGGTGCGGATAGCTCCGCTCGGGAAGATTATGCGCACATGGTCAGCACGCTGACTCTGCATGGCTTGCAGGGCCTCTGATACATCACATTGGTATGAACAGTGCCTAAAGAGGTTTGGGTTTTGGCGCGTTTCCTGCTTTGTTCGGGGCAGGAGAAACACCATGCAGAAACCGGAAAGCTTCGAAAAATTCTATTTCGCCAAAGTCGGAATGGGAGAGGCCTGCGGTTGCGCCGAACGCATAATCGATGTCTACGAGTTCAACCGTCAGGGTGGAACCGCGCTGAAGCCAGAGCGTCTTGCGGCACGGCGCAAACGCTGGTCATTCAGATCGTTCGCATTGAAATATGGCTTGATCGGTCGACCGGCCAAGTAACCACGGCGGTGCCCAAGAACGCGGTGTGGCCGGCAGGTTTGCCGCCGACCGAACTGTTATCAGGGGCGGTTGAGGCCAAGCGTTTCAAGGATGCTCGCCGCCTCGGCTTCCCAACGCGTACGCAGTTCCGCGTTAGTGGATTTGCGCAAACCCATATCCTTTAGGCTGCTGGCTTTCTGAGAGGTGCCAGTACCAAAGCTGGCTGCAACCCGAGGCCACCAATAGTCGGCCGATGCCTGCATCTCCGAGGCGTGGCCGTCTTCGATCAGTTTCACCGTGCCTTCCATCGCCAACTCGCCATGATGCGCCTCGATGGGTGCGATCACGCGGAACGCTTCGGCCAGTGGCTGATAAGAGATCAGCGAAAACTCGGCAAGCTGAACGGCCACCGCGCGGCTCATCAGCAGGTTCATCATCACGGCGTCCACCCAGCCTTCGATGGGATAGTTGAACACAGCCAGACGCATGTCGTGCTCGGACCGTGTTGCACCGATGTCTGCTGCCCGGTCCAGCCGCGCCGTCCATGGGTGATGGTTGGCATAGCGCTCGGCATCGGCCCCGAACTCGCCCATGATCCGCAAAACACGGTCGGCATTGTCAGTCTTTTCCAGAACGATCTTTGCAGCCGCAATCCGTTCCTTGATCCCCGGTCCCCGGTTTATCACGTCGGCAAAACCTGCAGCCCCCGCCAGTTCGCTGTCCACGAATGTCGCCATCAGTTTCATCAACTCAGCGCGGTAGCGTGGCGGCACGTTGGTCGGGTTGGTCAGCACTCCGCCAGCCGCGAGATAGCTTTCAATCGTCATGTCTTCGGCCATTGTCTCTCTCCCTCACTGGTCATAGTCGACGACGACGCTGTCTGTCAGCGGATAGGCCTGGCAACTCAGAACATACCCTTTCTCGACTTCGTAATCTTCGAGCGCGTGGTTTGCGATCATCTCGACCTCGCCTTCGATCACGCGGCAGCGGCAGGTCGAACAGACGCCGGCCTTGCAGGCATATGGCGCGTCCATCCGGTTTTCCAGTGCCGCGTCAAGGATCGACAGATCCTTGGGCATGGTGATGGTCTGGGTCGCGCCATCCAGCGTTATGGCGGCTTTGGTCTGGTTCGCGCTGGTTGCGGCCTCGGCGGAAACCACCTTGCGCCTGGCGCGACCGGGCTGGGCGCTGGCGAACAGTTCGAACTTGATCTGACCGTCGGTCAGCCCGTGCGCCCGCAGCGCGGCTGCGATGCCCAGCATCATCGGCTCGGGACCGCAGATATAAGCCATGTCGGTGTTTTCGATGTCGATCCAATGCTTGAACAGCTCGGCGCATTTCTCTTGCGTTACCAGGCCAGTGAACAGATCGATTTCCTGTGCGTCCGATTCGAGAATGTGGATCACGTTCAGACGACCCATATAGAGGTTTTTGAGATCCTCCAGTTCTTCTCGAAACATAATCGTGTTCACACCCTTGTTGGCATAGACCAGCGTGAACTGCGATCTGGGTTCCCGCGCCAGAGTGGTCTTGAGAATTGACAGCACCGGCGTGATGCCCGAGCCACCGGCAAAGCCGACATATTGCCTCTCGGCAGCGGCATCGAGTGGCGTAAAGAACCCGCCCATCGGAGGCATTGCCTGCAGCGTGTCGCCAACCTTCATTTCTTCATTGGCCCAGGTCGAAAACGCCCCACCATCGACGCGCTTGATGCCCACTTGAAGGATGCCTTCATCCTTGCCCGCACAGATCGAGTACGACCGGCGCAGTTCCTCGCCATCGAAATCCCGGCGGAAGGTCAGGTATTGGCCTTGGGTAAAATCGAACTCCTCCGCCGAGCCGTTCACCGGTTTCAGCGTTACCACGACAGCGTCGCGGATGGTCTTGTGGATGTCTGTGACTTCCAGATCGTGAAAGCGCGCCATCGGCTCCTCCTCAGATGCACTTGAAATAGTCAAAGGGTTCCAGGCAGTCTGTGCAGCGCCAATGCGCCTTGCACGGGGTCGAGCCGAACTGGCTGACCTTTTCCACCGCCTTGCTGCCGCAATGGGGACAGCGTTCCGGCCCCCCCGCCGGTTGCGGCGGGGCAATGCCATATTCTTCAAGCTTGGCACGACCCTTGTCGGTCAGCCAATCAGTTGTCCACGCGGGCGAAATTCTGGTTTGCAACCTGATTTTGTCGATGCCGTGGTCACGCAGGGTGGTTTCGATGTCCATGCTGATCACGGATGTCGCCGGGCAACCCGAGTAGGTGGGCGTCACGGAAACGGTCAGCGTGTCGCCGTCCCATTCAACATCGCGCACGATGCCCAGATCGACGACCGAGATCACCGGAATTTCAGGGTCGGGAACGGCATCAAGCCATTCCCACACCTGTTCTGTCGAGGCCCGCACCATCGGCCTTTACCAGCTTGCGCCGGGATAGGCGCGTTGCAGCCACTGCATCTCGGTCAGTAAGTGGCCCAAATGCTCGGTATGCATACGCCCGTCGCGTCCACCCTTTCGGGCAAAGCGGCTATCCGGGATTGTCAGGGTCGCTTCGCCCAATACGCGCTCAACCAGCGCATCGAATTCTTCGCGCAGGCTGGCGGGGTCGGGTGCAATACCCGCAGCTACCATCTCGGCATCCACGTCATCGCTGGCGAACATCTCGCCGACATAAGGCCAGAGGTAATCCAGCGCCTCCTGCATCCGGGCGTGACTTTCTTCGGTACCGTCGCCAAGACCGACAACCGTGTCGCCCGAGCGTTCGAGGTGATAGGCAACCTCTTTGCTAGCCTTTGCGGCGATTGCCGCGACACGTTCGTCCGACGATGTCATCAGACGGCCCAGAATGATCGAGTGCCACGCATCGAACAGGAACTGGCGCATCAGGGTGCGACCGAAATCACCGTTTGACACCTCGACCATCAGGACATTTCGGAAGTCCCAGGCGTCGCGCAGAAAGGCCAGATTGTCGGCAGTCTTTCCCTCGCCCTGAATCTCGCCCGCAAGGCCCAGCCACATCTGGGTCTGGCCGATCAGGTCCAGCGCGGTATTGGCCAGCGCGATGTCTTCTTCCAGTACCGGTGCGTGGCCACACCACTCGCTGACGCGGTGGCCAAGGATCAGGGTATTGTCCCCCATCCTCAGCAGGAATTGCAGAAAGGCTTCGTCGCGGGTCATCACATCGCCCCCACTTCATCGGGGATGTCAAAGAAAGTCGGGTGGCGATAAATCTTCGATTCCGACGGCTCGAACAGCGGACCCTTGTCGCCGGGCGCAGTGGCGCTGATATGCCGAGCCTCGACCACCCAGATCGAAACGCCTTCGTTACGGCGAGTATAGACGTCGCGGGCGTTCTTGATTGCCATTTCTGCGTCCGGCGCGTGCAGGCTGCCTACGTGACGGTGGCTCATGCCGTGCTGGCCGCGAATGAAGATTTCCCACAGGGGCCATTCGTTTTTCATGATCAGTTCTCCTCCTGGCTGGGCGCGGGGTGTGAAACCGGTGGCTGAAAACCGGGCGCCTCGCGCTGCAGATCGTCCATTTCGTTACTCGGCTGCCACCTTGGCGGCAGCTTTCTTGCGGGCATGTGCCAGCAACCCATCGCGGACCCACTCGCCATCGTCCCAGGCCTTACGGCGCGCAGCCATGCGATCGACGTTGCAGGGGCCGTTGCCCTTGAGCACGTCGAAGAATTCGGACCAGTCGGGGTCAGAAAAATCGTAGTGGCCACGTTCTTCGTTCCACTTGATGTTCGAATCCGGCAGGTCGAGGCCCAGATATTCGATCTGGGGAACGGTCTGATCCACGAACTGTTGGCGCAACTCGTCGTTGGTCTTGACCTTGATCTTCCAGGCCATCGATTGCTCGGAATGCACCGACTCCTTGTCGGAGGGACCGAACATCATCAGTGCCGGGAACCACAGACGGTTGACCGCGTCCTGCGCCATCTTCTTTTGCTCGGGCGTACCAAAAGCCATCGCCATGATCGCGGAATACCCCTGACGCGCGTGAAAGCTCTCTTCCTTGCAGATGCGGACCATCGCGCGGCTGTAGGGGCCATAGGACGTGCGCTGCAGCGCCACCTGATTGATGATCGCCGCGCCGTCGACAAGCCAGCCCACAGCGCCGATATCGGCCCAGTTCAGTGTGGGGTAATTAAAGATCGACGAGTATTTCATCCGACCCTCGTGCAGCAGTCGGATCAGTTCGTCCCGGCTTTCGCCCAGGGTCTCGGCGGCGGAGTAGAGGTAGAGGCCGTGGCCCGCCTCGTCCTGCACCTTGGCCAACAGGATCGCCTTGCGCTCCAGCGTTGGCGCGCGGGTGATCCAGTTGCCTTCTGGCAACTGGCCCACGACCTCGGAATGAGCGTGCTGGCCAATCTGACGGATCAGAGTACGGCGGTAATCATCCGGCATCCAATCCCGCGGTTCGATCTTGATGTCGTTGTCGATCTTGTCCTGAAAGGCGCGTTCCTGTTCGGACATTTCCTCGCGCGATTTCACCCCTGACGAGGCGGTCTTGATCATCTGTGCATACATCTGGGCTCTCCTCCCTTACACACGTTCAAGTATCAGGGCCGCGCCCTGACCAACTCCGACGCACATGGTGCACAGCGCATAGCGCCCGCCGGTGCGTTTCAACTGATAGGCGGCGGTCATCACCAAACGCGCGCCTGACATGCCCAAAGGGTGACCGATTGCAATGGCCCCGCCGTTGGGATTGACATGGGGTGCGTCATCGGCCACGCCAAGCGCCCGCAAGGTGGCAAGACCTTGCGATGCAAAGGCTTCATTCAATTCTATCACATCCATCTGCTCGATGGTGAGTCCTGCGCGGGCCAGAATCTTACGGCTTGCAGGTACTGGGCCGATGCCCATGACACGCGGTTCCACACCCGCTACCGACATGCCGACGACACGCGCGATCGGGGTCAGTCCGTTCTTGGTCGCTGTGGCTTCGTTGGCCAGCAGGATCGCCGCGGCACCATCGTTGACACCCGAGGCGTTGCCAGCCGTTACCGTCTTGTCGGGGCCGTTGACGCCCTTGAGGCCGGACAGTTTTTCCGCGCTCGTACCGGGGCGGGGATGTTCGTCGGTATCCACAACGATCAGTTCACCCTTGCGCTGCGGAATGGTGACCGGGGTGATTTCCTCCCGGAACACCCCGGCCTCATGCGCCGCGGCCCAGCGGGCCTGGCTGCGTGCGGCAAATTCATCCTGATCTGCACGGCTGATCTGATAATCTTCGGCAACGTTGTCGGCGGTTTGCGGCATCGAGTCGGTTCCGTACATCTCGTGCATCTTCCGGTTCACGAACCGCCAGCCGATAGTGGTGTCGTAGACCGCGTTTGACCGGGTAAAGGCGCTGGTCGCCTTTGGCATGACGAATGGAGCGCGCGACATGCTTTCGACACCGCCGGCCACCGCCATGTCATAGTCGCCTGCCTTGATCGCACGGGCCGCCATGCCAACCGCGTCCATACCGCTGGCGCACAAGCGGTTGATCGTGGTGCCGGGTACATCGACAGGAAGCCCCGCCAGCAGCGCCGCCATGCGGGCGACGTTGCGATTGCTTTCACCGGCCTGGTTGGCATCGCCATAGATCACGTCATCAAGGCTGGCCCAATCCACCTGCGGGTTGCGCGCCTTCAGGGCTGCCAGTGGGATGGCGGCCAGATCGTCGGTGCGAACCTGGGACAGAGCGCCACCATAGCGCCCGATCGGGGTACGTTGAGCGTCGCAGATGAAAGCGTCCATGCGTCAGAAACTCCAGTCTTACGTAGGTCGTCATTAAGTGACCGCTTGGTCGGGTAATACGCCTGGAAATGATTCGCGGCAAGAGAAATGTAACGTGTTTACAGCTTTTTTGAGAATTCGGTAACATGTCAGTGGAGGCAAACAGAAAAGGCCTGCCTGACGGCAGGCCTTGTGAATCTTGGGTATTCCCTTGACTTCAAAGCATTTCGGCTTCGCCCAGCACTTTGCGTGCCACACGGAAACATTCCAAGGCCTGTGGGACACCACAGTATATGCCTACGACATGGATGATTGCCCGAATCTCGTCCCTGGTGACGCCGTTGTTGATCGCGCCTTTGCAGTGGATTTCCCATTCGTGCATCTTGCCCAAGGCTCCGATCATGGACAGGTTCATCATTGACCGGGTCTTGGCGTCGATGACATCGTCACCCCAGCCAAAGCCCCAGCACCACGCGGTCATCGCTTCCTGAAAGGGGCGGGTGAAGTCATCTGCGGCGGCGAGGTTCTTTTCCACATACTCCGCGCCCAGCGTCGCTTTGCGTTGTTCCAACCCCTTCAGGAACAGGTCTTCGTCAAACATGTCATTCATTCGTCGTCTCCGTATTGTGCAACATGGTCTCGGCAAACCGGCCCGTGCGGGTGCGGTGTTCGGCACCATGTTCCTCGGCTTCACTCCCGGCGTCCAGAGTGTCGATGCGCAGGCCGGCGTGGCGATAGACCGGCACGTCGGCCTTGCTCATTCCGCGCAGACGGGCGGCAATCGCGTGTTTTTTACTGACTTGATGGGGTTGAAAGTTGTCGAAGTCGCGTGGTGTAAGGCGTTGATATTTAACAAGATCACCATCCGTAATCGCAGCATCGAACAGGTCTTGTCCACGCTCGGTCCTGCAGATCACACCGTTGAAACCGGCATCCTCTCCGGTTGGAGACCCTCCGGGCCAGATATCGGCAGCAGCCAAGTCGGCTGCTTCGCCAATGGCGTCTGGGCACAGTTTGCAGCGGGTCTGAATGCCCCATCCGGCTTCGTCCGCCCACATATCCAGATAGGTTTTCTCGAACGCGCGTCCGTCCTTGGTTTCGATCCGGGTCGGCCCCGGATTGCCATAGCCGCGATAGCGGAACAGGGTCAGGTCGTCTTCGGTCAATCCGTATTCGTTCAGTAGGGTTTGGCTTTTTCTCAGATCCGAGGCGCCGCCGCAGACCATGACCAGCATCGCGACCAGCATTTTGTCAATTCTCGGGTCGGTTTTCACACGCTCCCGGATAGCACCCGCGTCACAAGGTTTTGCAATGATTGCAAATGGTTGCTGCCTGTCCAGTGCGATATTCAAGCCGGCCAGAGTGTCGCTGGGACCATAGCGGGAACCGGCGCGTGCGACGACGGCTTCGGGCGTCTCGCTGATCACCCATTTGCTGCGCATCGGGGCGTCTGGGTCGGCGGCGCAATGCAGGATGAACCGGGCGCGTCCTGTTCGCAAAAGCCATGAACCAAGGGCGGTTAGTACACCCCCCGTGGCGGCGCGAAACCTTGTGTCAGGATTACCGGCCCATGCGCGGGTCATAGAGGTATAACCGCCCCAGATCGCGTCCTGATATGGCGCGTCAGAACCGTCTGCGCTGCAGGTTGCGCCGGGGCAGGCGGCGAGAATTTCATGATCTTTTTCAATATCTTCCGCCATCTGTACAGGCCGCAATCTGCCTTCTGGTGTCATCGTCATGACCCACCGTTCCGGTGCGATGGACTGGCACAGGCCGCAGCCGATGCAGAGGCCGGTTTCGACTACTTCGCGGATGGATTTTGGGTGTCGCATCAGGCGGTTAGCCGGTGATTGTACAAGTGGTCATAGTGCGGCTTCATCCGGCGATGCACCTGTTTGACCCGGTCGGGGGCGTCGTTGATGGAGATATGCTTGCGGGGTTGCGGTGTCAGGCCGGTGGACTTGGCCAGATTGCCGTGGAACGAGCCGCCGTCCCACCAGCTGTGAGCCGAGGGATCGCCGCCCGCCTTCCATGTCAGGGCTTTTTCGATGAATGGTATCCCCATGGAATTACATAATTTTTCTGTAATCGCATGTGGGTTTTCCAGCAGGTCGTCGCTGTCGATCACCGGGGGCGGGGCGCCGTTCAGGGCGGTCAGAAGATCGAACAGGGCGCGCTGTTCGGGAAAACCGACCTCGCCCTCGGCAAAGTCCGGCCATTGCTTGTACATCGAGGTGATCGTCTTGGCCGGGTCACGGATCAGGAAGGCGTGAGTGAAGTGCGAGAGAAACTCGGCGTCCCACATGTGATTGATATAGTGAGGAAAATCCTTGATGAAAACCGGACCTTTGCGGGCGCGGCCCTGAACGTCTTCCCAGACGCTTTCGAGGGTCAGGCCCCGTGTCGTCTTGTCGCCGGGCTGGAAGCGGTGCCACAAAGGTTCGTCGCCCTGATACCATGCTTCGCCAAACGGTTCGTGCAGGCAATCCAGATCGCCGCGTTGGCGCATCATCCATTCAAAGGCGGTCGAGGTTGAGCGGGGGACGGCCCAGAGGGCAATTATTTTGTGCATTTTGTACCGGTTCCAAAGGCTATGGTGAGCGAAATGTACAAGTCGTTCTGGCGGTCAAAGCCGCCTGAGCAACCGCCCGCGCGGCGTCTCGGGCGCGATTCCGAGCGACTTGAAGATGCGCCAGTAAAGCGCGATGTCGTGGCCGATCACCGGTTTGCCGAGCGCCGATTCCAGCTTGTCCGCCAGATGCAGCGGGCGTTGCGGCAAACCGCCAGGGCCCGTTCGGAAATTGCACATTCCGTTAATCAGGATCGCGTCTGCCTGCGGGGCCTTGTCGGCGACATATTCGAAACTTTTGAGGGCCAGATCACCGTCGAACACCCAGCGGTATGAATTGACCTCTTCCTGACTGGCGAACCAGCCCTGATCGTGAAAATTGCCGGCCCAGTGGACATCGAACCCGGCCTCGCGCAGGAACCCGACGGTACCCTGCCACCATTCCGGCCAGTGATAGGCGGCGTTCAGCGCCACCTTTTCCACGTTCATCTCGCGCAGCGCCTCGACCATGGCGTATCCGGCCATGTGAAAGCGGGTGCCGTATTTGTCGGAGAGGTCCTGACAATGCTGGCGCACGCCTTCGACGCCCAGACCGCAGGCATGCACCCAGTTTGAACCCACCTGGCCGCAGACATCGGCGCCGTTGCGGGACATGCAGTGGACGAAATCTTCCATCATGCCGAAGTTCCGTTTGCGTTGGTCCAGCCCGTGCACATAGTCGGGGACATGCAGCATCCAGCCATGCACGCCGACAGTTTCGGGGCACATGCGCAGGAAGTCCGAGGGTGCCGCGTCATAGTCGAAGGGCGGGCTGGTGAAGCCCACCTGATGTGGGAACAGTTTGTGTTCGGGCTGCCACTCGGCGGGCATCAGCATGGGGTCTACTCCTGGTCGGCGGGCTCGGCCTGAAAGCTCTGGTGCTTGGGGATGTTATCGGCCAGATGCAGCCATGGAACGGCGCTGGCCATGACGACATGGGCGTCGGGGGCGTAGCCGGAGGCGTCAGTCAACGTCGCCGCGTGGATGTGGATCTCTCCGGGCCATTTGTCGGACCGGAAATAGAGGCGGGTGCCGCATTTCGGGCAGAACCCACGATGGGTGCCGGGCGAGCTTTCATAGTGATTGATCGCACCGGTCCATTCGACGGTGTCCGGGGGCAGGCCGACGAATGCGGTGAACGGGGATGAGGTGGCTTTCTGGCAGTCGCCGCAATGGCAGGACAGGCGGCGGGTGATCTGGCCGGACGAGGACCAGTTGACCGCGCCGCACATGCATTTGCCACTGAAGTCAGCCATCCACGGCCTCGCGCATCCATTGTTGCAGGCGGGCGATGGAGTGTTCCGACATCACGCCGCAAGCCGGGTCAAGGACCAGCGGGCCGGGGCGGTATCCCTTGGATTTCAGGCCCCTATGCACTGATTCCACCAGTCGGATGTCTTCTTCGACCGTGGTTTGGCGATCCTGTATCGCCAGCCGCCGGATCACCTCGCTGTCGATGCCGCCTTCGGTGTACCAGCCGCGCCAGACGGTGCAGTGATCCACGTCTGTCGCGCGCCAGTGATAGGTGTTCAGCACGTTGCCGGGATAGCATTGAAACGAGAACATCGGCCACAGGAACCACGACCGGTAGTCGCCCGCATGCGGCACGCTGAGGTCGATGGGATAGGTCATCGCCTCGAGGCTTTGGCATTCGGTGGTGTGGCGCAGGACATAGCCGGTTTCGGTCGGCTGGATGTCATAGGTTTCGGGTTTGATCACACCGGTGGCGAAGGTCGGGTGGTTGGTGGGGCAATGGTAGCATTCGGAATAGTTTTCGACCGAGACCTTCCAGTTGCAGTTTTCGGGGATTTCCACCCATTCCAGCGGGGCAAGCGCATCCACCTGGGGGACGAATTCGCGCAGTTCCTCGCGCACGCCGGGATACCAGTCGTCCATCGGTGCGGCGTCGTTGTCGAGATTGACGAAGATGAAGCCGTTGAAATCCTCGGTGCGTACCGATGTCAGGCAGATCTTTTCCCTGTCGAACCCCGGCACCGCCTTGGTGTTGGGGCCTGCGCGCAGCTCGCCGGTCAGCTCGTAAGTCCAGGCGTGATAGGGGCAGACGACGACGCGGGTGGTGCCGGTGCCGGTCACCATCTCGTGCGCGCGGTGCTGGCAGACATTGTAGAAAGTGCGGATTTCCCCGTCGCGTCCACGGATGCAGAACAGGCTTTGCCGGGCGATTTCAAAGGTGAAATAGTCGCCCGGATTGGGAATGTCGCTGACATGCCCGGCATATTGCCAGGTGCGTGCCAGCAGGCCGTTCATTTCCTGCTCGAATATGGCCGGGTCGGTGTAATAATGCGCCGCCAGCGAGTGGGTCAGGGGGGCGTTCATTCGGGCTCCTCCGCGTAGATGCCGAGTTGATGTCTGCGTTTGTGAAAGCGTTCGACGCGTTCGACGATTTCGTCGCTGGAGACCGCGATCACGAAGGACAGAAGCGTTTCCAGCAGCGCGATGGTCGAGACGGACGAGGGGAAGAATTGCGGCGTGTCGGCGGCCACGACAAAGCCGTGATGGGCGTTCAGGACAACGGGGCTGGCCGGGCTGTCGGAAATGCCCACGACGGTCATGCCCTGTTCGCGGGCCAGCTTCACCGCCTCGATCACCTCGGTGCGGTAGGGTTTGCAGGTCATCGCGATCAGCACGTCCTGTTCGTCCGCCCAGGCCAGATCGTCGACCGGGGTCGAGCCGGGCCGGGGAATGGCGTGAAACTGTTTCATGCCGGTCGAGGCGAGGTAGGTGAAGTTGCGGGCATTGGCGTTGTTGACGCCGACGCCGAGGGTGAAGACCTGCCGGCAGTTCCAGATGGTTTCGGCGGCGGTGTGCAGGCGTTCGGCGCTGATGCCGGCAAAGGTTTCCTCGATATTGCGGATCGCCGCGCCGATCATGTCGGCGTAAAGGCCGCCCAACTCGCCCGACTTGCCGATGTCCTGCAGCCAGCGGGCGCGGTCGGGGAATGTCGCGGTGCCCCGGCGAATCGCCTCGCGGAACGGGGCGCGGAAATCTTCGTAGCCGTCAAAGCCCACCTGGCGGGCCATGCGCACGAATGTGTTGGGTTTGACATTGGCGGCTTCGGCGATCTCGCGCACCGTCGAAACCCCAACGTCTGAGGGGTTTTCCAGGACGTAACGCGCCGCTTTCTGCGCCTCGGGTGTCAGGGTGTCCCACTCTTCGGTGAGGCGGTCCAGGACAGAAGATGATACATTTGTGTCATTCATGATTGACGATGGTACATTTGTGGAATTAGCCTGTCGAGCAGAAACGCGACTCGTGAAGTGGAAAAATCATGTCTCAGCAAACCCTGCCTGCCCATGCGCGCGTGGTGATCGTCGGCGGCGGTGTCATGGGGGTCGGTCTGGCCTATCATTTGGCGCATGAAGGATGGACCGATGTTGTCCTGCTGGAAAAGGCCGAGCTGACCAGCGGCAGTACCTGGCATGCGGCGGGGCAGATCACCCATTCGACCAGTTCCTTTGGTCTGGGAAAATGCGTCGACTACAATATCGGGCTTTACTCCGGAAAGCTGGAGGCCGAGACGGGTCAGGCGGTGACATGGCATGGCTGCGGCTCGTTCCGGCTGGCCTACACGCAGGACGAGATGGACTGGCTGCGCCACACCCTGTCGGTGGGCCGTTCGCTGGGCTTCAACATCGAACTGGTGGGGCCGGAGCGGGTGGCCGAACTGCACCCGTTCTACAATCTTGACGGGGTTCTGGGTGCGCTGCACACGCCCGATGACGGTCATGTGGACCCGACAAATGTCACCATGGCGATGGCGGCGGGGGCGCGGCAGTTGGGTGCCCGGATCGTCCGCCATTGCCGCGCCACCAACATCACGCAGGACCGGAACGGCGAGTGGGTGGTCGAGACCGAGAAGGGGACCATCCGCTGCGAGCATGTGGTCAATGCCGGTGGCACCTATGCCCGGCAGATGGGTGAATGGTCGGGGCTGCAACTGCCGATGACCTCGATGACGCACCATTATTTCGTGACCGAGCCGGTGCCGGAATTCGAGAACCTCGACCACGAACTGCCGGTGATCCGCGATGACAGGAAGGTCTCGGGCTATATCCGGATGGAGCAGAAACGCGGGCTGATCGGGATCTACGAAAAGGAGAACTCGAACTCGGTCTGGCATGACCATTGCCCGTGGGACTATGAAAACTGGCTGTTCGATGCCGATTACGACCGGGTGATGCCGTGGCTTGAGGAAAGCCTGAACCGGATGCCGATCTTTGCCAATCTGGGCATTCAGCGCGAGGTGCATGGCGCGATTTCCCACCCACCCGATGGCAACCCACTGATCGGGCCTGCGCCGGGCGTCAGGAACTACTGGTGCTGCTGCGGCACTCAGATTGGCATCGGCTGGGGTCCGGGGCTGAGCCGCGAACTGGCGCGGTGGATGGTGCATGGCGCGGCCGATATCTCGATGCGCGACTATGACCCGCGCCGTTTTGGGTCCTACGCCACCAAGGAGTGGCAGGTGACCAAGGCGCATGAGGATTACAAGCTGCGCCACGAGATCCCGTTCCCGCATTTCAACCGGTTGGCAGGGCGTCCGATCAAACCCTCGCCCCTGTACCAGCGGCTGAAGGAAAAAGGCGCGGTTTACGAGGAGGTCTATGGTCACGAGCGTCCACGCTGGTTCGCGCGCGACGGGGTGGAACAGCGCGATCATTACTCGTTCTGCCGAACCGTGGTGCACGACATGGTTGCCGCTGAATGCAAAGCGGTGCGCGAGGCGGTGGGGATCATGGATATTTCGGCCTTTACCAAGGTCGAGGTGACGGGGCCCGACGCCGAGGCACTGCTGGACCGGCTGGTTGCCAACCGCCTGCCACAGAAGACGGGCGGCATCGCCCTGACCCATATGCTGAACCGCCGGGGCCGGATCGAGCTGGAAACCACGGTCGTCAAGTTGGGCGAGGGGCGGTACTATCTGGTTTGCGCGGCGTTCTTCGAGCAGCGCCTGCTGGATCATCTGAACCATCAGCGCGCGAAGGAAGACGTCGATATCATCCTGCGCTCGAACGATTGGGCCGCGCTGACGCTCAACGGGCCGCGCGCCCGTCAGGTACTGGCCGCCTGCACCGATGCCGACCTGTCCAATGCGGGCTTCAAATGGCTGACCGCGCAGGAAATCACTGTTGCCGGGCACCGGCTCTGGGCTTTCCGCATGTCCTATGCCGGGGAGCTGGGTTGGGAGTTGCACATCCCCCGTGACAGCGCACTGGCGGTTTACGATGCGCTTTGGGCGGCAGGCGGGCCGCATGACATTGCCGATTACGGGTCTTTCGCGATGAACGCGCTGAGGATGGAAAAGGCGTTCAAGGGTGCGGGCGAGTTGACCAACGAGGTAACGCTGGCCGAGGCCGACGTGTTGCGGTTTGCGCGTGCCGACAAGAACTATCTGGGCAGGGACAGGACCCTGAACACCGACCTGCCCTGGGTCTGCGCCTATCTCGAGATCGAGCCGAACGGCATTGAGGACGGTCATGGCGGCGAGGCGGTGCTGCTGGACGGCAAGGTTGTTGGCTCGACCGCTTCGGTTGCCTTCGGCCATACGGTCGGCAAGATCCTGGCCTTTGCCTATGTCAAGCCGCACGCCAACGTGCCGGGCACGGACGTACAGGTCGTGATTGCCGGCAAGCCCCGTCAGGGTCGCATCCTGGGCGAACCCGCCTATGACCCGCAAAGCCTGCGCCCCCGCGCCGATGCCGTGATGGAGCATGCGGGATGACCCCGTCGTTTCATCTTTTTGCAGATACTCCGGGGGGTGACCGGGAACGGGACGGGGGCCAGCGCCCCCCTCTGCCCGCCACAAGAGCGCTGCGATGACCATCCCGGCAACGATGAAAGCCATGGTGCTTACCGGGCACGGAGGCCTTGACAGATACGAATGGCACGAGGACTGGCCCACGCCGGAGCCGGGGCCGATGGAGGTGCTGATCAGGGTCGGGGCCTGCGGGCTGAACAATACCGACGTCAACACCCGCACCGGCTGGTACTCCAAGGCGGTGGACGAGGCCACCACGGGCGGCGCCTATGCCGAGGTGGACGATGACGACAGCACCTGGGGCGGCGCGCCGCTGGCCTTTCCACGCATCCAGGGCGCGGACGCGGTCGGCACCGTAGTGGCCACCGGCGCAGGGGCCGATCCCGGCCTGATCGGCAGGCGAGTCATGGTCGCTGGCTGGCTGCGCGACTGGGACGACCCGATGAACCGCGACAAGGCGGGTTATTTCGGCTCGGAATGCGATGGCGGGTTCGCGGAATACACCAAGGCGGATATGCGTGGCGTTGCCCCGATCGCGTCGGATCTGAGCGATGCGGAACTGGCGACCTTCATCTGTTCCTATGTCACCGCCGAGGGCATGATCGACCGGGCAGGGGTGGGGGCGGGCGATACCGTGCTGATCCCCGGCGCGTCCGGAGGGGTTGGCGGCGCGCTGATCCAGCTGTCGAAACTGCGTGGCGCGCGGGTGATCGCCATGGCCTCGGAGGCCAAGCACGGCGAGGTGGCCCTGCTGGGGCCGGACCGCATCCTGCCCCGCAGCCCCGACAACCTGAAGGCCGCCCTGGCGGGGGAAAAGGTGACTGTGGTCGCAGATGTGGTCGGTGGCCCGATCTGGCCCAGGCTGATCGACGTGCTGGCGCGCGGCGGGCGTTATACCTGTTCCGGCGCGATTGCCGGGCCGCTGGTCGAACTGGACTTGCGGACATTCTATCTGCGTGACCTGACCTTTACCGGATCGACCGTGAACCGGCCCGAGAACTTCACCGACGTGGTGAGATATATCGAGCAGGGCAGGATCAGGCCCGTGCTGGCCGCCACCTATGCGTTGCGCGATCTGCGCGCGGCGCAACAGGCCTTTATCGACAAGACCCATACCGGCAACATCGTGGTGATCCCATGACATCGCTTGACGACGTGCTCGAAGCCGCCCGCCTGCTGTATCAGAACCATCCCGCCCTTGCCGCCTATGCGCCCTGGCCTGATGACCTGATCCCCAGCGGATTGCAGCCGCGCCATATTCCGGCGGTGCCTCTGGTGTCGGAATTTCCCCGGTCCGGCGCGCCACAGACGCAGGCGCTGGTCGATGCGGTGAAAGGTGCCGCGCATCTGGCGCATTGGAAGCGGGTCTATACCGAGGCGGAGGTCGGTGCCGACTTTCGCAACCGGTACGGTTTTTACGAACTGTTCGGTCCGACCGGGCATTTCCACAGCCAGAGCCTGTGCGGCTACATCGCGTTCTGGGGCGAGGGGCTGCACTATGACTGGCACAGCCACGAGGCAGAGGAACTGTACCTGGTTCTGGGCGGCGAGGCGCTGTTCAAGGTCGAAGGTGACGAGGCGGTGACCGGGCCGGGGCAGACACGGTTTCACCAAAGCTGGCAAAGCCATGCGATGATCACGACCGACCATCCGATCCTGACCTTTGTGCTATGGCGCGGCGAGGGCATGGCCGGGCCGCTGAGGATGGACGTGGCATGAAGATCACCCGCATCCGCGTCTATCAGACCGGCCTGCCCTTTGTGGGCGGGGCCTATGTCTGGGGTGCGGGCAATGCGATCGAAACCGCCGTGGCCTCGGTCGTGGTGATCGACACCGATGCCGGCCTGCAGGGCTGCGGCGAATTCACCCCCTGCGGCGAGAATTACATGGTCGCCCATTCTCAGGGCGTTCCCGCGCTGGCCCGTCTGGTGGCGGCGAACCTGCTGGGGCAAAACCCGTGCAACGTGGCGGGGATCGAGCGGCGGATGGATCATCTGGTGCAGGGGCATGGCTATGCCAAGGCGCCCTTTGACGCGGCGTGCTGGGACATCCTGGCGCAATCGCTGAATGCGCCGCTGCATGCGGTCTGGGGGGGCAGGCTGACCGACGGTGCGCCGATGTACCGCGTCGCGCCGCAAAAGGGCACCCGGGACACCATTGCCGAGATGGAACGCTACCGCGCGCAGGGATACCGCCAGTTCCAGATCAAGGTGGGCGGCGACTGGGCCGCCGACATCGACCGCATCCGCGCGACCGTGCCGCTGCTGGAACCGGGTGAAAAGGCCATGGCCGATGCCAATCAGGGCTGGCGGGTGGATGACGCGCTGCGTGTGGCGCGGGCGACGCGCGATCTGGACTACATCTTCGAGCAGCCCTGCCGAACCTATGAGGAATGTCTGCAGGTCCGGGCCCGGATCGACCTGCCGATGAAGCTGGATGAATGCGTGACCGGCATGGCCGTCGCACAGCGCATCGTGGCCGACCGCGCCGCCGAGCTGGTCTGCCTGAAGATCTCGAACCTGGGTGGTCTCAGCAAGGCGCGCCGCGTGCGCGACTATCTGGTTGAAAACCGAATTCCCGTTGTGGCCGAGGATACCTGGGGTGGCGAGATCGCCAGCGCCGCGCTTGCGCATTTCGCCGCCACCACACCGCCCGAGTATCTGCACAACACCACCGACCTGATGAACTACAACACCCGCTCGACCGGCATCGGCGGCCCAGAGGCGCGCGACGGCAAACTCTACGCGACAGACGAGCCGGGGCTGGGAGTCGTGCCCGATTTCGACGCGCTTGGTGCGCCCATCGCCGATTTCCATGCGCCATGATGCTTCATCTTTTCAGAAATACTCCGGGGGTGAATGGCCCGGAACGGACCAGAAGGGGCAGCGCCCCGATGTCCCGCCAACCAGAGAGACCGGCATGAAGATTACCCGCATCACCGTCTATCACGTCAATCTGCCGCTCGAGCATCCCTATTGGCTCTCCGGCGGGCGGCTGAAATTCGAGGTGCTGGACGCCACCCTGGTCAAACTCGAAACCGACGAGGGCCTCACCGGCTGGGGCGAAGGAACGCCTTGGGGGCACACCTATGTGCCGGCGCACGGGCCTGGCATCCGGGCAGGGATCGAGACGATGGCGCCATTCCTTCTCGGGCTTGATCCGCGCCGCGTGCTCGAGGTCGAGCGGGCGATGGATCTGGCCCTGCCCGGGCATCTGTATGCAAAATCGCCGATCGACATGGCCTGCTGGGACATTGCCGGGCAGGCGGCGGGGTTGCCGATTGCCGATCTGATGGGCGGCGGGTCGCGGACGCCCGCACCGATTGCCTCGTCGGTGGGCGCCAAGACCGTCGAGGAAACCCGCGAGGTCATGGACCGTTACCGGCAGCGCGGCTACCATGTGCATTCGGTCAAGGTGGGCGGCGACGCCGAACGCGATATCGAACGCATCCGCGACGTCGAGGCGCACCGCCCGCGCGGCGAGCGCATCCTCTATGACGTCAACCGCGCCTGGAGCCGGCAACAGGCGCTGCGTGTGATGAAGGCAACCGAGGATCTGGGCGTGATGTTCGAACAGCCCGGCGAGACGCTGGACGATATCGCCGCCATCCGCAGCAAACATGCGGCCCCGGTCAGCGTGGATGAATGCCTTGTCACCCTGCAGGACGCCGCCCGTGTCGCGCGTGATGGTCTGGCCGAGGTGTTCGGCATCAAGCTCAACCGTGTCGGCGGGCTGACCAAAGCCGCCCGCATCCGGGATATCGCGCTGGCCCATGGCATCGACATGTTCGTGATGGCGACGGGGGGGTCGGTTCTGGCCGATACCGAGGCGCTGCACCTGGCCGCCACCATCCCCGACCACAACCTGCTGGGCATCTGGGCCTGCCAGGACATGCTGACGCTGGACATTGCAGGCGGGCGCGGCCCGCGCAATATCGACGGACACCTGCACCTGCCCGAGATCCCGGGTCTGGGCGTTCACCCCGACGAAAAGACGCTTGGCCGTCCCCTCGCCGTTTTTGAGGAAAAACCATGATCCGCGGCTTCATCTGGCCCCAAATATCCTGGGGGGTGAATTGGCCGCAGGCCAAGAGGGGGGCAAAGCCCCCCTTTCCCCCGGCGGCGCGCATCGCGCGGCGCAAAACCTGCAAGGTTCTGTCATGAAGCTTACACGCATATCCCTGTGGCATGTGCCGCTCACCAGTCATCAGGCTTATTACATGGCCGATGGCAAGACCTGCGACACCGTCGAAACCGTGGTGCTGGCGCTGGATACCGATACCGGCCTGACCGGCTGGGGCGAGGTCTGCCCGATCCCGCATTACCTGCCGGCTTACGCGCGCGGCGTGGCGCCCGTGGTTCAGGAAATGGCGGAGGTGTTGCTGGGGGCCGACCCGGTGGGGCCCGAGGCGCTGATGGCGCGGCTCGACAAACACCTGCAAGGCCACGCCTATGCCAAATCGGCGCTGGACATTGCGCTGTGGGATCTGACCGGGCAGGCGGCGGGGCTGCCGCTTTTTGCTCTGCTGGGCGGGCGGTGGGCGGATACCATGCCGCTTTATCATTCGATCACCTGCGTCGCGCCCGAGGAGATGGCGAGGATCGCGCAAGAGGCGCAATCGCAGGGGATGGCCCAGTTTCAGGTCAAGCTGGGCGCCGACAAGGACTGGCAGACCGATGTGGCGCGGCTGCGGCTGGTGCGCGAGGCGGTGGGCGGCGGCCCGCTGGTCTATGGTGACTGGAATTGCGGTGCGACCTCGCTGGACGCGTCGCGCGTGGGCCGGGCGGTGGCGGATCTGGACGTGATGCTGGAACAGCCCTGCGCCACCATCGAGGATTGCGCGCGGGTGCGCGCGGCGACGGGCCTGCCGATGAAGCTCGACGAAAGTGCTCATGACACCGCAAGCCTGCTGGCGGGACATGCGCAGGGCTGCATGGATGCGGTGGCAATCAAGCTGAGCAAATTCGGCGGTCTGTCGGCATCGCGTCGCGCGCGCGATCTATGCCTGCATCTGGGCGCAAAGATGTGTATTGAGGACACTTGGGGCTCGGACATCACCACGGCCGCCTTGTTGCATCTTGGGGCGGCAACCGATCCGGGCCGGTTGATGAATGTCTGCGACCTGTCGGGCTATGTCGCGCCGAGGCTTGCCCCCGAAGGGCCGGTGCGAATGGCCGGGCGCATTGCCCCGCCCGCGGGCATCGGCCTGGGGGTGGCGCCGGACCGGGTGGCGCTAGGTGAACCGGATATGATTTTGGACTAAGGAGGCCACCATGCTTACGAAACTCAGCCAGGCCGACTGGATCGAACGCGCAAAGGCCGTATTGCCGGGCGGGGGGTTTGGCAATTTCGACCCTTCGAAATTCATTCGCGAGGGCAAGGGCAGTCGCGTCTGGGACGAGGATGGCACCGAATATGTCGATTTCCTGATCGGGTCCGGCCCGATGTTGTTGGGGCATGGGCACGAGGAGGTCATGGAGGCCGTTCTGGAACAATTGCCCAAGGGCATGACGTTTTTTGCCAACAACGCCAAGGGGGTGGAGCTGGCCGAGGAAATCTGTTCCGCCGTTGCCTGCGCCGATCAGGTGCGGTACGTGTCCTCGGGTGGCGAGGCGGACATGTATGCGATCCGGCTGGCGCGCGCCTTTACGGGTCGCGACCGGATCGTGAAGTTCGAAGGCGGCTATCACGGCATGAGCGCCGAGGCGCAGATGAGCCTGGCGCCGACGCGGCTGGTGAATTTTCCGCAGGCGGTGCCGGACAGCGCCGGTATCCCCGAAAGCGTGCGCGCCGAGATGCTGATCGCGCCGTTCAATGACCCGGACTATATCCGCTCGCTTTTGGCCGAGCATGGGGAACAAGTGGCGGCGATCATCGTCGAGCCGTTGCAGCGCATCATCCCGCCCGCGCCGGGGTTCCTGCAATTGCTGCGCACGGAGGCCGACAAATATGGCATCGTGCTGATCTTCGACGAGGTCGTCACGGGGTTCCGCTTTGCCTATGGCGGCGCGCAGGAGCTTTATGGTGTGACGCCGGATATCGCCACGCTGGGCAAGATCATCGGCGGCGGCTTCCCGTTGGCCGCGATTGCAGGGCGGGCCGATATCATGGCGCATTTCGACAAGGCCACAGTAGGGGCCGAGAAATGGCTGATGCAGCTGGGCACGCTGTCGGGCAACCCGGTTGCGGCGGCGGCGGGTCTCAAGACGATGGAGGTGCTGCGCCGCGAGGGGCAGTATGACAGGTTGCGCGCGAACGGGCGGCGGCTGATGGAGATGGCGGCGGCCGCGCTGGAGGCCCACGGCATCGCGCACCGGATCGTGGGTGACCCGACCCTGTTCGAGATCGTGTTCACGGGCGGAGAGGTTCGCGACTATCGCGACGTTATGGCGGCGAATGCGGGCAGAGCGACGGTATTCAACGCGGTTCTGATGCAGAACGGCATGTTCAAGTCGGCCGGAAAGACCTATCCGTCGCTGGCCCTGACCGAAGCGGATTTCGAGCTGTGCGAAGTGGCCTATGCCAAGGCTGCCGAGGCGATTGCCAAAGCGTGAAGGCGATCAGATCACGTCGGCCAGAACGAGGCGGATGATATCCTCGCGCCGGATGCCGCGCGCTTCCAGCTCGGCATCGGACATGGCGTAATAGGCGTCGATCTGGCGGACCTTGGAATTCGCCTCGCCGATGCGCATCAGGGCATTCCAGATGCCGACAAAGATGTCGCCCAGAATCGAGGCCAGTGCGGGCAGGCTGGTGGCGTTGGCCGAGGAATGCGCCATGGCGGGTCGTCCTTTCGAAAGAATTCCGGTTTGGTGACCTAAGCCAGTTTGCCTGGATTCGATAGGGACGGAATGGAATGGCAGATTTGCGTTTGGTGCAAATCTGTGTTTTCGATGCCTGTTTTCGCTCCGCCCCGGCCGGCAGGGACTCGTTGACAAAAACGTGATCTGAAGATACATATTAAAATTGCAATGTATTGAAGTTGCGGGTTTTTGTCGCGTGAAACCGGCGTGGCGAAAGCAGGGGGGAAATAAAATGATCAAGCTGTCGCATGTTGTTGCGACGCTGGGGATGTGCGCGGGTATGGCCGTGGCAGAACCAAGCGTGGAACGTGGCGAATATCTGGTTCAGGGGCCGATGGGCTGTGGCAACTGTCACACGCCATTCGGAGAGCAGGGGCTGGATTTCAGCCGCGATCTGGCCGGGCGTGTTGTCGAAGAGACCGAGCATTTCACGGCGATCTCGGCCAATATCACACCGGCCGGGCGGGTTGCGGACTGGAGCGACGAGGAGTTGGGTCGCGCCATTCGCGAGTGTCTGCGCCCTGACGGGTCGCTGATCGGGCCGCCGATGCCCTGTGCCGTCTATCGCGGGATCGGCGATGACGATCTGGCGTCCATCGTGAAGTACCTGCGCACGGTAAACCCGGTCGATCACGACGCGGGCAAGTCCATCTACAATATCCCGCTGCCACCTGCTTATGGACCGCCGGTCGAAAGCGTGACCGCGCCAAACCGTGCGGCGACGGCAGAGTATGGGGAATACCTGGCATGGGCGGTTGCCCATTGCGTCGAGTGCCACTCGCCGATCGGCCCGGAAGGCCCGGTCATGGATGCCGGACATCTTGGGATCGGGACCTATGAGTTCATCGGACCATGGGGCAGCGTCACGGCACCCAACATCACCAGCCATGCCGACGGGCTGGCGGGCTATTCGGATGACGAGATCAAGACGATGGTCACACAGGGCGTCCGACCGGACGGCAGCGCCATGGTGCCGCCCATGCCCTATCCTTATTTTGCCCGGATGAACGATACGGATCTGGATGCGCTGGTGGCCTATTTGCGGGTCATGCCGCCCTTGCCGGACCCATGAGAACGCCCGGTTTCAGGCCTTGAAGGCGTCGTCGACCGGAACCTGCAACCCGGTCACGATGCCGTTGGTCTGCATCGCCATGCCGATGACGGTAAGCAACTCGCCATACTGTGCGGGGGTCATGCCCTTGGCCTTTGCCGCCGCCGTGTGGGAATGGACGCAATATTCGCAGCCATTGGCGGTCGAGACCGCGACATAGATCATTTCCTTGACCAGCGGGTCCAGCGACCCCGGCCCCATGACCTGTTTCAACCGGTCCCAGGTGGCTTGCAGCAGTGCCGGGTCATGCGCCAGCGCGCGCCAGAAGTTGTTGACGTAATCGGTGTTGCGGGTCTTGCGGATATCATCGAAAACGGCCAGCGCCTCGGCGCTGGCCTCTTCGTCCGACAACAGGCGAACGGTTGCCATGGGTTACACGAGCGCCAGAATACGCGCCGGGCCGCCAGAGCCGCCGCGATGGGTGGGCGCGCCCACGATCAGGGTGGCGCCACTGGCGGGCACTTTCGCGAGGTTGGCCATGTTCTCGATGCCATAGCGGTTGGTCGGCAGCCATGCGTAATGGGTGGCGAAATCGGCCGATGGCCCATGATCCAGCGACAGCGTGTCGACGCCCATCGCCACTGCGCCGGTTTCCTCGATCAGCATTTGCGCGGCTTCGACGTGGAAACCGGGGAAGTGCATCTTGCCTTCGTCATCGGCGTTGCGGAATTCCGGGCCGCCGGTTTTGCCTTCCCAACCGGAATGCATCGCCACGCAGGCGCCATCCGGGATCGGACCGTTGGTGCTGATCCAGGCTTTGATGTCGTCCGGTGTCACCTGCGCATCGGCGTCCTGCGCGGCCTTTTCGTGGATGTGCACCACGCAAAGCGGGCAGACCAGGTTCGACACGGGGATTTCGTCGATCGACTGGCCGTCCGCCGAGAAATGCAGCGGCGCGTCGATATGGGTGCCGGTGTGTTCGTTGACCGCAAGATTGAACAGGTTGAACCCGTGTTCCTTGAAGTTGAAGGCCTGCGTCGCTTCGATGCCGGGCGTGCCGAAATAGGTCGGGAAGTCGGCGTCGTATATATGCGTCATGTCGACGACGTCACTGTGGCTCATCGCGCGGACCGGGCTTGCGGTGGCGGTTCCCAGCGCCGCGCCGGCTGTTGCCACGGCACCGGCCTTGAAGAAGGATCGCCGCGACAGCATCCGGTCCTTGACGGCGTTCATCACACAAATATCGCACATTTCATTGCTCCCTGTTGAGTTTTCTGCTGCGACAAGCCGGAGTCACCTGCCCCGGCGTGAGCTTAGCACATTTTCCACAAAGTCAATGTTTTACAGAGGGGGGGTCAGGTGTCGGCGGCGCGAGCCTGCTGAAAAAAACGCGCGATGCTTTCCGCATAGCCTTGTTGATGCACAGGTTGGCTGAGCGAGGTCAGGGCCTTGTCGCATAAGGTCTGACCGATCAGGGGACGCATTTCCTCGGTCAGGGCGATGACAAAACCCTTGTCCATTTCCGGGTGCTGCTGGGTGGTATAGATGTGCGTGCCGATGAAGAAGCCCGAGCTTTCGCAGGCATCCGATGTGGTCATGTTGCAGGCGCCGGGCGGCAGTTGCGTGACCTGTTCCTGATGGCAGCCATATAGGTTGATGTCCTCGGGCAGCTCCTTTGCCCAGTCCGGGCGGGTGAGCAGGCGGTTCCGGGTCACGCCATAGACCCAGCCGGCGGGATTGAACCCTACCTTGCCGCCCAGAGCCACCGCGATGGCCTGATGCCCGAAACAGGCGCCAAAGAGGGGCTGGCGTCGGTCATGCATGTCACGGATCAGTGTGAGCAGCCTGCCGACCCAATCCTCGCTATCGCGCACCGAGGCGGGGCTGCCGGTGATCAATGCCCCGTCGAACCGGGTGATGTCGTCGGGAAAGATGCCGTCCTTGACCGAAAAGACCTCGACCGTCCAGTCCGGGCGGGCGAGATGGACCAGACGTGCGAACGTCTCGCCGTCTTTCGGATGCGCCTGCGCGAAATCGCTTTCATCCGTGTTGGTCATCAAGATTGCCAGATGCATGCCTGTTGGTCCCGAACCTGTCTGTTGCCCCTTCTATGCAGGCTGCATCCCAAGGGGGCCAGCGAAAAATCCGGGTCTTGGCACCAGGTGCAGCCGGTTGCACCGTGGCCGGTTCGACGCTGCGTCGGTTTCCGGAATGCGGCTTGATCCGGGATCGCCAAAGACGCACTCTTTTTCGAAATGGAGATCCCCTGCCTATCCCGCACAACGGTTTTGCCGTCCTTGCGCCGGATCGTTGGCAGGCAACAGGAGGAGTGGCCGGATGTCCGAGGCCGTCGAATACGAACGTGTTGGGGAAATCGCGGTTCTGGGGGCCGACAACCCGCCGGTGAACGCGCTGGGCGTGGATGTGCGCCGGGGTCTTCTGGCCGGGATTGAACGTGCCGAGTCAGACGGGGCCAGGGCGGTTCTGATCTATGGCAAGGGGCGCACCTATTTTGCGGGGGCGGATATTCGCGAGTTCGGCAAGCCGCCGCAGGACCCGTGGTTGCCCGAGCTGTGCGCGCGGATCGAGGCATCGCCCTTGTTGGTGGTGTCCGCGATCCACGGTACGGCGCTGGGCGGCGGGCTGGAGGTGGCGCTGTCGACCCATTACCGGATTGCCGTTCCCTCGGCCAAGGTGGGCTTGCCCGAAGTGCATCTGGGCATATTGCCCGGCGCGGGCGGCACCCAGCGCCTGCCGCGTGTGGCGGGGGTCGAAGCGGCCCTGGACATGATCACGACGGGCCGGCATGTCCCCGCGACCGAGGCGCTGCAACTGGGGGTGATCGACAAGGTCGAGGACGGAGACCCGCGTGAGGTCGGGCTGGCCTATGCACAGGCATTGCTGGATGCCGGCGCGCCGCGCCGCGCGGTGTGTGACATGCCGGCACCATCGCCGGTCGATTTCGATGCGGTTTACCAGCAGGTCCTGAAGAAGGGGCGCGGGCAGCTGTCCCCGGCCACTGCGGTGCGGGCGGTTCAGGCGGCCTGTGAGGCGGACAGTTTCGAGGCGGGCATGAAGCGGGAACGTGAGTTGTTCAGCGAGCTGATGAACTCGGACCAGCGCGAGGGGCTGATCCACGCCTTTTTTGCCGAGCGCGCGGTGGGCAAGCTGCCGGAGCTCAAGGGGGTCGAGCCGCGCATGTTGCACGAGATCGGCGTGATCGGCGGCGGCACCATGGGGGCAGGGATCGCCACCGCGGCACTGCTGTCGGGCCTGCCGGTGGTGATGCTGGAGATGTCGGCAGAGGCCGCCCATGCCGCCAAGGGCCGTATTGAGGCCAATCTTTCGGGCGCGCTGAAGCGGGGCAAGCTGAGCCAGGAGAAGTTCGATCACCTGTTGCAGGACGCTTTGACGCTGGCGACGGATTACGACGCTTTGAGCAATGTCGATCTGGTGATCGAGGCGGTTTTCGAGGACATGGAGGTCAAGAAACAGGTCTTCACCCGGCTTGATGCGGTGTGCAGGCAGGGGGCGGTTCTGGCCTCGAACACCTCGTATCTGGATATCAACGAGATCGCAGCGATGACGAAGCGGCCCGGCGATGTGATCGGGTTGCATTTCTTTTCACCCGCCCATGTCATGAAGCTTCTGGAGGTGGTGGTTGCCGACAAGACCGCTCGGGACGTGGCGGCAACAGGATTTGCGCTGGGCAAGCGGCTGGGCAAGGTGTCGGTGCGCGCGGGTGTTTGCGACGGGTTCATAGGCAACCGTATCCTGAGCACTTATCGCGCCTGCGCCGATCACATGATCCTGGACGGGGCCAACCCCTATCAGATCGACAAGGCGCTGACCGATTTCGGCTTTGCCATGGGACCCTTCGCGGTGGCCGATCTGGCCGGGCTGGACATCGGCTGGGCCGTGCGCAAGCGCAAGCGGGCCGAGGGGATGGACCCGCGTGCGCGTGACAGTTCCTACGCCGACAAGCTGTGCGAGGCGGGGCATTTCGGGCAGAAGACCGGCAAGGGATATTATGTTTACGAGGCCGGCAGACGGGGCGGCGTGCCCAACCCGGATGTGCCGCCGCTGATCGAGGCGGAACGTGCCGCGCAGGGGATCGCCCCGCGTGAGTTCAGCGACGCTGAGATTGTCCGCCGTTACATGGCGGCGATGGTCAACGAGGCGGCCAAGGTCGTGGGCGAGGGCATTGCGCGCCGCCCGCTCGATGTGGATGTGACGCTGCTCTATGGTTATGGCTTCCCGCGTTATCGCGGCGGTCCGTTGAAATGGGCCGACCTGCAGGGGCTGCCCGAGCTTTTGGCCGATATCCGGCGCTATGCCCAGGAGGATGCCTTTTTCTGGCAACCCGCGCCGCTTTTGGAACAACTGGTGGCCGAGGGCCGCACATTCGATGATCTGAACAAGGAAGCTCAGTGATGAAACAAGCCGTAATCGTATCGACCGCCCGGACCGGGCTGGCCAAGTCCTTTCGAGGGTCGTTCAACGTCACCCACGGCGCCACGATGGGTGGTCATGCAGTTGAGGCGGCTGTCGGGCGCGCCGGGCTGGAGGGTTCGGAAATCGAGGATTGCATCATCGGCTGCGGCTTTCCCGAAGGCGAGACCGGCAACAACATCGCGCGGCAGATCGCGATCCGGGCAGGACTGCCGGTGACGGCCTCGGGGATGACAGTGAACCGGTTCTGTTCGTCGGGGCTGCAGACCGTGGCGCTGGCGGCGCAGGCGATCACCGAAGGCGGCTCGGGGCCGATGGTGGCGGGCGGCGTCGAAAGCATCTCGATGGTGCAGCCCAAGATTCGCCCGGTGCCCGAGGCCTGGATTGCCGAGCACAAACCCGCGATCTATATGGCGATGATCGAGACCGCGGATATCGTGGCGGATCGCTATGGCGTCAGCCGCGAGTATCAGGACGAATACTCCCTGCAAAGCCAGCAGCGTATTGCCGCCGCGCAAGCCGCGGGCAAGTTCGCCGACGAGATCGTGCCGATGACCACGACGATGGCGGTCAAGGACAAGGACAGCGGTGAGGTGTCCATGCGCGAGGTCACGGTCGATCGTGACGAGTGCAACCGCCCCAACACGACGCTGGAGGGGTTGGCCAGCCTGGAACCGGTGCGGGGGCCGGGCAACTTTATCACCGCCGGCAACGCCTCGCAGCTCAGCGACGGGGCGGCGGCGGTTGTTCTGATGGAAGCCAGGGAAGCCGAGAGGCGCGGGCTGGAGCCCCTGGGCGCCTTCAAGGGGTTTGCCGTGGCGGGGTGTGAGCCCGATGAGATGGGCATTGGCCCGGTTTTTGCGGTGCCGCGCCTGCTGGAACGGCACGGGTTGAAGATCGACGATATCGATCTGTGGGAGCTGAACGAGGCCTTTGCCAGCCAGTGTCTTTACAGCCGCGACCGGCTGGGCATCGATCCCGAGAAATACAACGTCAATGGGGGCTCGATCGCCATTGGTCACCCCTTTGGCATGACCGGGGCGCGGATGACCGGGCATATCCTGCTGGAAGGCAAGCGGCGCGGCGCCAAGTTGGGTGTCGTGACCATGTGTATCGGCGGCGGCATGGGCGCGGCCGGGTTGTTCGAGATATTCTGAAGCGGAGCGGCAAATGGCGCGGCCCGCCGAGGGCCGGGCGGCATCGCCGGAACGGGCGTCGCAGGAGGAGAGCGGGGATGGATCTGAACTATACCGATGAGGAACAGGCCTTTCGCGCCGAGGTGCGCGCCTTTCTGGCCGAAAAGCTGCCGCCCGAAATTTCGGCCAAGGTGCGTGCGGGAAAGAGCCTGGGCAAGGAAGGTCATGACTGGTGGCATGCGACGCTGAACGAGAAGGGGTGGCTGAACTTCAACTGGCCCGTGGAATTTGGCGGAGCGGAATGGAACGCGGTGCAGCGCCATGTTTTCGAGGAAGAATGCGCAGCAGCCTATGCGCCGCGCATCGTGCCCTTTGGTCTGTCGATGCTGGGGCCGGTGCTGCAGAAATTCGGCTCGAAGGCGCAGCAGGACTATTTCCTGCCGCGTATCCTGAATGGTGAGCATTGGTGGTGTCAGGGGTATTCCGAGCCGGGGGCGGGGTCGGATCTGGCCTCGCTCAAGACCCGCGCGGTGCGCGACGGCGATCATTACGTGGTCAACGGGCAGAAAACCTGGACGACGCTTGGGCAATATGCCAACTGGATCTTCTGCCTTGTGCGCACCGATCCCGAGGCCAAGCAACAGGAGGGGATCTCGTTCCTGCTGATCGACATGGCGACGCCGGGGATCGAGGTGCGACCCATCGTGCTGCTGGATGGGTCTCCGGAAGTGAACGAAGTGTTTTTCGATGATGTCCGGGTGCCGGTGGGAAACCTTGTGGGGGAAGAGAACAAGGGCTGGACCTATGCCAAGTACCTACTGACGCATGAGCGCACCAATATCGCGGGCGTGGGTTTCAGTCAGGCGGGGCTGGATGCGGTCAAGCGCATCGCGCGTCAGGAATGTGCGGGCGGGCGTCCGCTGATCGAAAATCCGCATTTTGCCGCCCGGCTGGCGCGGGTCGAGATCGACCTGATGGCGATGGCGACGACCAATATGCGGATCATCAGCCGGGCGGCTGCAGGGCAGGCACCGGGGGTCGAAAGCTCGATGCTTAAGGTGAAAGGGACGGTCATCCGTCAGGAGATCAATGACCTGACCCGCCGCGCGGTGGGGCCATATGCGATGCCCTTCCCGTCGGAGGCGGTGGCGGGTGCCAACGATCCCGTGGGGCCGGATTATGCCGGGCCGGTGGCGGCGCAGTATTTCAACAACCGCAAGCTGTCGATCTTTGGCGGCTCGAACGAGATACAGCGCGGGATCATCGCCAAGGTCAAGATGGGGGGCTGAGCGTCATGGATTTCAACCTGACACCAGAACGGCGGATGCTGCAGGAGACGATGCGGCGGTATCTGTCGGACAAGTACACCACTGCCACCCGCAACCGGATCATTGACAGCGACGCAGGCATGAGCGCGGAGGTCTGGGCCGGACTGGCGGAACTGGGCGTGATCGGTGCGCTGTTTTCCGAGGCCGAGGGCGGCTTTGGCGGTGCTGGATTTGATATCGCTACCGTGTTCGAAGAGCTGGGCCGCGCCGGGGTAGTCGAGCCGGTGCTGGATACCGCCCTGCTGGGTGGCGGGCTGATCGCGGCGCTGGGCAACGACGAACAGAAGGCGCTGTTGGGGGATGTCATCGCGGGCGGGCTGCATCTGGCTTTGGCACATGGCGAACCGTCCAGCCGCTATGATCTGAGCCGGGTCGAGACCTTGGCCCGGGAGGATGGTGACGATGTGGTTCTCAGTGGCCGCAAGGCCGTCGCGATCAATGCCGAGGCTGCCGGGTATATGATCGTTTCCGCACGCGAAAGCGGTGGGTTCTTCGATCTGGACGGGATATCGTTGTTCCTGGTGCCCGCCGGGACCAAGGGTTTGAGCCTGACCGGCTACCCGATGTTCGCGGGTGGTCGCGCCGCCGATGTGACGCTGGACGATGTGCGTCTGCCGCAGACAGCGCGTCTGGGTGCCGCGGGGCAGGGGTGGGCGCCGCTGGTGCGGGCCGTGGCCTCGGCCAATGTGGCACTGGCTGCTGAAACGCTGGGCGCGATGGAAACGGCTGTAGATCTGACGCGGCAATATCTGTTGACGCGGCACCAGTTCGGCCGACCCATCGGGACGTTTCAGGCGTTGCAGCATCGCTTTGCCGACATGCTGATCGAGCTGGAGCAGGCGCGCTCGGCCGTCATCAATGCGGCGGGGCATCTGGAGGCCGAAGATCGCGACCGCCAGGTTGCCGCCGCGCGCAATCTGATTTCCCGTGTCGGGCGGCTGGTGGCCGAAGAGACCATCCAGATGCACGGGGGCATCGCAATTACGCAGGAATACGAGCTGGCCCATATCGCCAAGCGTATTGTCATGGCCGATCACCGGTTTGGCGACGAGGATTATCATCTGGAGCGATTCATTGCACTCAGCGCGGCATGACGGAGGGCGCCCGAACGTCAGGCGTTCGGGATGCCAGAACGCAATCGGGTTCGAGATTGATCTGAGCGATGCGGAAGGTCATGCGCGGTGCCATCTGGATATCCGGCCTGACCACCTGAACAGTCAGAACGTCCTGCATGGCGGGATCATCGCCATGCTGCTGGACGTGGCCTGCGGAAACACGGCCTCGGCCTGGTTCGACCGGGCGGAGCATCCGATGGTGCTGACCATTTCGTTGAACACCAGCTATGTCGCAGCCGTGAACCATGGGCGGGTGACGGCGGTTGGGCGGCCTGCGGGGGGTGGGCGCAAGCTGGCCTATGTCAATGGCGAGTTGCGTTGCGAGGATGGGCAACTGATCGCAACCGCGCAGGGGGTGTTCAAGCGTCACGCGCTGGCCAAGTGACGGTGAGCGCATTGCCGAAGGGGGCAGACAGCGATGGAAAAATGGCACGATTTTCCCGACGCGCAGGCGAAGCAGCGCCCGGACGCCCCTGCATTCGAAGATAATGGCGGCGCGTTCTGGACCTATCGGCAGCTGGATGACGCCATCGCCGATGCGGCGGAGTTGCTGAAGGATCGCAAGGTCAGGCCCAACGACCGGGTGATGATCCTGGCCGAAAACTGTTGCGCGGCGGTGGCGGCGTTGTTTGCCTGTTCACGGGTCGGGGCCTGTGCGGTCCCGATCAACGCGCGGCAGACCGGTTCGGAGGTGCAGCGGGTGGTGGAGCATGCGCGCCCGGCCGTCACGCTCATGACTTCGGCGGCGTCCCCGGACGCGATGAGCCACGCCAACCGATTGGGGGCGCAGGCGGTGACAGGGGCGTTCGGGACCCTGCACGTGACAAACCAGTTCCCAAGCCAGCCCGATGCGGAGCTTGAGGGCGTGGCGACCATGCTGTTCACGACCGGTACCACCGGCGTGCCAAAAGGCGTGATGCTGACCCATGACAACCTGATGTTTGCCGGTCGGACGGCGGCCCGGTTTCGGGGCATGACCGAAAGGGACATTGTTTATGGTGTGCTGCCTTTGACGCATGTATTCGGTCTGGCCTCGGTGGTCACGGCGGCGACTCTGGCCGGGGCGTTGGTGCGGCTGGAGGCGCGGTTCACGGCGGCCCGGACCTATGAGGTGCTCAATTCGGGGATCACACAGTTTTCCGCCGTACCGCAGATGCATGCGTTGCTGATGCAATATGCAAAGGAACAGGGTTTCGACCATCTGCCCCGCAACACGCTGCAATATGTCTCGTCCGGTGCGGCTCCGCTGGACCCGGCGTGGAAGCGCAAGGCCGAGGCGTTTTACGGGGTTGCGATCCAGAACGGCTATGGGTTGACCGAAAGCACGGCGGCGGTGTGTGCCTCGCGTAACGAAATCGGCGATCCGGATATCTCGGTCGGCCCGCCGCTGGCCGGGATCGAGGTGCGGCTGGACGAAGTCGTTGCAGGCGCCAGAGACGGTGTGGGCGAAGTTCTGACGCGCGGACCAAATGTGATGAAGGGATATTTTTGCAATCCCGAGGCAACAGAGGCTGTGCTGGAGGATGGGTGGCTGCGGACGGGCGATCTGGGGGTTCTCGACGACCGGGGGCATCTGCACATAGTGGGACGGTGCAAGGAGCTGATCATTCATGGCGGGTTCAACGTTTATCCACCCGAGGTCGAAGCCGCGCTGAACGATCACCCCAGGGTCATCCAGTCCGCCGTGGTGGGCCGCGTCGTGGAGGGCGACGAAATGGTGGTGGCCTTTGTACAGGTCGCGCCAGGGGATGCCCCGACACCGGAAGAATTGCTGACTTTCGCGGCAGGCCGACTGGCGGGATACAAGTGTCCGTCTCAGATCGTCATCACGGAGGCCCTGCCGGCGGCCCCGACCGGAAAGATCCTCAAATACAAACTGCTGGACGTCTTCGCGGATCGACTGAGCTGAGGCCAAAGTGACGGATGCTGCCAAGCCGACTTGAGCTTGACCCTACGCCGCTCTGCAACTCATCTGAACGGATGCCACAATGACAACAAGATCAGTTGGCAAACCATCCACAACGTGAACTTCGGCCGTGGGATGGAAACGCAACATGAAGCGAAAATTCATTGGATATATTGTCGGGATGATCGTTTCGACCACGCCTGTTTTTGCTCAAGAAACTGAAGTCAACGAGCTTTGCGTGGATTACTTTGGCGTCGGCGCCCTCGTTGAGGAAACGTGCCGTCCCTTGTCGGGGCCAAAACGAAAAATCGGACCATCTGAATTGAATTCGGCGCTGTCGGATGGTGTCGCCAACCTCAGGATTGTCTCAGACGACAACCCTGAAGAACCCTACGATCTTGCGCCGCTTTCGAGCGCAGGAAGCGTACATAGTCTTGAGCTTTTTCGCGTTGGTCCGGTCGATCTAACGCCGCTTCAGGACATGAAAGGTTTACTTCGCCTTGACCTGTCAGCCGATGCGGCGGTTGCTTTGGACCAATTGACAACCGAGCTGCCGGAACTGGCAGAGCTCAGAATCTATGCCCCACGCCGCACAATCGACCTAGGCGCGTTGTCCAACATGCCCGCATTGCGGGTATTGTATGTCAAGGCAGCTGCGATCACCGGACAACAAAATCTGAGCGATCTCACCCGGCTTGAGCGCGCGACTTTCGAACTCGCGGAAAACACGGAATTCTCTTCACTTGCTGAGCTTGACCAACTGAAGTGGCTCGAAATCTCCGGCACGCTCGGTCGCACAGTGCTGCATGATATCGAATTCGTTGCGCCACTTCGTTCACTGACGCATCTCGATCTGTCTACCAACGATATCGAAGATTTGCGCCCGCTTTCAGGGCTGGAAGACCTCAAACTTTTGATTTTAAGCTACAATAAAGAGCTGTCCGATATCAGCCCACTTTCAAGTCTGACGGGTTTGACCGTACTTCAACTTCGAGATACGCAAGTGTCTGATCTCGGTGCTTTGCGAAACATGAGCAAACTCGGTGTTCTTTGGCTGGACCGCACACCAGTGTCAGATATCAGCGCTCTTGCAGGTTTGAAGAGCTTGTCTGGCTTGGAGCTTAGCCGTACGCAAGTGACCGATATTGCCCCGCTGAGCCAGTTGCCTCTTCGTCATCTTAGTTTGCGGGGCACAGGTGTAACCGATTTCTCAGCAGTTCCGGCAGGAGTTAAGCTCAAAAAGTGAGAAACGAGACATCGCTGTCGGGATTGGTCGCGTGCAGGAACCAGTTCTTTTGTGGTATTCATTGGGTTGAGTTCGCCGACGCAACCATTGGCGCGAATGCAGCGAACGACAGGCTTGTCCGCATCTTTCCAGTCCGGTTCCGGCGCAGTGAATGACGGTAACGGAAACGGCGGCGGCTCGTGTCCGCCAATGACCGGTTCGGGGACTCCTGTGGGCTGGCGAACTGTTGGCACTGCGGACGTGCAGTCCGCTAGCGACCTTCTGCGTTCGAAGACGCGGTACCTGCACGCCTCTCCTTCGTCCGCTTGGCCGAAATCCGGTCAGGACTGCTTAACGCTTGGGGTAGAATTGCCAGAAGTTCCCGCCTTGGCTCGGCGCCCGGCCTCACCGGGCGACATTTCTCGCAAGAGGGACTGCGACGTGCGGGAGCGCTCCGGGTTCCCGTGATCCTTCGAATTAGGCCCCGACGCCCTCGGCGGCCGCGCGGATGGCGCGGATGTTGGTGCCGTAGACCTCAGGGGCCGAAACCGAGCCGCCCTTGAACACCGCGGATCCGGCGACCAGAACGTCGGCCCCGGCCTGTGCCACCAGCGGTGCGGTCTTCGGGTCGACGCCGCCGTCTATCTCGATATGAACCGGGCGGTCGCCGATCATTCCGCGCAGGCGGCGGATCTTGGTCGTCATGTCGATGAATTTCTGCCCGCCGAAGCCGGGATTTACGGTCATTACGCAGATCAGATCGGTGAGATCCAGCAGGTGTTCGACCGCGTCTGCCGGGGTGCCCGGGTTCAGCGCCACGCCCGCTTTCATGCCTGCGCCACGGATGGCCTGGAGGGTGCGGTGGGTGTGCGGCCCGGCCTCGACATGTGCGGTCAGCACGTCTGCCCCGGCATCGGCATAGGCCTGGATGTAAGGATCGACCGGCGAGATCATCAGGTGCACATCCATCACCGTTTTCACATGCGGGCGGAACGCCTTGACCGCGGGTGGGCCGAAAGTCAGGTTCGGAACGAAATGGCCGTCCATCACGTCGACGTGGACCCAATCGGCCCCCTGCGCCTCGATAGCCTGAATTTCCTGTCCGAAATTGGCGAAATCGGCGGAGAGGATCGACGGGGCGATCTTGATCTTGCGGTCAAAGCTCATCGGAGACCTCGTGAGTGGTAAGAGTCGCAGCGCATATACAAGCGATCAGGCGCGAGGGATAGACCTTGTCCGAAATCACCGACCGCGACGCGATTGCGTGGAGCCTGCGGCAAGAGTAAGGATGGATCATCCCCGTGGTTTCGCGAGGCTGGCAGGAGGTGTGGGTCAGATGGATTACATTGAATGAGCAGCGGGCTGTCGCATGTGACATTCATCGTGTCCGACCTCGACCGGATGCAGGAAATTCTGGAAACGGTGTTCGAGGCGCGCTGCGTCTATGACAGCGGCGTGGCGCAGTTTTCACTGGCAGAAGAGCGGTTTTTTCTGATCGGGGACGTCTGGGTCGCGATCATGAAGGGCGATCCGTTGCCCGAGCGCAGCTATAACCACGTGGCCTTTGCCATTGCCGAGGACCAGTTCGAGGAACGCCGCAGGCGGATCGAGGCGCTGGGGCTGGACCTGCGCCCGCCGCGCCCCCGTGTCGAGGGCGAGGGGCGGTCGCTGTATTTCCACGGGCCGGACAATCATCTGTTCGAATTGCACACCGGCACGTTGCAGGAGCGGCTGCAACGGTATGCCAAGGGGAGGGAGGCCGGAGCATGACCGGATTTGTTTTTGCGGTGGTCCTGCTGGCGGCGCTGCTGCATGCGACATGGAACGCGCTGGTCAAGGGGGGAGCGGACAAGACCGCCAGCATGGCGGCGGTGGTCATGGGGCAGGGGGTGTTCGGCCTGTTGCTGCTGCCCTTTGCCGCGCCCATCGACTGGAGCTGCTGGCCTTATCTGCTGGCCGGGGTGGCATTGCATCTGGGATATCAGTTGTTTCTGATCCAGGCCTACAAGATCGGTGATCTGACACAGGTCTATCCGATTGCCCGCGGGGCCTCGCCGCTGCTGGTGGCGCTGGGAACGGCGTTGTTTTTCGGAGCGGTTTTCAGCCAGGCCGAGCTTGCCGCGATGGCGATGATTTCGATCGGTATCGCCTCGATCGCGCTGGTGCGGCGGCAGGACGGAAATTTCAACATGCGGGCTGCAGGGCTGGCGCTGGTCACCGGGTTGTTCATCGCCTCGTATTCCATTGTCGACGGGCAGGGCGCGCGGATTGCGGGCACTGCGCTGGGCTTTTTCGGTACCCTGACAGTGGCGAATGCGGTCGGGTTTGCGGTGGTCGCCCGCGTGGCGCGGCCCGGTCTTCTGAGGCGTGCGCGCAAAATCTGGCGCCTGGCCGCCTTTGGCGGGGCGGCTTCGTTCACGGCCTACGTTCTGGTGGTCTGGGCCTTCACACAGGCGCCGATTGCATTGGTAACGGCGCTGCGTGAGACCTCGATCATCTTTGCGCTGGTTCTGGGGGTGACGTTCCTGAACGAAAAGCTGGACCTGAAGAAAGTGCTGTCGACGGCGCTGACATTGTCGGGCGCGATCCTGTTGCGCATCAGCCGGATATGATGGCGTCCAGACGGGAAACGTCTGCACTCAGCCTGAGAGGGGAAAGCGTTTGATCAGGCGAAACAACCCGTCCTCGGCCTCGCCGACCAGAGCGATGTCCCGGAGGCGGAATGGGCTGGGCAGCGCCGACCCGATCCGGCTTTGCAATTCGGCCTGAACCGGAGAGAGCAGCGCCTTGGGCAGTTTCCCCGTGAGTGTGATATGAAACCGGAATGCGCCCATTACATACGGATAGCCCCAGGTTTCGAGGTTTGCTTGCAGCGCGGGTTTTAGGCCTTCGCCGCGCCTTTGGCGTTCGGCTCCGCCAAGGGGCGCGCGAAAGCGGTCGAGGTCGCGCACGCAGGCAGCGGCGAGAGCGTTCAGATCAGCGGTGTCCCCAACCGGGCACAGGGCCAGAAAGCGGCCCATCCGCACAAGTTCCAACCCTTGTGCACTGACCGTGGGCCGGGTTGCCGCGAAGTGGGCGCAAGCCTCCTGCAACTCGGATGCACTGTGGGGTGACGCCAGTCGAAACGGGGGTTTCAGCGTCGCGTGAAGCCCGTATTTACGCGGAGTTTCCGTGATGTCGGCGATATCGATGCCGTCAACGTACGGACGCGCGACCTGCGCTCCGCTCGTGATGTCCCGGCCGAGCCAGGCGGTGGCGGCGCTGGACCATTCCTCGCCCGAGGGTGGCAGGTAGTAGATTGCGTAGCGACTGAATGTCATGCCGCGTCCTTGTCAGGTGCGATAGAACATATACCTGCCCGGTGCGATGGTCGTGGGGCCTGTGATCTGATCGAACCCGACCAGAGGTTGCCCCGAGATCAGCAGGCCGCCGGGGACCATCACTTGCGCGATCAGCGGGCTGAGGCGGGCGGCTTCGGCCACGTCGTCCTGTTTGATGCCCATGCCGAAATCGTAATGGGCCAACGCGATCCGCCGACCTTCGGTGGCGAGGCGCTGCAGCATCGGTTCGGCCTCGCCCTGCAGGAAATCCTGTTCCGGCGGCACGCAGGAGGGGTGGCACTGCAGCACCCGGTCCATCACCCAGATCCGGCGGTCGGGCAGGATTTCGCGCAGGTGATCATAGGTGCGCCCGTTCCCCAGCCCCATGTCCAGAACGTCGCCCTCAAGATCGCGGATCTGCCCTGCGGCCCAGTTCAGCCCGTCGCGCTGGGCGGTCAGGCGGCGCAGCATGGAATCCAGTCGGCTCATCAAGGTCTCCTTGGCGTTTCAGTCGCGTGGCGCGGTCCAGATCCGGACCGGTCCCTGCATCAGGCGTTCGATCAGGCCCTGGGTAAAGGCCCAGATGTCTTGATCATGCACGAGGTGGTGGGTCAACAGGCCGAAGGGTTCGGTATTGTCCACAGTCCCCGTGCGCCGGGCCTGAAGCAGGCTCACAAGTTGGGCGATCAGCGTGTCGGGATCGGCCAGGCTGCGTGTCCCGTGCCAGTCGATCGGGTCGAGATGGGTGTTGACCTGCTCCAGTCCCGGCGCGGGATGTGTGGCCGTGCGCGGGGTGGACGTGGACAGAAAGCAGTATCCCAGTGCGGGAAGCTGTTTGACGACCTGGGGCGCGATGCGGTTCCAGGGCGGCACGAACATCGGCATCAGGGCCGGGCCGAAGAGCGTGCGCAATCGGGTCAGCCCGCGTTCTGCATCCGCAACGATGTCCGAGGTTGGGCGGTGCAGGCGGAACTCGGCCTTCTTTTCGGTCTGCGGGGCGTGGTTTATGTGCGCCCAGCCGTGCACGACCGGGATCAACGCCGGTTGCTCGGCAAGGGTGGATGCCAAAGTGTCTTGCGCCGTATGGGGGATGACGGCCAGATGTACCGGCAGGCCATATTGAGCCGACAGATCTGCAAGCCGGTCCAGTTGCGGGGTGGGCGCGGTGGCGTCGTCATCGCGCCACCACAGCGGCAGGGTCAGGCCGTCGCCGTGCCAGCGGGCAAATTCGCTATCCAGAGGTGTCCAATCCGGGGTCATCGTGTCACCTTTGCCAGATCTTCGGCGATGGCGACAGTGCGCGCAGCGCCATCGAAGGACAAGCCGAGATCGGGGCGGGGGCCGGAGGCGATCACCTTTTCGACCGAGCTGGCCAGCAGGTCGCCGGACAGGGCGGCGCTTTTGATCACCTCGACTGCGGGCAGATGTGACAGGCTTTGCGCGCGCAGCCCCTGTTCGACTTCCTTGCCGTCGTCGAAGGGGATGAAAACCGCGGGCACGCCGCATTGCAGGACATCGAGTGTGGTGTTGTAGCCGCACATGCTGACCGATGCCGCGGCGTGGCACAGCATCTGGCGGAAATCGGGTCGGGCAGGTTCGATCAGGATTGGTATTTCGCCTGCCAATGCTTCAAGATCGGCAATCCTCTGGCCTGTATCGCGCCCACCAACCAACAGGCGCCAGCGCCTGTTGGTCATCTTTCGGGCGGCCTCGATGGCGGCCTGAAAGATCGGCTGCCCGACCGGGCCGCCGCCCGCGCTGACAATGATTTCGCCTGCGCCCGCCGTTTGCGGGTGCTGCTTCGCCGGGGCCGGAGCGACGTAGCCTGTGTAGTGCAGGCGTTGGGACAAAGCTTTGGACACGGGCCAACTGGCCTCCAGCCGGGTGGATCGGGGATCGGAGTGGACCAGTACACCGTCGTAGTAACGTTGAATCACCGCATCGGCGCGTTCTGCCTTTGAGGGTTTGGACGGTGGCGCCAGGATGTCCCGGATCGAGGCGAGGATGGCGGGACGCGGCGAGAGTTCATTCGCGGTTTGCAATAACGCCTCGAACTCCGGCGCCAGCGACCTGCGGCCAAAGGGATAAAGTTCGGTGATCAGGATGTCGGGGGCAAAGCGGCTGACGGCGGCCATCAGCGCCTGAATGCGGGCCTTCAAATAGCTTTCGTCGGCGCGCGTTCCGACTTCGGTCAGAAGGCGGGTGAAGTCCGTCCCGTCCGACCGCAGTGGCGGCAGATTGAGCAGGTCCAGCCCGGCACTGTCGAGTTGCGGCGCGGGCATCCCGCCGGAGACGACAAAGACCTTATGGTTTGCCTTGCGAAAAGCATGACCGAGGGTAAGCGCACGGCTCAGGTGCCCGGTACCCAGAAGATGGGTAACGGCGATCATCACTTTCATGCTGCGCCTCCGGCTTGCAGCAGGCGGACCGGTTCCGGCTCGGGCCGCATATCGCCCAGATGAACGATAAAAAGACGGTTGCGCTTGATCTTGAAGGGGGCGGGACCGCGAAAGTTCCAGCCCCACGCACGCGCCAGAATCACACGCATGATGCCAATATGACAAACCGCAACGGTGTCGCCGGTGAGGCGCGCCAGCCAGGGTTGCAGACGATCGCCGACCTCGGCAGGGCTTTCGCCGGAGGGCGGGCGGAAATCCCAGCTCCACTCCTCGATATGGCGATAGCCGCTTTGTGGGTCGGCTATCAGGTCGGCGCCGCGTTTGCCTTCGAACGCGCCCCAGTTCATTTCGATCAGTTCGGGGGCGAGGCGCGGTTCCTTTCCTGAAACGATGCTTGCGGTTTCGCGGGCGCGCGACAGAGGGCTGGACCACAGATCCGCCTCTGCCCACTCTTCGGGCAGGCGGTACCCGGCCAGTTCCTGCCGCGCCTGAGCGTCGAGCGGGATGTCGCTGCGGCCTTGAATGCGACCCGCGCGGTTCCATTCGGTATGGCCGTGGCGGAGGAGGGCTAGGCGCGTCATCCCTGCGCCCCCAACAAGGGCCGGACGGCGGACCAGAAGGTTTCCGTGGCGGCGGGCATCAGGTGGTGGGCTTGGACATGGGCGCGGGACTTGGCGCCTGTCTCGCGCCGCAGGTCGGCATTGCGAAGAAGGGTTTCAAGCGCGCGCACCAGTGCTTTCGGGCCGCCTTCGATCGTCGGGTATTCACCGGGCAGCAGCACGTCCCGCACACCGGGGCGATCCTGCGCCACCACGGGCAGAGCCGCAGCCTGCGCTTCGAGGTAGACCATGCCATAGGCTTCGTTCACGCCGGGCCAGAAAAATAGTGAAGCATTTGAGTAGGCGGCTTGCATGGCGGCCCTGTCCAACTGGCCCAGAAACCGCACCCGCCCCTCGAATGGCGCCATCAGCGCTTCGACCTCGGGCCGGGCCGGACCGTCGCCTGCGATGTGCAGCTGCCAGTCGCCTTGCAGCAGGGAAAGTGTTTGCGCAATGAGTTCGTAGGAGTGCAGCTTGTCACCATGGCGCATCATTCCGGTGGCCAGCATCGGCCCGACGCAGTCCGATCTCGGGGGGGCGGCGGCGTAGGGCAGAAAAGGCGGCAGCGACACCAGATCTTGCCCGGCGATCTGGTCCCGGTTCAGTGCAAAATGATCGTTTTCGGTGTGATAGAATATGATCCGCGCCGCGTCGCAGGCGTCATGCGCGGCCTTGGCGAATTCCGACCATGGTCCGGTCAGTCGTTTGTTGGCCCGTGTGCTTTCCAGCTGCACATAGGGGATGTTGCGCGCGCGACATACTTCGGGTCCGATGAGATCGGGGGACTTGTAGTAGTTGTGATAGGTCACCCAGAGGGAGACCTCGGGGGGCAGGGTTTGCGCGAGGCGAAGGGATTCGAGTTTGGCGGCCTGACGCAGCTCGTGCTGGACCATTGCGTTGCCGTGCTTGTCATGAATTTTCAGCTCGGACACCAGCTCGACCCGGGCACCGTTTGCGCCGATGGCCGCCATCAGATTGCGGGCCATTGCCCGGTCTCCGGAGGGCACCGGGCTGTTGGGAGATTTCAAGGGGGCATAGAACGCGACATGGGTCATGCCGGTACGGTCCCGCAGAGGGTGTGCAGACGCCGGGACAGGCGCGCGATACCGGGGGCCATCCCGAACTCGGCCACCAGCCGGGCGCGGGCGGCCTGTGCCATATGGGCCGCCTTTTGCGGCTCTGAGGCAAGTGACACCATCGCCGCGGCCAGCGCTTCGGGGGCGTCGTCGGACAGAGTGCCGTGTGTGCCGGAAACGATGAATTCCGGAATGGCGGACACGGGTGTGGCCAGAATGGGCAGCAGTTGCGATGCCGCCTCCATCAGCACGTTGGGCAGGCCGTCGCGGTCGCCATCCGCAGCGATCCGGCTGGGCAGCACGAACAGATCGGCCTGCCGCATCGCTTCGATGACTTCGGGCTGGTTGCAGGCCCCGCGCCAGTCGATGCGGCCGGTCAAGTCCAGTTCTCTGGCGCGGCGCTTGAATTTCTCACTTGATCCGCCGCCGCCGACATGGACCCAGCGCCAGTCGAGCGTATCGGGCAACAGGGAAAGGGCGGTAATCAGGCGGTCAAACCCCTTTTTCTCGACCAGGCGGCCGACCGACAGCATCGTGAACGGGGCATCGGGTGCGCGCTCTTGGCGCGTCGGGGGGGCGGGGAACCGCGACAGGTCAAGCCCGTGATAGATCAGATCGACCCGCCCCGGATCGTCGGCCAGACCGCGCAGGTGTCGGGCGCCGATTCCCGTGCAGGTGGCGCCGAAGGTGGCCCCAAAGCTGTCGGCATGGAGTTTTTCGCGCTTTTCCCAATCCGGCGAGGTCCAGATATCCTTGGCATGCGCGGAAAAGCTCCACGGGATATCGCGCATGATCGCGGCATATCGTGCAACCGAAGAGGGCGTGTGCAGAAAATGCGCATAAAGCGCCCCGGTTCCCGGGGATAGTTCGGCGGCCAGAACACAGGCCTGCCCGAAGCGGCGTATGCGGTTATGAGTCGGATCACGAACCAGATCCTTGCGCCAGATTTCATATGCCGTCGCATAGCCGGGCAATCGTTGGGCGATCGCGCGGGCTTTCCACACGCGCTCAGGCTCTTCGTAGAGGTATTCGGGCAGGTAGTGGACCGGGGCCTTGAGGGCTTCGTGCAGTGGGTGACGTTTGATGTCAGTGGGGTGGCGAAGCGACCAGATGGCAAACTGGTGTCCGGCCTGTTCCAGCGCGACCAGTTCCTGAGCGATGAACGTTTCCGAAAGGCGGGGCCAGCCTTTGACCAGCACCGCCAATTTGGGCTGTGGGCCGGTCATCCCGTGGCTCGTTCCCTGACTCGGCCCAGCATCACATTCACGCGGTGCGTGACATAGTCGAGCCCGTCAAGCAGCCCGTCACCGATGGCCTCGGAGGGTAACGGCAGGGATGGCAGATTCCGGATGGCGTTGACCATCGACGCGGCGGACAGGCCGTCGCGGCTTTCGTCCAGCATCTGAACGAGCCCCAGTTCTTCGGCCCGCGAGGCGCGAATCCATTGTTCAAGACGGGGCACGGTGCGCGGCACGATAACGGCGCGCTTGTCAAAGGACAGAACCTCGCAAAAGGTGTTGTAGCCCCCCATGCAGACAACGCCGGCTGCACCGGCAAACAGCGTTTCGATCTGGGATTCGAAGCCGACGGCGGTCACGCGCCCGTTCAGCCGGGCAACCCGCGCTTCGAACTCGGCCCGCAATTCGCCCGACAGGAACGGGCCATAGACGAGTATCGCGCGGGGTTCGAGCGTGGTGTCCTTTTCATAGGCGGACAGGACGAGATCGACCATCGCCCGGCCATCGCCGCCGCCGCCGGGCGTGATCAGGATGTAGGGTTGCGGCGGGGGCGGGCCGATCGGACCGAGATCGCGGCGCAGATAGCCTGTCCAGTGCATGCGCGATTGCGCGCGCGCGCTCAGCGGCAGGCCCGCAGTAGGGTCATAAATCGACCGGAGCCCGTAGACCCAGATCTCGTCATAGTATGTCTCGGTGGCCTCGACGGCTTCCTTGCGCGCCCATTCGGCGGCCAGAACGGCGGGTTCGTCCAGGACATCGCGCAGCCCGAGAACCATTTTCGCGGTTCCCTGCTGTTGTAGCATGCCGAGTGTGGGCAGCAGTTCACCGCGAAACCCGGTGGGTTCCTTGTCGACGACCAGAACGTCGGGCTGATACTGTTTGACGGCGGTCCGGATCAGGCTGGAGCGCAGCTCGGTCACGTCGTCGATGCCCATGCCGATGGTTTGCGACGCATAGGACCCGTCGGCAAGCTTGGTAACGCCGGGCAGGCGCACGTGGTCGACGCGGCGAGGGAAGGTAAATCGCCCGGCCACCGGTGAGCCGGTCAGGATCAAGGCCGAAGCCTGACTGTCGGATGCGGTGATGGCGGATGCAAGCGCGCGTGAGCGCCGCAGATGCCCAAGCCCGAACGTATCGTGGCTGTAGAACATGATGCGTGGGGCGCGGCAGGCTGGGTATGCGTTACTTTTCTTGTTCATACCATGTAACAGGTTTCGAGTTCCGATCCGGGGGCCGCGCGCCTGTCCCTCATAGCGCAGATTTTTCCGGAATTCCCGTGGCAGGCTTGCCGGGAAATGTCCGTTTTGACCGACCATTGCGAAAAGGCAACAGAGTTGCGCCTTTGAAGGGTCGAAACGTCGAAAAAACGCAAGCGAACCGAGTGTCTTTGACCGGCCATCCTGAGATTTGCGATGTCGCGCATTCTGATCAAGCGTCCATACCCCGTTGCCGCAATCCTTTGATACATGCAGATTTGTTTTGCCGCCAGTGTCGGAACAGTGTTTCTGCTATGGTCATATTCAAATCATGCGACGTTGAAAACACGATTGTCAAAAGCATGATTTCAAAGGCACATGACGACACGATTGCGCGAAATCATCACCTAGCCATTTGAACGCCGAAGCCGTGTCCTGTAGCGTACCGCGAACACTAGGAACTGGATGCAAATCCCAATGAGACCACTGTTTCTTCTCAACCTGATCCTGACAATCTGGGTCACGGTCGCGGCATTTATCGGCGCTGCTGCGGCGCAAACGTCGCTATTGCCGGGTTATGGCGGTTCAGAAGACACAACCAGCCAGTCGGATACGGAAGGCGACATCGCCGCCGCCATCCGGGCAGCAACAGAGGCCGGAGCAAGCGTCATCGTCATTGACAGTGCCGGCAAAGTGGTTTCATCGGCCGCAGAAACACCGACCGACGCAGCCGCGAGCAACCCGATGGGCGACGGATCGCAGTTGATGAAGGCGCAGGCGCGGTTTTCAGAGTTCCGTGCCTCCTTGGAATCCCGGCTGGAAGCGTTGCCCTATTCCGTGTTCGAGGTGCAGTACATCCTGCGCGAGACCAGCCCCGACGGGCGCATTCTGACCTATGTCGAGGTTCTGGCCTGGAACCTGTTGTTCCTGCTGATCGGCCGGTGGTTGTCGATCGAGATTTACGGCAAACGCATCGCGCGCCGAATTGTCGTCGCGCGGATCAAGGACAATCCGGTCGGGTACAAGGAAAAAATGCCGTTCCTGGTCTTCCGTTTTGTCATGGGAGTGGGGGCCACCGTCTTTGCCATGGTGATGGCACTGATCGTGGGATATCTGGTGTTTGGCCGGGCCGAGGACATTTCGGTCCAGTTTACCGTGACGGCGATCTTCACCGCGTTCTTCCTGGCGCGCACGGTATCCGATCTGTGGCGCATGGTGCTGTCGCCGTTCCTCAGCCAGTATCGTTTGCCGCCGTTTTCCGACCGGGATGCCAAGCGACTCTATATCTGGGCGTCGACGCTTGCGACCTATGACATCGCGGTGGTTCTGTTTTCGACCTGGGTCGCGGATTTCGGGCTCAACTACAACGTCTATGCGATGGTCTATGGCAGCCTGACGGCGGTTGGCGCGCTGGGCAATATCCTTATGGTGCTGTTCAATGCGCGCGCCATCTCGAACGCGATCCGGGGCGGGCGCGGCCCCGATCAGGTGTCGTGGCTGTTGCGGTTCGTCTCCTTTGGCTGGGCGCCGGTCGTGGTGCTTTACATCCTCTTCAGCTGGTTCGAACTGGCGGTTGACCTTGTGCTTGAACATCCCGTGTCGATCCCGCTGGTGGCCGGTACCTATGCGGTCTTCATGTCGGTGGTGATCGTTTACGGGGCGATGAACTATTTTCTGGAACGGTATTTCGACCGGTCGCGCCAGATCGACGTGATGAAGGCCACTCCGGATGATGAGGAGGACGCCGCGGCGGAGGTATACGAAAGGGTAGAGCCCGAACGACACGTCATCGCGACATATGAAGATCTGGCGCGCCGCGTGGCAGGTATTCTTGCCTTTGTCGTGGGTATCTATGCACTGGCTTCGATCTGGTATCCCGAGGGGCATTGGGCGGATGACTTGCCGGTGGGACGCGCGCTGGACGTGATGGTGATCCTGTTCATCGGTTATGTTCTGTTCCATTTCTTCCGTATCTGGATCGACAGCAAGATCGCCGAAGAAGTTGAAGACGGTGCGCAGGAGGTGGCGCCCGGAGACGAGGGCGGTGAGGCGGGGCAAAGCCGGCTGGCGACGTTGCTGCCCCTGTTCCGTGGTGCGATCCTGGCGGTTGTGGTCGTGACCATCGCGCTTATTGCGTTGATGGAGCTTGGCATCAATGTCAGCCCGCTGTTCGCGGGCGCCGGTGTGGTCGGTCTGGCTGTTGGTTTCGGCGCACAGACGCTGGTACGCGACATCTTTTCCGGCGCGTTCTTCCTGATCGACGATGCGTTCCGCAAGGGTGAATACATCGATATCGGAGACGTGAAGGGGACAGTCGAGAAGATCTCGGTGCGCTCGTTCCAGCTGCGCCACCATCTGGGCGCGCTCAACACCATTCCCTTTGGCGAGATCAAGGTGCTGACCAACTATTCGCGCGACTGGGTGATCATGAAACTGCCGTTGCGCGTGACCTATGACACCGATGTCGAGAAGGTGCGCAAGCTGATCAAGAAACTGGGGGTTCAGTTGCTGGACGATCCGGTGATCGGCGAGAACTTCATCCAGCCGCTGAAATCCCAGGGCGTGATCGAGATGCAGGATTCGGCGATGATCATCCGGGTCAAGTTCATGACCAAACCGGGCGACCAGTGGCTGGTGCGTAAGAGGGTTTATCAAGAGATTCGCGAGTTGTTCGCGCGTGAGGGGATCAGATTTGCCCATCGTGAGGTGACTGTGCGGCTAGCCGATGACAAGAGCCCCGAGGACCTGACCCCGAAACAGCGCGAGGCGGTGACCGGCGCGGTGCAGGCGGCGATCGACGAGGATTATCTGGACGATATCGGCCCCGGCGGCAGCGGCGACGACCGCTAGTGGCGGGCGCTCCCGCGCCCCGATCCGGTCAGTCCCAGTCGGGGGTGGCGGTGCCGAGCTTGGGCGCGGGCAGGGCCCAGCACATTTTCGCCGGGCCGATGGCAAGAGCGGGAGACAGGCGAAAGCCGTTGCCCCAGCCGGTCTGTTCCGGCGCAGGCGCGAAATCCGTTTTGAGCGGATTGGCGATACCCAAGCCAGACGCGGTTTTCCTTAGGCTGACCAAAAGCTCTGCCGTGCGGGCGAGCGACAGGCGGGCATCGGATATTGGCCTGCCTTCAACCGCCTCGGCCAGCGCCGACAGAACGGCAGCGGCCATCAAATAGCCTGTTGCGTGATCAAGTGCCTGAACCGGCAAGGGTGTCGGCTTGTCTGCCTTTGCCCATACCTGACCGGCATGAGCAATGCCCGCGCTCATCTGCACGAGGCTGTCAAAGCCGCGCCGCTTGGCCCAGGGGCCGTGCCAGCCATAGGCGTCAAGCGCCACCTCGACCCGGTTCGGCGCGATCCGGTTGCGGGTCGCGACGTTGAGCCCCAGCCCGTCCAATGCGCCCGGCCTGTAGCCGTGGACAAACACGTCGGCCTGTTCCAGCAGGTCCTTCAGCCGGGCAAGCCCGTTGGACGATTTCAGGTCCAGATAGGCGCAGCGCTTGCCGAGTGAGATGTCGGGGATCACCCCCGGTTCGTCCCATTCGGGGGGATCGATCCGCAATACCTCGGCCCCGAAACCGGCCAGCGTGCGGGTTGAAACCGGCCCCGCCAACACGCGGGTGAGGTCGAGAACCCGCAGGCCCGCCAGAGGGCGTTCGGGTGTTGCCTGTGGCCTTTGGCGCAGGTTTGCACGCCTCGGTCCGGTCCAGGCCACCAGAGGTTCGGAGGCGACCGCGCGGCCCTGTGGGTGGGCCAGCCAGTCTTGCCGGCTGCGCATTGCGGCGGCAACGCCGCCCTGGGCGACGATGGCTGCTTCGAGCTCGTCCGCGTTCCAGCCAGACACGGCTTGGCTCACGGCCTCGCGGTCGGGCGGTGTTGCCATCACTTTCAGAGCCGCCGCGCGATGGGGAGCGAGATTGGTGTGCAGCCGGATCCAGCCATCGGCGGTCCGGTAGTCGCCGGCGACCGGGTCCCAGGCGCTTGGCATGGTCCAGCCATCCGGGCGCAGGGACCAGCCGTACCAGAGCGAGGCCAGACGGTGATCGACGGTGACCGGTGGTTGTCCGGCTGTCAGGTTCTGCGCGCGCATCAGCCGCGCCAGTTCCTGCCCGACCGCCGCAAAGGATGCGGTGGCCAGTTCCGACACCGCAAAGACGCTGGGCAGCGCGCCGCTGCCAGTGACCTTGTAGGTATCAGGCGCGGGCAGGGCGGAAAGCAGGGTCATTGCTGGTAGGGGTCGAGACTGTCGCGCAGTCCGTCACCCAGGAAGTTGAAGGCGAGTACCACAACGATGATCGGCAGCATCGGAATGGCCGTCCAAGGATAAATCTCGATCGAAGCGAGGTTTTGCGCGTCGTTCAGCATCACGCCCCAACTGACCGCAGGTGCCCGCAAGCCAAGGCCGAGGAAACTGAGCGCGGTTTCGCCGAGGATCATTGCCGGGATCGACAAGGTCGCGGAGGCGATGAGGTGTGATGCGAAATTCGGCAACAGGTGCTTGCGGATCACGCGGCCCGACGAGGCGCCCATCATTTCGGCGGCGCGCACGTATTCCTCTTCGCGTAGTGACAGGAATTTGGCGCGTACCGAGCGAGCCAGGCCGGGCCAGTCGAGGATACCAAGGATCACCGAGATGATGAAGAACACGGCAACCGGGCTCCAGTTCGAGGGCACGGCAGCGGACAGGGCAAGCCAAAGCGGCAGTTCGGGCAGTGAGCGCAGGATCTCGATCACACGGTTGATCAGCCAATCGGTCTTGCCGCCAAAATATCCCGCCATCGAACCGAACAGGATGCCAAGAAAGAAAGACACCGAAATGCCGATGAGGCCGACGGTCAGCGACAGCTGTGCGCCATAGAGAATACGGCTGAACACATCACGACCCAGCCTGTCCGACCCCCACAGGAACACCGTTGCGCCATCGGATGGGCAGAACAGGTGGGTATCCGAAGGGATCAGCCCTGCAAGACGATATTCGTCGCCCTTGCAGAAGAAGCGGATCGGGGCGGGGTTGTCGGTGTCGGGGACGAATTTCCACTGGAATGTTTCCAGATCCGCCTCGGCCACGATGGGATAGACGTATGGCCCGACGAACTCGCCCTCGTGGAACCAGTTGATCGATTGCGGCGGGGCATAGAGGTGCTCGCCATTGCGTTCATTCGGTGTGTAGGGTGCGATGAAGCCGGCAAACGGCAGCATCAGGTAGCTGAGCAACAGGAAAATGCCGGATACAAGGCCCAGCTTGTGGGTTTTGAACTTGCGCCAGACCAGCACCCAATTCGGCGCATCCAGGTCGCGGCGCTCCAATTGCTGGATCGAGACCTGCGGATCATAGGGGGCGTCGTCGACATAACGACCGTCGGGAAGCTGGGTCATGTATCTCGCCCCTCATATCGGATGCGCGGATCAAGCATGACCAGGAGCACGTCCGAGATCATTGTACCCACCAGCGTCAGCAAAGCCACGAACATCAGAATGAAGCCGGACAGAAACTGATCCTGCGTCTTGAGCGCAGTCAGGAGCGTGGGGCCGATGGTTTGCAGGCCCAGCACGACCGAGACCAGAACCGAGCCGGAGACCATCGAGGGCAGCAGGTTGCCGATATCGGCGACAAAGGGGTTGAAGGCCACGCGCAGGGGATATTTCGTCAGCATCCGCGAGGGCGACATGCCCTTGGCAATCGCCGTCTCGACATAGGGTTTGCCCAACTCGTCCAGCATATTGGCGCGCAGACGCTGCATCATTGCCGAGGCGCCAGAGGTGCCGATGACAAAGGTTGGCACGATGAGATGAAGAAGAATCGATTTCATCTTGTCCCAGCTCATCGGCAAACCCTCATAGGCGGGGTCCATCAGGCCGCCGATGGGCAGGTTGAAATAGCGGTGGCCATAGTAGAACAGGATCAGCGCCAGCAGGAAGTTCGGTGTGGCAAGTCCCAGATAGCCGACAAAGGCCGAGGTATAGTCGACCCATGTCCGCGACCGGGCCGCAGCGAGAACACCCAGCGGCAGAGCCACTGCATATACGAACAGGACGGCGGCCAGATTGACGACGACCGTCAGCCAGAGGCTGTCGCCCACGATCTCGGACACGGGTCGGTCGAACTCGAACGACCAGCCGTAGTTGCCCTGAATCAGGCCAGAGAACCCGTGCGGACCGGGCATGAAGCCCATCCAGATCATGTATTGTTCCCACAAGGGACGGTCGAGCGCGTATTCCTTGCGAAGGAATTCGGCCTTGTCGACACCCGCAGATTGTCCTGACGCCTGCAGCTCGGCAATCTGGTTGCTCAGATAGTCGCCGGGCGGCAGGTTGATGATGATGAAGATCATCGCCGACACCACCAGCAGCGTCAGCAGCATGGTGAAAAAGCGATAGACTGCGTAGCGCAGCAAAAGCATTCAGCTGCCCCCGTTACTGGTCCAGAAAGAACTCGTCCATGCGATGCACGCCGAAATGCGCGCCCGGGTCCCAGGCCCACATCCCTTTTTCGGGCACGTTGTGCAGGCGGTTCGAAACGACGATCGGTTGCGGTGTGCCGGCCAGAATGCCGATGCCGTAGACTTGATCGGCATGGATTTCCAGCATCTCCTTCCAGGCGGCGGAGCGCTGTTCATCCGTGGTCGCGGTATCCCAGACCTTGGACAGTTCCATCAACCGCTGTGCTTCGGGCATGTCGGGCGCTTCGCCCGCATCGCCGCCGGTCTGATAGAACTGGCCCCATTTGGGCCAGGCCAGGAATACCTGATCGGTAGGAGCGAGATAGGCGGGGGAGGTATAGACCTGCGGGATGCCGTTGTCCCAGCCGTACCAGACCGATGCCATCGTGTTTCCTGCAAAGACGCGGTTGCGCAGGATGTCGCGATCCAGCGGGCGCATGATCAGCTTGACGCCGATGTCGCGCCAGTTGTCGGTGACGATCTGCATGGCATTTTCGACCTCTTGCCGCTCGCCCGCGGTTTCGATGATCAACTCCATCGGGCGGCCATCGGGCAACAGACGGATACCACTGCCGTCGCGCTTGTCGAGCCCGGCCTCGTCAAGCAGTTTGTTGGCCTGTTCGGGGTCGTAGGCGGCCCAGGCTTGCAGGTTCTTTTCGTCGAAGAAAGGGGAGTAAGGCAGAACGGTCATGGCGCCCGGTTTGCCGAGCTTGAAATAGAGCGCCTGGTTGATCGTATTCCGGTCGATCCCCAGCGACAGCGCGCGGCGCACGCGTACGTCCCGCATCAGGTTGCGCCATGTATCATCGGCATAATTGAGGTTGGGATAGATCGCGATCTGCGAGGCCACGCCGGTATCCCACAAATAAGTTTTGTAATTACCCCCGGCTTCGCCCTTCTTGAGGATCGAGGCATCGCGGAAATCAAGCCCGCGTCCCTGAAGGTCGGTTTCGCCCGCGTTGGTCTTGGCAGCGACCAGACCGGGCGCCACGATTTCCATCTCGATAACGTCGATATAGGGCAGTTGCACACCCTTGGCATCGATGCGGTGATAATAGGGATTGCGCACGAAGTTGTGGCGGATCTTCTTGCCCGAGCTTGCATTCAGCCACGGTTGCAGGGTGGGCAGTTCGTGGTTGTCGTATTTGTACATGTTGTCGAGCTTGTTGTGCAGCGCGGCCCAGCTTTTGACCCGCGCGTCGTCAACCTCGGCGGCGAGTTCGTCGGGGTCGGCATAGGCTTCGTGGTATTTCTTGAGGAAATGCGAGGGCCGGTAGATGAAGGGCGGGCGTGCCTGTGCGAGGCTTTGCAGGAAGTTGGGATTGGGTTCTTCCCATTCGAACACCACAGTGATTTCGTCAGGGAAGGTGACGACCGGTGGTTTGCCGTTGACCCGCAGGAAATCCGGGGGGCCGGAGGGGCTGAGCAATTCGTTGTTGGCGACGTCTTTCCACCAGTATTCGAAATCGGCAGAGGTGAAGGGGGTGCCATCCGACCACTTGTGCCCTTTGCGAAGTTTCAGGGTGAACTTGCGGTTCCCATCGTTCTCGAAACTCGCCAGAAGGTCCGGAACCAGCTCGTATTTCTCGTTGTAGCCGACAAGGCGGGCGTAGCCATAGACCACCATCTGCCGGATATCCTTGGACCGCGTGACCATTGTGCGCAACGTGCCGCCTTGATGGCCGTATTCCCGCCCCTTGGCCTCCGGATCGACCACGACCGGCTCTTCGGGAATGCGCTCGGCCACCGGGGGCAGATTGCCCATTTCGACTTCCTGTTTCCAGAATTCGCTTTCCTGCAGGGGTGGAAGCGTATCCGAGCCGGCCTGTACCGCGCCGGCAAGCGCCAAGGCGGCGGCAAAGAAAATCGACCTGCGAGTGGTTTCAAACATGACAACGTACCTTATGGCCGGGTTCCAGCTCTTTCAACGAGGGTACCACGGAGTTCGAGAAACGAAAGGCTTCGTCCCAGCTGTCCGGCGATCCTGCGCCCAATGCTACCAGTTTCAGGTCGATTGGGCGATTGATATCGGGTTCGGGCTGGGCCGCGATCAGCGCTTTCGTGTAAGGGTGACGGGGGTTGTAGAAAAGCGTTTCCGGCGGGGCCTGTTCGATCACCAGACCTTGCCGCATGACCGCGACTTCGTCGGCGATCCGTGCCACCACGGCGAGATCGTGCGAGATGAACAGATAGGACAGGCCCAAACCTTCCTGAAGGTCTTCGAGCAGGGTGAGGATCTGTTCCTGCACCGATACATCAAGGGCCGAGGTCGGTTCGTCGCAGACAATGAATGACGGGTCCAGCATCAGCGCGCGCGCAACCGACAGCCGCTGACGCTGCCCGCCGGAAAACGCGTGCGGATAGCGTTTCAGCATGTCCTCGTTCAAACCCACGCGCTTCAGCATCGCGGCGGCCTTGTCGCGCTGTTCGGCCGTGGTTCCGATGCGGTGAATCTCAAGCGGCTCGGTCATCGCGTCCTGTACCCGCATGCGTGGGCTGAGCGAGCTGTAGGGATCCTGAAAGATCATCTGTGCCTGACGCTGAAATGCGGTGCGCTCGGTTCGGCTCATCTTGTGCACGGTGATCGGCTCGGCCCTTGGTTGCGCGCGAAACAGAACCTCGCCACCCGGATCGGGCGGTTCAGCCCCCAAAGCGATTCGCGCCGCTGTGGTTTTGCCCGACCCGCTTTCACCGACAATCGCCAGGGTTTTGCCACGCGCCAGTTTCAGGTCGACGCCGCGGCAGGCGTGAATCAGCGCCCCGGCCTTCCATCCCTTGCCGGACCGCATGGAATAGGTCTTGGATATCTCCTTCATCTCGAGGATCAGATCCTCGTCGGGCATCGGGATACCGACGGCTTCCTGATCGGGGATTTCCGGGGCGGCGTCGAAGAGTTGTTTGGTATAGGGATGAGCCGGTTCGCGAAGGATCAGTTCTGCAGACCCCGATTCCATGACGCGTCCCTTATGCATGACCACCACCTGTTCGGCCATGTTCGCCACCACGCCCAGATCATGGGTGACGAGAATCAGGGCCATACCGGTTTCCTGCTGCAACTCCTTGATCAGGCCCAGCACCTGCGCCTGTGTCGTCACGTCGAGCGCGGTGGTCGGTTCGTCGGCGATCAGAAGGTCGGGTTTGGCAACCATCGCCATGGCGATCATCGCGCGCTGGCGCATTCCGCCGGAGAGTTCGAACGGATAGGAATTGTAGGCACGCTCCGGATCGGGAAAGCCGACGCGGTCGAACTGTTCCAGCACCGTTCGCTTGGCTTCGCGTTCCGAGGCGCTGCGATGCAGCCACAACACTTCGCTGACCTGATTTCCGATCGTGTGGAGAGGCGACAGGGACCGCATCGGTTCCTGAAAGATCATCGAGACCTGATTGCCCCGGATGCCACGCATCTGTCTCTCGGTGAGATCGGACAAAATTTGAGCGCCATCGGGGCCTTGTAAGGTGATTTTGCCGCTTCTGAGTTGTGCGGCCTTGGGCAGAATGCGCAACACGGCGCGGCAGGTGATCGTTTTGCCGGACCCGGATTCGCCAACCAACGCCACGGTCTGGCCCGGCTGGACGTCGAAGTTTACGCCCTGAACCACAGGATCGGCAGTACCAAAACCGATGCTAAGATCTCTGACGGACAACAGCGGAGTCATCGGGGTTTTCCACCCGCCTGGCCGTGGATCGACATCAACTTCAAGAACTCCCTGATTTTTTCGTGCAGTTTCACCCGCCGGACCCTGACTAGTCAAATACGTTCTTGACGATAAACGGAGTGACGGTGGGAAAAAATCTTTCCGATGGACATCACGAATTCTTGAGATTGCTGGATTTTTGGTGTTCGCGAAGAATTCATCGCCTGAGCGAAGCCCGTCGGACTGATTTAGCCAATGCTATCCGTCGCGCCCCGGCTCGTCGGGATCGTCGGAGAAGAGAGCAATTTTGTTTCCTTGTGGGTCGCGAAGGTAGCCAACGTAGAAGTGTGGCCCATATGCGGCACGAAAGCCCGGCTGTCCCTCATCGGACCCGCCTGCGGCAAGCGCAGCGGCGTGCAGGTCACGAACCTGCTTTTGATTGCGCGCCTCGAACGCGACCATGGATCCGTTGCCGGCCGAGGCCGGACACCCATCGAAGGTTGGTTTGACGTAGAAATCAGGCGGAACGGGAGATTGCCCCGATTGTACGGGCAATACGTAGCTTAGGCCCTCGGGGCCCTCATCCAGTTCGTATCCAAGGGCCGTCAGGAATGCTGAGTAGAACTGTTTGGCGCGAGCGATGTCATCGGCACCGACGGTGACGTAAGCAATCATTCAATGTGTTCCCTTCGGTGTTTTTAATACTGTAGCAATTCTCCTGAATTGCGGTAGGCCTCGGGACATCATACGCATTGAGACAAAGTTCTGTGCTGAGCCACACTATGTGCAGACGTGCCGGTCAGTGGAACGGCCTGCGGCATTTCACCGGTTGTCGTTTCACTTTGACGGCTCCTACAGTCCGAAAGGACAGCCGGAGAGATGGAATGAGTGCGATCCTGACACTGAACGCGGGCAGTTCGTCGATCAAGTTCGGGGTATATCTGGCCGCAAAGGAGCCTACGCTGCTACACCGGGGGCAGGTCGAGAATCTGGGGCCGGTCGCGCAACTCGTGCTAAAGCGCGACAAGCGGCAAGCCACCCAGATCGGACCGGCCGATCATGCGGCGGCGGTGCGCGCAATTCTAGAGCACGTCGACCAACTGCTGGGGGACATGGAGATTACCGGCATCGGTCACCGGGTCGTGCATGGTGGGCGCACTTTTGACGGCCCTGCCTTGTTGACTGATACGGTTATCGAGCAACTTCAGGCGCTTGAACCGCTTGCGCCCCTGCATCAGCCGCATAATCTTGCGGCGATACTTGCTTCAAGAACGGCCTATCCGGGCGCGGTTCAGGTCGGGTGTTTCGACACTTCGTTTCATTTCGGCCATCCATTTGTGAACGACGCCTTTGCGATCCCGCGCCGGTTTTATGAAAAGGGCGTGCGACGCTATGGGTTTCACGGGCTGTCCTATGATTATATCACCGGCAAGCTGAAACGGGACTATCCGCATCTGTCGGTTGGACGGGTTGCCATTTGCCATTTGGGTAATGGCGCGTCGATGTGCGCGGTCGTAAATGGAAAGAGCATCGGTTCGACCATGGGGTTTTCCGCGCTGGACGGGTTGCCGATGGGCACCCGGTGCGGCCAGCTTGATCCCGGCGTGCTGCTGTATCTTATGGCGCAGGGCCACGGGGTCGAGGCGATCACCCATATTCTTTACAAAAAAAGCGGCCTGCTGGGCCTCAGTGAAATCAGCCACGACATGCGCACTTTGCTGATGCATGACGATCCCCGGGCACAGGAGGCGATCGACTATTACGTGTTCCGCATCAAGCGTGAGTTGGGGGCAATGTCAGCAGTGATGGGCGGTCTTGACGCCGTCGTGTTCTGCGGTGGCATCGGTGAGAACGCCGCACTGATCCGGGAGCGGGTTCTGGAAGGCATGGAGTATCTCGGCCTCAAGGTGAATGCCGAGGCGAATGACAGCAATTCGACGGTGATATCATGCGGTGAAACGCCGGTTCTGGTGATCCCGACGGACGAAGAACGCGTCATCGCCCGCGCGGTTTTCAAGGCGATGGGTTGAACACCGGCCGACGGAATTGCACCCTGCCGGCGGTCAGCCGGTTTTTGCGGCTGGCAAACATTCAGACACGAAAGCCAGGTTCATGTTGTTCTACGATTGCTCGACCGCCCCCAATCCTCGCCGCGCGCGGATGTTCATCGCTGAAAAGGGATTGGATATTGAAACCCGCGATATCTCCATCGCCAAGGGCGAGCAGTTGAGTGACGCGTTCAAAGCGGTCAATCCAAGGGCGACAGTACCGGTTCTGGTGACGGACGATGGCACGGTTCTGACCGAGAACCTGGGAATTGCGGCCTATCTGGAAGCCCGGTTTCCGGAACTGCCATTGATGGGGCGCACTCCCGAGGAAAAGGGTCTGGTGCTGATGTGGAATGCACTGGTTGAACAGCAGGGCGGTTTGCCAATCGGCGAGGCATTGCGCAACTCGCATCCGGCGTTTGCTGATCGTGCGGTGCCCGGCCCCTGGAACTATGTGCAAATACCGGAGTTGGCGGAAAGAGGGTTGGACAGGGCCAGGCGCTTTTTCGACATCCTTGAAGAACGCCTGCAAGACAGCCCTTTCATTGCCTGCAGCCATTTTACTCTGGCCGATATCACGACCTTCGTTTTTGTGGACTTCGCACGAGTCATCAAACTGCGAATCCCCGAAGAAAACTTCGCCACATTGACGTGGTTCGAAAATATCAGGGGCCGCTCAAGCGCAAGTATCTAGTGTAATTAATTGAGTTGTAGTCATAAAATATCCGCCGTCAGAACTGTACATATTTGTCTAGACAGAAGTGAACAGTGCCATTAGCGTCCTCTGCGAGTTGTTCGAGGGGAAAAGGCGATGAAATCCCAGTATCGTGTCGTGGTCATCGGTGGCGGCGTCGTGGGCGCTTCGGTTCTGTATCATCTGGCCAAATTTGGCTGGTCGGATGTGGTTATGCTGGAAAGGCGGCGGCTGGCTTCGGGATCGTCATGGCACGCGGCAGGCGGCATCCATGCCCTGAACGCGGATCCAAACATGGCCTCCTTGCAGGCCTACACGATCGACCTGCTGAGTGAGATCGAAAAAGAATCGAGCCAGAATATCGGTTTGCACATGACTGGCGGCCTGACGCTGGCCGGTACGCCTGAACGCTGGGAGTGGTTGCAGGCCAACTACCGCATCTTCCAGTCCATCGGCATTGACGACTGCGAGCTTTTGACCCCGCAAGAGGCGCAGCGGCGTTGCCCGATCATGTCAACCGACGGCGTTCTGGGCGCGATGTGGGCGGATCGTGAAGGTTACATTGATACAACTGGCACTGTTCAGGCTTATGCGACAGCCGCCAGGAAACGTGGTGCCGAATATTTCGAGGAAACCAAGGTCGAAGAGCTGATCCAGACCGATGACGGCTGGCAGGTTGTGACCGATAAGGGCACGATCACCTGTGAACATGTGGTCAACGCGGCCGGGCTCTGGGCCAAGCAGGTTGGTCGCATGGCCGGGGTAGAGCTGCCAGTCTCACCGTTGAAGCACCACTATCTGATCACGGACACGGTGCCAGAAGTTGCGCAGGCGGATTTCGAGATGCCGATGACCGTGGACCTCGAAGGATTCACCTATATGCGGCAGGACCAGAAGGGTGTTCTGGTCGGCATTTACGAGGTCGATCACGAACACTGGGCGATGGATGGTGCGCCGTGGAACTATGGCGAGGAACTGTTTCAGGAACAGCTTGACCGGATCGAGAACGAACTGACATTGGGCTTTGAGCGGTATCCGTCTATCCAGAACGTGGGCATCAAGACATGGGTAAATGGTGCGTTCACGTTCTCGCCGGATGGTAACCCGCTGGTTGGTCCGGTTCCGGGCAAGCGCGGCTATTGGACCGCCTGCGCGGTGATGGCCGGGTTCCTGCAAGGTGGTGGCGTTGGGAAAACACTGGCCGAATGGATGATCCACGGCGAGCCCGAAGCGGACGCCTGGCCGATGGATGTGGCGCGCTATGGTGATTTCGCACAGAACAAGCGGTATATCCGTGAAACCACTGGCCAGTTCTATTCGCGCCGCTTCGTGATGACCTACCCGAACGAGCAATTGCCTGCGGGTCGCCCGCTGAAGATGGCTCCGGCGCATGACGCGATGACCGAGGCCGGATGTAAATGGGGTGTCAGCTGGGATCTGGAGGTGCCGCTGTATTTCGCGCCCAAAGGGTTCGAGGAAACGCCAACTCTCAAACGTTCGAACGCGCATGACATCGTGGCCGCTGAATGCAGGACCATCCGGGAGGGCGTGGGCCTGCTGGATATCTCGGGCTTTTCCCGCTTTGAGGTTTCCGGCCCAAATGCCGAAGCGTGGCTGGATAACATGATGGCCTCGAAACTGCCCGCCCCGGGACGTGCCAAACTGGCGCCGATGCTGGGTGAGAACGGGCGTCTCAAAGGCGACCTGACCGTGCTGAACTGGGGCGATGGCACCTGGTGGATCATGGGCAGCTATTACCTGCGCGCCTGGCATATGCGCTGGTTCAACGATCATATGATGGACGGCGTGTCGATCCGTGATCTGGGGGAAGAGATTTGCGGGTTCGGCCTTGTGGGACCGAAATCGCAAGAGGTGATCGAGAAACTGGCGGAACAGGATATCTCGGGCCTGAAATTCATGGGATGCGGTGATTTCGACATCGGCCTTGTCCGGGCGCGTGTTGCACGTATGTCGGTGACCGGCGAGAAAGGATATGAGATCAACTGCCGCTATGGCGATCATATCAAACTGCGGCGGATGTTGCTGGACGCCGGTGCCGATGAGGGTATCCGCGAGTGCGGTTTCAACGCGATGCTCTCGACGCGATTGGAAAAGAGTTTTGGCATCTGGTCGGCGGAGTTTACCCAAGCCTATACGCCGGGCATGACCGGAATGGATCGCTGGATCGACTGGAACAAGGAATTCGTCGGCAAGGCCGCGGCCCAGGCCGAACGCGACGGCAATGGCCCGGCGCAGGTGCAGGTGACGCTGGAGATCGACGCGCTGGACGCCGATGCCAGCGGGTATGAGCCGGTTTGGTCGGCTGACGAGCGGGTCGGGTTCGTGACCTCGGGCGGCTATGGTCATTATCTTGGCAGGTCTCTGGCGATGGCCCTTGTCGATCCTGCCAAGGCTGAGCCGGGAACCGAGCTTTCGGTGCATGTTGTGGGTGTCGAACGTCCGGCGCGCGTGATTGCCCCGTCACCATATGATCCGCAAGGCAGGGCGATGCGGTCATGACCCGGCGCGGCAGGCGTGGGCGCGAAGCGGCGGCAGGTACGACGCGGCGGCAAGTGGACTATCGCAACCTGCGCAACCCGTTTCCGCCAATGGCCGCCTTTACCGAGGACCGGATCGAGGCGTTGCATCAGGCTTCGCTGACCGTGCTGGAGGATATCGGGATCAAGGTTCTGCTGCCCGAGGCCCGTACATTGTTCCGACAAGGCGGCGCGCGGGTCCGGGACGAAATGGTCTTTATAGGGCGCGACATGGTCGAGGCAGCGTTAGCCACCGCACCCAGATCTTTTGTCGTAAAGGGCGGGGTGGCCGAGCGGGATCTGACAATGGAGCTGGGGCGGCTGATCTTTCAGCCGGGCGCGGGTGCGCCGCATGCCACCGATCTGGTGCGCGGGCGAAGGCCCGGCACCTTGCGCGATTTCCGCGAGATGGTGCAGATCACCCAGAGCTTCGACGTGCTGCACATGGTCCCGCCACTGGTCGAGGCGCAGGATGTTCCGATGCACCTGCGCCACTATGCGATGACCCAGGCGGAACTGACGCTGAGTGACAAGGTGCCGTTCATCTATTCACGTGGCACTCCGCAGGTGAAGGACGGGTTCGAGATGGTCCGTTCTTTCCGGGGGCTGTCCGAGGAGGCATTCGCGGCCCAGCCCTGGTGTTATACGATCATCAACACCAACTCTCCGCGCGTAATAGATATGCCGATGGCGCAGGGGCTGATCGATTTTGCGCGCGCGGGCCAGATGTCGATCGTCACTCCGTTTACGCTGATGGGCGCAATGGCTCCGGTAACCGTGGCGGGGGCGATGACGCTGAGCCATGCCGAGGCGCTGGCAGCGATCACGCTGACACAGCTTGCCAGAACCGGTGCGCCGGTCTGTTACGGTACTTTCACCAGTAATGTGGATATGAAGTCGGGCGCGCCTGCGTTTGGAACGCCCGAGCATTTCACGGCATCACTGGTGGCCGGGCAACTGGCGCGCAAGATCGGCCTGCCGTGGCGTTGCGCCGGTGGAAGTGCGGCCAATACCAACGATGCACAGGCGGCAAATGAGACGCAGTTCGGGCTTTGGGGTTGCCTGATGGCAGGGGCGACGGTGGTGATCCACTCGGCAGGGTGGCTCGAAGGGGGGCTTACCGTGTCGTTCGAAAAGATCATCACCGATCTTGAAGTTCTGCAGATGGTGGCCGAGTTGTGCGCCGGAACGACGGCGACGGATGCCGATATTGCACTGGACGCGCTGCGCGAGGTGGGGCCATCGGGGCATTTCTTTGGTGCCGCGCACACGATGGAGCGGTATCAGACCCAGTTCTATGAACCGCTGGTGGGCGACTGGTCGAATTTCGGAACATGGACCGAGCGGGGTGCAATTGACGCCAATCACCGCGCGACAGGCATCTGGCAGAACATCGTCGACACATTTCGGGCACCGGCACATGATCAGGACCGGATTGCCGAGCTTGAGGAATTCATCGCGCGCCGAACCGCTGAAGGCGGCGCGCCACCGGAGAGTTGAATGAGCACCAAACCGATCCTGCACCGCGACGACCCGGATGCCGAACCGCTGGTCGGAAACATCAAGGTAACCCGCGACGACTGGCTGAACGTCGCGATGGATGTTCTCGTGTCTGACGGTGTCGAACAGGTCAAGGTGTTGAACCTGGCCGAAAGAATGGCGGTGTCGCGGTCCTCGTTCTACTGGTATTTCAAGTCCCGGCAGGAATTGCTGGATGCGCTGCTGGCGCGCTGGCAGGCGACCAATACCGCGGCCATGATCGCGCAGGCCGATACCCCGGCGGACACCATCACTGCGGCCGTCTGCAATGTGCATCGCTGTGTGGTCAATCCAAACCTGTTTGACACGGCGCTGGATTTTGCCGTGCGGGACTGGGCGCGGCGGTCGGGAAAGGTACGCCGCATACTGGATCAGTCCGACGCGCGGCGGCTGGCGGCGCTGCAGGCGATGTTCGCGCGGTTCGGCTATGAGGACATGGAGGCCAAGACACGCGCCCGGGTTCTGTACTACATGCAATTGGGATACGATCTGGCGCAGTTGAACGAACCGCACGAGGCCCGGCTGGCGCTAGTGCCGCACTATCTTTTTGCCTTCACCGGGGTTGAGGCAAGGCCGGACGAGATCAAGGAATTCAGCGCTTATGCCCGCAGAATTTGGGAGGGACAGGACAATGAACAATCCTGACGCAATCATCATCGGGACTGGTGTCATCGGCGCGGCGGTCGCGTTCGAGCTGGCCAAACGAGGCTGGAAAACGCTGTCGCTGGACCGTAATACTCAGGTCGGCCACGGGTCGACTGCAGGGTCCTGTGCCATCATCCGGATGCACTATTCCACCTTCGACGGCACGGCATTCGCCTGGGAGGGGTATCACTATTGGCGCGACTGGGCCGACTATCTGGGTCTTCCGGAAGGAGCCGATCTGGCGCAGTTTCGTCAGACCGGGTGTCTGGTGATGAAGACCGAGGCCAACGGGCATCTGGCCAGGCATATGCAGTTCAGTGCCGAACTAGGCTGTCCGTTCGAAGAACTTGATGCCGCCGGCATACAGGACAAGCTGCCCATCTATGATCTGAACAGCTATGCGCCTGCGCGCCGCCTGGACGACCCGCAGTTCGGGCAGCCCAATGGCGAGCGTCTTGGGGGGGCGGTTCTTTGGCCGCAGGCGGGGTATGTCACCGACCCTGCGCTGAGCGCGCAAAACCTGATGGAGGCTGCGAAACTGCACGGGGCGCAGGTGCAGACGGGAGTCGAAGTGACCGAGGTTTTGCAGGCAGCAGGCCGCGTTGCAGGTATCAGGCTGGCAACCGGGGCCGAGATACATGCACCGGTAGTAATCAACGTGGCCGGACCCGGGTCGTCGATCATCAACCAGATGGCGGGCGTGATCGACGACATGACAATTGAAACCCGCCCCCTGCGGCAGGAAGTGGTGCATGTTCCCGCGCCCGAAGGGTACGATTTCCAAGAGCAGGGCATGATCGTATCCGACAGCGACATCGCCTGTTATGCCCGGCCCGAGCATGGAAACCACATCCTCGTCGGCTCGGAAGATCCGGAATGCGACCCGCACCAATGGTGCGATGATGACAAACACTATGACCGCGATTTTACCGAACAGTGGCGGACGCAGGCGATGCGGTATGCGCAAAGGGTGCCGTCTTTGGGCATTCCGTCGCGAATGCGGGGGGTAGTCGACCTTTATGATGCATCCACTGACTGGATACCGATTTATGACAGGTCGAGCCTGCCTGGGTTCTATATGGCCTGCGGAACCAGTGGAAACCAGTACAAGAACGCGCCCATCGCGGGCAAGATGATGGCGGCGCTGGTCGAGTATTGCGAAGGAGGAGGCGATCACGACGCCCAGCCGTTGCAATTTGTACTGCCGTATATTGGCCGGACCATTGACGTTGGGTTCTATTCCCGCAAGCGCCCGATCAACGAGGACAGCAGTTTCTCTGTCCTGGGCTGACAGTTTGTCCCGAGCAGGGGGTTAGAATCCGGCCAGCGCCGCGTCGGCTGCCACGTGCGCCTTTCGGATGGCAACTTCGCGTACCGGGCCATATCCACGGATCTCATCGGCGCAAGTCAGAACTGCGGTCCAATCCTCGGCCCGCTCCGGCGAATAACCGGCCTGCGCCCGGTCGAGCAGGTCAAGATACCATGCCAGCGTTTCACGGTGCATCCGGGCCTCGGAATGATAGCGGAACGGGTTGAGAGGCGTCGGCCGCAGCGGTTTCATGCGGCCCAGTACACCCAGAGCAGCCTTCAGCCACGGCCCATAGCAGCGTTTTGCGGGCCGCCCGCGATTGTCGGTGCGCCGGTTCAGGAAAGGCGGGGCCATGTGGTATCGGAGTTTGAAGTCACCCTCGAACTGTTCGCCGAGTTCGCGAGCGAAAGCCTGACCCGACATCAGACGGGCCACTTCAAATTCGTCCTTATAGGCCATGAAGCGAAAAAGGTTGTGCACAGCGGCGCGGATCAGGGGATCAGGCGCGTCAGAGAGGGCGGCGCGTAAATCCGTGATACGGGCAGTGTATTTTCTTGCGTAGGCGGCGTCTTGATAATCGGTGAGAAATTCGGCGCGGCGGGCGATCATCTGATCCAGTGTATCCGGTTCGGGCTGAGGATCGGAATAGCCGTTCAGCCGCGTGGGATCGGTGGCCATGCAACGACCGATTGCAAAGGCAAGCCGGTTCTTTTCGACCGCGACCCCGTTCAACAGGATGGCCTGCGACAGCGCCACTTCGGTCACCGGCACCAGCCCTTTCTGCCAGGCAAAGCCCAACATCATTACGTTGGCAAAAACCGCATCTCCCAGCAGCGTTTCGGCTGCGGCGTTGGCGTCAAATCCAGTGACGTGATCTGCGCCAACCGCTGCGCGGATGGCGGCCTCGCGCTGGCCGACGTTGAGCTGCGCATCGCGGCGCAAGACCAGATCGCCTGTCGGCATCTCGGCGCGGTTCAGCACCACCTGCGTACCCGGACGGCAATGCGCCGAGGCCTTTGGGGCGGAACTGACCACGATATCGCAACCGATAACCGCGTCGGCCGCACCCTGATCAATGCGAACCTGATTGAGCGCATCGGGTGTCGTGCCCAAGCGGATATAGCTGAGTACGGTTCCGAATTTCTGCGCAAACCCGGTGAAGTCGAGAACGGATGAACCTTTGGCTTCGAGATGCGCGGCCATGGTGATCAAGGCGCCGACAGTGACCACTCCTGTTCCGCCGACACCGGTGACAAGCAGGTCAAAGGGTTGGGCGAGGGAAGGCAGGTCGGGGGTTGGCAAGCCGGTTTCCAGCGCCGCGAGATCTAGCGAAACCGTACGTTTCCGACGCGTGGCGCCTTCGACGGTTACAAAGCTGGGGCAGAACCCGTTCAGGCACGAGAAATCCTTGTTGCAGGTGCTGAGGTTGATCTTGCGCTTGCGACCAAAGGGGGTTTCGCGCGGCTCGACGCTCAGGCAGTTCGACTCGACTGAACAATCGCCGCAGCCCTCGCAGACCAAATCGTTGATATACGCGAACCTCCTGGGATCTTCCATCGTGCCGCGCTTGCGGCGGCGACGTTTTTCGGTGGCGCAGGTCTGTTCATAGATCAGGACAGTAACGCCGGGGATGTCGCGCAACTCGCGTTGCAACCGGTCCAGATCGGAGCGGTCGTGAAACGAGGTTTGCGACGGGAAATCGGCGTGGTGGAACTTGGAAATGTCATCCGAAACGATGGCGATCCGTTCCACACCTTCGGCCCGGCAGGTCTGAGCGATGCCATGCACACTGACTGGCCCGTCGACCGGCTGACCTCCGGTCATGGCGACGGCGTCATTGAACAGGATCTTGTAGGTGATGTTGGTGCCTGCGGCGACCGCTTGCCGGATGGCGAGGCTGCCGGAGTGATACCATGTACCCTCGCCGAGATTCTGGAAGATGTGCTTGCCGCCGTTGAATTTCGACGCCACCACATGCGGCACCCCTTCGCCGCCCATTTGCGCATAGCCCACGGTCTGGCGGTCCATCCAAGACGCCATGACGTGACAACCGATGCCGCTGGCAGCCGTCGATCCTTCGGGCACCTTGGTCGAGCTGTTATGCGGGCAGCCCGAACAGAAATAGGGCGTTCGGGTTGCGCCAGGGATGTTAACTAGTTGTGGGGGCTGAGCTGTCAGCGCATTGGCTTTGGCCGGCAGGCCTTCCTCGGGGAAGAAGGTGTGCAGGCGCGCGGCGACGATGGGGGCCAGCATCAGAGGGCTGAGTTCACCGGTCCAGGGGATCAGTGGTTCGCCATGGCTGTCGTACTTGCCGACCATCTTGTGCGGCTTGTCACCCGGCCAGTCATAGAAATACTCCTTGAACTGGCTTTCGATGATGCCACGCTTTTCCTCGACCACCAGAACTTCGGCCTTGCCCCTGACAAAGCGCAGCGCATTGCGACGGGCGAGCGGCCAGACCATGCCGACCTTATAGATGTCTATTCCCAGTTCCCGGCATTTTGCTTCATCAAGGCCCAGTAGTCGCAATGCCTCCATCAGGTCGAGATGGCCTTTGCCGGTGGTGACAAAGCCGAACTTGGCGTTCTTGATGCCATAGATGCTCCGGTCGATCGGATTGGCCTCGGCAAAGGCGCGCACGGCGCGCAGTTTTGCTTGAATACGGGTCTCGATCTCGGGGCTGGGCAGGTCGGCAGAACGCACGTGCAAGCCTTTTGCGGGCAACTCGATCTCAGGCAGGGTGAACTGCCGATCCGGCCGGAGTTCGACCGAACGGGCACTTTCGACCGTTTCTGAAACGGCCTTGAAACCGACCCATGTGCCGGAAAAACGTGACAGGGCCAGCCCGTATTCGCCGAATTCCAGGTATTCCTCGACCGAGGCCGGGTTCAGCGTCGGCATGAACCAGGCCATGAACGCCACGTCGGATTGATGGGGCATAGAGGAACTGACGCAGCCATGGTCGTCACCTGCAACTACAAGCACACCGCCTTTGGGGGCCGAGCCATAGGCGTTGCCATGTTTCAGCGCGTCGCCGGAACGGTCCACGCCGGGGCCTTTGCCATACCACATGGAAAACACGCCCTCGACCTCGCACTGCGGATCCAGGCTGGCCTGCTGCGCGCCCAATACCGCGGTGGCGCCCAGATCTTCGTTAACGGCTGGCATGAAGGTGATGCGGTCGTGTTTCAGCCGTTCCTTGGCGCGCCACATTTCCAGATCCAATGCGCCAAGCGGTGAGCCCCGATATCCGGACACGAAACCGGCAGTTTCCAGCCCTGCCTCCCGATCCCGGCGGGCCTGATCCATCATGATCCGGACAAGCGCCTGGGTGCCGGTCAGAAAGACGCGGCCTTTTGTGAGGTCATAGCGGTCCTGGAGTCGATATGTTTGGAACTCGGGAATGTGGCGAGTCATCCATGAAGTCCTGTCAATTTTCGCGCGTTCTGGAAATTTTATCCCGATTGCAATGGAAATTTGATCCAGAAACAGTCAACTATGGACAGGTATTCGGAGGAAATAATCGAAAAATGATGAAAGTTCGAACAAAATGACCGTTTCATTTCAGCTCGATGAAAGAGACAGCCGCATTTTGACATTGTTGCAGAAGGACAGTCGAATCTCGAACGCGGATCTGGCCGAAGCGGTCGGTATGTCTGCATCTGCGCTTTGGCGGCGGGTGCGAATGCTGGAGGAAGCCGGGATCATCGAACGCTACGGTGCCGTCGTTAATCCGTCGGCAATGGGTTTGTCATTCGAAGCGATTGTGCATGTGCACCTGACGCGGCATGACCCGGAAAGAATCGTCGAATTCATTCGGGCGATCGAAAACAGCCCCGAAGTTCAGGAATGTTATGCAACCACGGGGCAGGCGGATTATCATCTGAGGGTGCTGTGTGCCGATCTGGCTGCCTACAACAAGTTTCTGGAGGGGTTTCTGTTCCGGCTTCCCGCCGTCGCCAGTGCCCAGACCAATGTCGTATTGCGCACAATCAAGCGCAACAAACCGGTTCAGAAATAGCGGAGGGGCCTTAGCACGCGCAGACGATCCAGGCCCAGGCCATGGCGATATAGGTCAGGTTGTGCATGCACTGATCCAGACCCGCAGCGCGCCAGAACGCGGCCTGATTGGGTTGCAGTTCTTTCTTGTCCGAGTAATAGGCCTTGGCAAAATCGATGTTGAAATGGATGAACCATTCGAGAGCGGATATCGCTATCGCAAAGATAATAGGTGCGCCGAGAAGAAGAAAAATCGCAGCAGACAAGATGGCATGTACACCCGCATGTTGCGCACGACCCGAATGCAAATACTCTGCCCGGCCCTCCAGCATCTTGGGGGTTTGTAGATAATAATCAGCAAACATATGCTTGATCTGCAATAGGCAGAGTAACAAAAGTACCGTGCCAGTCATTTCAGGCAAGGCGGTCCTCCTAATATCAATCTGCACCCAAGCTTAAGACGTTAATACGTATCGCGCAAACACTCTCGTGCAAATGGTGCGTGTATTGGAATGGGGGGATTCCATTTGCGTTGCGGCGTTCGGTTGCGATAGCGTGAATATGTGAACGGTTGGCGACCGTCTCACTGGGTGGTTTCAATAGGTTTGTCATCGGGGGCAGGACCCATAGAACGTACGCTATTTCGGTTCATCTGGAAGTATTCGAAGCGGGATCAGCTGATTTTGCTGGCCGTGACGTCCACGTTGTTCCCGCTGCTTTATCTGACACTCGAATTGCCCAAACGGATAATCAACGACGCGATCGGGGCGGCCAGTTCCACCGTCGAGTATTTTGGGATCACCTTCGATCAGACAACGTTTCTGATGATCCTGTGTTTTGCCTTTCTGCTGTCGGTGTTGGCGCATGGTCTGATGAAAATGCGGATCAACACGATGAAGGGCGTGTTGAGCGAGCGCATGCTGAGGCGGTTCCGCTATCAGCTCATCAGCCGGATTTTGAGGTTTCCGCAACCCTATTTCGAACGCGTGAGCCAAGGTGAACTTGTGTCCATGGTCACCGCCGAAAGCGAGCCGATGGGCGGTCTGATGGGTGATGCGATCAGCCAGCCAGTGCTGCAGGCCGGGCAGATGCTGACCATCCTGTCCTTTCTGTTTCTGCAAAGCTTCTGGTTCGGGCTTGCGGCCATTGCGCTGATCCCGTTGCAGGCCTGGCTGATCCCCAAGCTGCAACGCCAGATCAACCTGCTCAACAAGAAGCGCATACAGGAGGTGCGGGTTCTGGCAGCCCAGATCGGAGAGAACGCGGCCGGTGCATCGACCCTGCGCGGCAATGCGGGCTGGCGGTATCGACGGGCCATGATTTCGGACCAGCTTGGGCGGCTGTTCAGCATACGGTTCGACATCTATCAGAAAAAATTCTTCATGAAGTTTCTCAATAACTTCATTTCGCAATTGACCCCGTTCCTGTTCTACTCGGTAGGCGGTTTTCTGGTATTGCAGGGCCAGGTGTCGCTGGGGGCGCTGGTCGCGGCACTGGCGGCTTACAAGGATCTGTCCAGCCCGTGGAAGGAGTTGCTGACCTATTACAACCAGACGCAGGACATGGCGATACGCTGGGAAGTTGTGATCGAACGTTTCGCCCCCGCAGGCATGATTGACGAGGAATTGTTCGAGGACGAACCTAAGGAGAGCGTGCGCCTGAATGGCGATATCGTGCTTGACCATGTCTCGGTACGGGATGCGGACGGCAATCACGTGCTGGATGATATGAATGCGGTACTGCCGGGGGCTGGCGTGATTGGCATATCGGCCCCCAGCGAGGAGGACCGTCTGGCCCTCAGCGAATTGTTGACGCGTGAGGTTCTGCCGGGATCGGGCAAGGTCATGATCGGCGGACACGAACTGTCCAAGGTGCATCAGGTGGATGTGGCGGCGCGCATCGGCTATGCCAGTTCGCGCCCGGTCATGTTTCAGGGCACGTTCGGCGATAACGTGATGATGCCGATGCGGTTTCAGCCGACCGAACCCGCGCCAGAGAATCCGGACTTTGCTGAAACACTACGGGCGGGCAACAGCGCCGATCCGTTTCACGCCGAATGGCTGGACCCGGCGCGCGCCGGTTTCCAGGACGAAGCGAGCCTTCGCGCGTGGTGGTTGCGACTGGTCGAGGGGATGGGGTCGGGGGGGGCCTTGTTCAGACGGGGTGCAGACCAGGTCTTTGACCAGGGCGCGCATCCGGAACTGGCGGCAAAGCTGGTCGAGTTGCGCCCGATCGTAAGACGGGAAATCGGCAAATCCGGGCTGGATCAACAGGCGTTTATCTTTGACCGCGACGCCTATAACCCCGCATTGCCGGTTGCCGAGAACTTGCTGTTTGCAACGCCGCGCGTGCCTGTCACACAGGAACTTCTGGCGCGCCAGGCGGTGTTTCTGGCACAGTTGCGGGATCTGGGGCTGGACGAAATACTTGTCGATCTGACCCGCGATGTGATCGACATGTTGCGTCAGATCTTTGGATTGGACGGCACCGACCATCCCCTGTTCCGAAAGCTGGGGTTGGAGGTGAACACTTATGAGACGGCGTTGGATCTGGTCGAAAAGACGCGCAGCGCCGGGGCGCGGGCCCTGGACGATACCGAGTTGGCCAGCCTGCTGGCCGTTCCGTTCCGAATTTCGGCGGAACAGATAGGGCCGGCCTTTTCGGACGGTTTGAAATCCCGGATTCTGGAATTGCGGCACAGCCATTCCGACAAGCTTCTGGAAAGCTTGCGCGATGTCTTTGTGCCGTTACGGGTGGATGAGTTTGCGCCCGGATTGACCGTGCTGGAAAACGCCATGTTCGGCAAGGTCAGCCAGGTGGGTGGCGCGCGCACCGACGAATTGCGCAAACTGATCACCGACGTGCTTTCGGTTAACGGAGCGCGCCCGCTGGTGGTTGAGCTGATCTATGACATGCCGGTGAGCCTTGGGGGGCAGAACCTGCCCGCCGCCTTTGCCGAACCTTTGGCCTTTACACGTGCGGCAATCAAAAAGCCCGACATTCTGGTTCTGAACAGCGCGTTGGCGAGTTTCGACATGGATACGCAGGTATCGGTATACAAAAACCTGCGCGAGTTGCTGCCTGATACCACTGTGATCTACATCAACGACCATTTCAAATCGCCCGAGGCGTTTGATTTGCACATTGAGATTCGGCAAGGCCGGATCATCAGCGAGGAGGCTCCGATGGATGTTGAAGAGGATGGTGCCGCCTCGGCCGACCTGACGCGCAAGCTAAGGGCATTGGAGCAGACCCCGCTGTTTTCCGAGCTTGACCGGCGACAGCTGCGCCTGCTGGCCTTTGGTGCGCGCTGGTTCGAGGCCAAGGCGGGCGAGGTCGTTTTCCTGAAGGACGACGACCCGACCGACGGTGCCTATATGATCATCGAAGGCGAGGCAGGTCTGTACCTGCCCCAGAAATCCGGCGACGATCAGCTGATCACGCGCGTCGGGCCTGGAACGCTGGTCGGAGAGCTGGGACTGATCCGCAAAGAGCCGCGCGCGCTCAGCATGGTGGCCGAAACCAATCTGACCTGTCTGCGGATCGGTGAGGAGGAGTTTCTGGCCGTGGTCGAAAACGACGCGGCAACCGCGTTCAAGCTTTTGCAGGTTGTGGCGGGTTACGTTTCGAACTGACGAACAGAGCGAAAAATCACGTTTTGCAGAACAGTTTGTATAGCAGTTCGATCACCTGCGCGGTGTTTCCATCGCTGAGTGAATAGTGGATGGTTTTGCCATCCCGTCGTGTCGATACCAGCCCCTCTTCCCGCAGTCGGGCCAGCATCTGGCTGACGGCAGCCTGACGGATACCCAACAGGGTTTCCAGTTGCCCAACCGACTTTTCGCCGTCGCCGAGATGGCACAGGATCATCAGCCGACCCTCGTGGGCAAGCGTCTTGAGAAAGTTTGCGGCATCCGAAGCGCTTTGCTTCATGTCGACGGCGGTTTCGGGCTGAAATGCCTGATCTGATGTATTCTGAACTGTCACGGGTTGCTCGTAATCCTTTTGTCCAAACTACAACACAGCGTTGTGGCATGCAATCTCATGCATCCTGTGCTGGTGCACCACCCTGAAACGCGTTGCCGTTGACATAGTCACATGGTTCTTCCTGCATCTGCAAATGAAGCCCATCGCCGGTATAAGGATGGGCTCGCGCCAGATCTTCGTCAACTTCAATGCCCAAACCGGGCGCCTCGGGTGGCGTGACAAAGCCTAATTCGACTTTGATCGATCCTTTGATCAACTTGTCGTGAAAAGGTGTCTCTATGCTTTCAAGCAACAGGATATTGGGGATTGAGGCGGCGAGATGAATGTTGGCGGCCCACTCGATCGGTCCTGCGTACAGGTGGGGGGCCATCTGGGCGTTGAATATTTCTGCCATCGCGGCCACTTTCTTCATCTCCCAGATGCCGCCGGCACGCCCCAATGCGGGTTGCAGGATTTCCGCCGCGCCTGCCCGCAGGACTGTGCCGAACTCTGCCTTGGTGGTCATCCGCTCGCCGGTTGCGACCGGAATGCGGACGTTGCGGGCGACGCGCGCCATATCTTCGATATTGTCAGGAGGCGTCGGTTCCTCGAACCAGAGCGGCGAATAGGGCTCCAATGCCTGACCCAGACGGATCGCCCCTGCGGTGTTGAACTGACCGTGGGTTCCGAAAAGCAGGTCGGCCTTGTCGCCGACCGCTTCGCGGATCGCTTTGCAGAAAGCGACCGACATCGAGATATCGCTCATCGCAGGCATGTGGCCGCCCCGGATCGTGTAGGGGCCTGCGGGATCGAACTTGACCGCAGTATAGCCCCGCCCGACCATCGCAGCGGCGCATTCGGCCGCCTGTTCCGGTGAGGTCCAGAAATCGGTCAGGTCATGCTGCGGCAGCGGGTAGAGATAGGTGTAGGCGCGAATGCGGTCATTCATTCGCCCGCCGATCAGGGCGTGAACCGGTCGGTCGCGATCCTTGCCCAGAATGTCCCAGCAAGCGATTTCCAGCCCGGAAAACGCGCCCATGACGCTCAGATCGGGGCGCTGTGTGAAGCCGCTGGAATACACCCGGCGAAACATCAGCTCTATGTTTTCGGGGTTTTCATCCGCCATATGCCGCTTGAACACGTCGTGGATGATGTGTTTCATCGCCTCGGGACCGACCGACGAGGCATAGCATTCGCCCCAACCGGTGATGCCCGTGTCGGTGGTGAGCTTGACCAGTATCCAGTATCGCCCGCCCCAACCCGGTGCAGGCGGCGCGGTCACGATGATATCGAGATCCTGAAGCTTCATCGCATGTCCTCCTGTTCGGGTTATTCCACCGATTTGCGGTCAAACACGATCACGTTGCGCTTGGCGCCACCGGTCTTGGTGTCGGCGATTGCCTCGTTGATCTGGTCAAGCGACCAGCGCCCCGAAATCAGCTCGTCGAGCTTGAGACGCCCTTGCTGATAAAGATCGATCATCCAGGGGATGTCACGCTGAATGACCACGTCGCCCATCTTGGAGCCGATCAGACCCTGTCCGACAGCAGCAAGGATGACCGGTTCGTAACTGGCCATCGCCCCCGAATGGGGCATCCCGATCATAATGGCCTTGCCGCCGCGCCCCAGATAACGAGGAGCCTGTTCATAGGCCGGTATCGCGCCGACAGTGATCAGAACCGCGTCGGCTCCGCGCCCGCCAAGAGCCTTGTATGCGGCTTTCCAGGGCGTATCCAACGTGGCAAGAACCCCATGAGTTGCGCCAAACTCCTTGGCGATCTCCAGCTTTTCCTCGGTCATGTCGACCGCCACGATTCTGCGGGCCCCCGCAATGCGCGCGCCCTGGATTGCGTTCAGGCCCACACCGCCCGCGCCGATCACGACGACATCCTGACCGGGGCGCAGCCCGGCGGCATTGACGGCCGCGCCGACGCCAGTGATCACGCCACAGCTGAGCAGGCTGGCGACATCCTTGGCCATGGTGTCGGGGATCTTGACGATCTGGCGGTGGCTGACGACCACCTTTTCGGCAAAGGCACCGCAGGCCATCGCCTGTTCCAGGGGGCCGCCATCGGCGGTTTTCAGCGGACCCTTGACCGTGTCATAAGGTGTTTCGCAGATCGTCGGCTTGCCGCTGGCGCAGGACGGGCAAGATCCGCAGGCGCGGATCAGCGTGGCCACAACGGATTCACCCACCTTGAAATCGCCTGCAGCGTCGCCGACTGCGGTTATGACACCGGCGGCTTCGTGGCCGTAAACAGCGGGCAGAAACCCACCCCAGGCTCCGCTGGCATAGGTGATGTCGGAATGACAGATCGCCACCGCATCCAGCGTGACTTCGACCTCGCCCATCCCCGGGGGAGCGATCTGGATGTCTTCGATAACAAGTGGCTTGTCGAACTCGCGGCATACGGCCGCCTTGATGGTTTGCATGGTCTCCTCCCCTTGATTGCCGGGCACGGTGGCCCGGCAGATCGCCGTCTGCAAGGTGGAAACCGGCAAAACAATGTCGTTCTTACGTCACGATACGATTTAAGCACAGGTTGAAAACCTATCCGTTCGCGAAATGGGGAGGCGCGATGGCGCGTCAGTCGCTCAGGAATTCGGTCGTACTGCGCGCAAAGGCTTCGGCTTCGGACGGGGCAAGTCCAAGCTGATGCATAGGGTCAAACAGTTTGTGCGTGTCCAGTTGCGGCCAGGTCCGGGCAACGATTTCCTTCAGAGGGGTGCCTGTTGAGGCGGATTCCCGGCACAGTTCCTTGGTTGCGGCCTGTGCCTTGGGGCGCGGTAAGTGTTCGGCCAGCGCGAAACTCAGCGCTTCGGCATGGATCATGCCGAGATGTGATTCCAGCGCTGTGCGCATCGCGTCAAGTTCGGGCGAAATCTTCTGAGCCATGGACGAGGCGACCCGGGAAGAAGAACCCGCCCCCAAAACGATTTGTGGCAGGCACATCCATTCGGTGAACCACGCGGCGCCGTCGCGCTGATGGCGATGCATCGCCGCCCCCTGCAAAACACTCATCAACCCGGTCTGCTGGCGGGCCAGCGCCACCAGAACCGACGGAGCCACAGGGTTCTGCTTTTGCGGCATGGTCGAAGATGACCCGGCCCCGCCCAAGCCAATCTCGGCTATCCCGGTTTGGGTTAGCTCCACGCCGTCCTCTCCGATCTTGCCTAAGGCCAGCACAAGGCGGGTGAACCAATCGCAAAGGCGTAGAACGGGGGTACGGTCGGTATGCCAGCTTCGCCCCGGGTCGTGCAGGTTCAAGAGTTTTGCAAGTTCTGCGCGGGTTGTGGCTGATTGCGCCCCCAGGGCTGCGCTGGTGCCAGCCGCGCCGGACAGGGACACAAGCAGGCAGTCTTGCCGCAGCGCAGGCAATTCCTGCATAAGCCCTAACAGGGGCCAGCCCCATGACGCGACCACGGCGCCAAAGCTGGTTGGGGTCGCGTGCTGCCCATAGGTGCGGGCTGGCATTGGCAGGCGGGCATGATCAAGGGCCAGCCGCGCAAGGTGGCCAAGAGTATCTTTAACATCGGCTTCGATCAGACCGATCGCCTGCCGCAGCCGCAGCATCAGCCCGGTGTCGATAATGTCCTGTGAAGTCGCGCCCCAATGAACATAGGCGGCATGTTCGGGGGCCTGCATCTCGGCCCGGAAGGCCGAGACCAGCGCCGGGACGCTGACGCCGTTTTCGCCGGTCGCGGCGGACAAGGCACCGGGATCAAGCTGAATCTCCATCGCGGCGCGCGAAATGGCCTGTGCGCTTTCCAATGGTATGATGCCCTGATCGCCCTGAACTTTGGCCAGCATCCCCTCGACCAGCAGCATTGCCCTCAACTCGGCACTGTCAGTGAAGAGGCGACCAACATCGCCAGACGGGAACAGCCTGGAAAACAGCACGCTGTCGAAAACGGATCCAGCCATCAGAATTTTCTTTCGATCTGCGACAGCATCAGCGCCAGTTCCTTGGGATGGGAAAAGAACGGAGAATGGGAGCTGTCGATTGTGAATTTCATATCTTGCGGAAAACCACTGCACATCTCGGCCTGATATTCGGTGGGTACAGTTCGGTCGTCGAGCGTTCGGATATAGGCCTTGGGCAAATTGGCAAAACCTTCATCAAGTACCAAGGGCGTTTCCTGCGGCCTGATTGCTTGCGGGCAAAGGCGTTTGGCGGCGAATTCGGCGACCTCTTCGGCGCAGTCGTGATAGAACAGCGCCCTGACCTGATCCGGAACTACGGTATAGGAGAGGCCGTCGGGCGATTTCTGGACGGACGAAATCAGGGGCTGGCGGGCCGCGCGCTTGCGCATCTGTGCCATGCTCTTGCCCGAAATGGGGACATAGGCGCAGAGATAGATCAGGGCGCGCATCTTGCCCGGAGCTGTCCCGGCCGCTGCGGAGATTGGATAGCCGCCCCAGGAATGACCTACAACTACAGTATCGGGGGTCGATGCCGACAAGACGGCATCGCGGCACCTAACCAGAGTGACATCGGCGACAGGAGTTTGGTCATCCCCGTGGCTGGGCATATCTATGGCGCGGGCAGAATGCCCCAGAGCGGTCAGTTCAGGGATCAGATCACGCCAACACCACGCCCCATGGCATGAGCCGTGAACCAGAAGGAAATCAGCCATTCCCGCCCTCCTTACCATGCCCTATACCGCGCAGGAATTCTGAAAGGATGGCAGCGTATTCTTCGGGTTTTTCAACGCATGGCAGATGGCCTGCCCTGCGGATGAGTTCAAATTTTGAGCCGGGGATCAGGTCGACCGTTTCGCGCACCAGATCGGGTGGCGTCGCCCCGTCCTCGCTGCCCGCGATGCCCAGCGTTGGAAGTCGCAGGCCACTTGTCGGAGTATAGAAATCGGTGCCGGAAATGGCCGCGCAACATCCCGCATAACCTTCGACCGATTGCCGGACCAGCATGTTACGCCACAGGGTGAGGTTGGGCGAGGCGCGGAAATCCTTGGAAAACCAGCGTTCCATGATGTTGTCGGCCAGCGCTTCTATTCCACCGGCATTGACGGCGGCAATGCGCTTGTCCCACATGTCAGCGGTGCCGATCTTGGCACCAGTGTTTGACAGAACCAACGCGCGGATCTGATCCATCCGTTTGACCGCCAGTCCCTGCGCGATCATCCCGCCAATGGAGAGGCCGACAAAGGCGCAATCGCGGACCTCCAGCATATCCAGCAGAGCCTCGGCATCCCGCACCAGCGCACCCATCGAATAGGGGGCGGGCGGCAGGGACGACAGGCCGTGGCCGCGTATGTCGTAGCGGATGAACTTCAACCCCTTGGGAAGCAAAGGCAAAACCGCATCCCAAAGCCGATAGTCGGTGCCCAGCGAATTGGCGAATACCACGGGCGCCCCGTCGGGGTCGCCGTCGATGCGATAGTAGAGCTGGACATGACCCAGATCGGCAATGTTCATGGGATACCCCTGTGTCAGCTTGGCTATGTTTCGCGAAGATATAGGGCAGGATTGCCGCGTGATCCATGCTTCGGATCGGCAGCAGGTACTCCGGCATCAGGTGTGATCTGCCAATGCCCGGGCAAAGAGAGCCGGTTCGACGTTGCCGCCCGAGGCGACGACGATCACGGTGTCGCCCTCGATCTCGTCCTGCCGGTACAGGGCCGAGGCCAGTGCCACGGCTCCGCCGGGTTCCAGAACGATCTTGAGGCGCAGAAATGCCAAAGCCATGGCGCGCATGGCTTCGGTCTCGGTAACGCTCAGACCCGGGCCGCACAAGCGTTTTAGAATCGGGAAGGTGATCTGACCCGGTTCGGGCGTCAGGATTGCGTCGCAGATATTCCCCGAAGTCCGGTTGTTCCGTTCGATCCCGCCCGAGACCAACGAACGTTTCACGTCGTCAAAGCCTTCGGGCTCGCAGGTTCTGGCGCGCAGGCCGGGCGCGTGGCCCTCCAGCGCCAAGGCGATCCCGGAGGTCAGTCCGCCACCGCCACAACAGACCAGAACGTCGGCCATATCAACGCCGAAATCAGCGACTTGTTCGGCAACCTCCAACCCGACGGTGCCCTGACCTGCGATTACCTGTGGGTCGTCATAGGGGCGGATCAGGGTCAGGCCGCGCTCATTCGACAATGCCGCGCCGATATCCTCGCGGCTTTCGGTTTCCCTGTCATACAAAACAACTTCGGCCCCCAGTGCGCGGGTGTTTTCGATCTTCAGTTGCGGCGCATCCGACGGCATGACGATGACCGATGCGATTCCGTGTTTTGTCGCCGCCATCGCTACGCCCTGCGCGTGATTACCCGAAGAATAGGCGATGACTCCGCGTTGCCGCATGTTCGGGTCCAGCGCCGAAATCGCAGACCATGCCCCGCGGAACTTGAAGCTGCCGGTGTGTTGCAGGCATTCCGGTTTGACCAGCACCCTGCGCCCGGCAATGTCATCAAGGAAAGGAGAGCTTAGCAATGGTGTTCGCCTTGCATGGCCTTGCAGCCGTTTGGCGGCGGCTTTTATCAGGGGCAGGGTACTCATGCGGCCTCCAGGATATTGCGAATGACTGCGAGGGACTGCGGTTCGTCCAGGAACGGGGCATGGCCCCGATCAGGGACTTCTTCCGCGACGAGGGCAGGATGACGCTTGCGCATTTCTGCCAGCGTGCCCGGGCTGAGTATATCGGAGTTCATGCCCCGGATAACACCAGTAGGGATGGTGCGCAACGCGTCGATCAGGGGCCATAGGTCGGGTGGTGGTCCGGCCGCGGCCTGTTCCAACAGGGCCTGCCGCAAGTTTACATCATAGCTCAGGGCCAGTCCTGTGGGCGTTTCAAGATATTGGTTTTCTGCCTGCTTTCGCCAAATCGAAAGGGGGACACCGGGGAATTGCGGTTCCATCGAGTCTTTCAGAACCTGCGCGGCATCTTCAAAAGTCTGGAATGTGGGTGGCTTGCCGACATACTCGAAAATCCGGGCAATCCCTGTCGGCTCCACAATCGGGCCCACATCGTTCAAGATTACGCCTGCCAGCCGGTCCTGGTGACAGTCAGCCAGCACCATCGCGATCAGACCGCCTCGAGACGTGCCCAGCACGGTGACTTTGCCAAGTCCCAGATGATCAAGAAGCTCGATGACATCCTGACCCTCTCGATTGACGTTGTAATTCATATAGTTCGGGTCATGGTCCGATTGCCCCCGGCCACGATAGTCGATCGCAATCAGACGCAGGTCGGGTACGTGCGGGGCGAGGAATGTGAAATCCCGGCTGGATCTGGTCAGACCGGCAAGGCAAACCAGTGGTTTACCTTTGCCGTTGTCCTCAAAGTAGATTTTTTTTCCGTCGCTTGAGGTGAAGTGCGCCATCAGGCTCCTGCCAGTTGGGGAATCGTGGTCAGGTCGGACAGTACATGCGCGGGCCGCCACGGCAAGCGGTCCATGGGTTCGGCAGCGCGGTTGACCCATGCGGTGACAAATCCGAATCCGCTGGCCGCAGCCGCATCCCAGCCGTTCGAGCTGACAAAAAGAACTTCGTCGCGGGCGCAAGCAAAGCGCTTGGTCACCAGTTCATAGACGCGGGCATCGGGCTTGAAGATGCCCACGCTTTCCACCGACAGCACATCATCCAGCACGTCGCCGATGCCTGCCGATTGCACCGCACCATCCAGCATCGCAGGCGAGCCGTTGGACAGGATTGCCGTTTGCATCCCAGCGTCCTTCAATGCCCCCAACATTGCGGGAACTTCGGGAAAGGCCTGCAGTTCCCAATAGAGATCGAGCAACCGCTGGCGAAGCCCGCCTTCTCCGTCCAGCCCGACCGCTTCGAGCGCCCAGTCAAGACCGTCCTGTGTCACCTCCCAGAAATCGGTATGGGCGCCGGTCACCGCCCTCAGCCAGGAGTACTGCAACTGCTTCAATCGCCAGAAATTGGCCAACTCCGGCCATTTGCCACTGAGCTGGGTATGCTCGGGCTCGGCTGCGGCCAGACGCGCGGCGGCTGCGACGTCGAACAGTGTTCCGTAGGCGTCAAAGACGCAGGTGGTGATTGGCATGTGCTCCTCCCTCTTCGCGGGCAGGTTCGCACAGGAATTCAGCGCGCGAAAGAGGGGCGGGTTTACAATGGTGTGACAGACATTAGGGTGGGCCGTTCAACCAAAACCCAACCGATCGGAGACCTCATGACCGAAATCAAGCAAGGCGACACGGTGCGCATTCACTATACCGGTACCCTGCTGGACGGGAGCACATTCGACAGTTCCGAAGGCCGCGACCCGCTGCAATTGGAAGTGGGGTCGGGACAGATCATCGTTGGGCTGGACAATGCCTTGCCGGGCATGACTGTCGGTGAAAGGAAAAAGGTCGAGGTGACTTGTGTCGAAGCCTATGGCCCGATCAATCCGGCGATGCGGCAGTCCATCCCGCGCGAAGGCATTCCCGACGATATACCGCTCGACATCGGCACACAGTTGCAGATGCAGACGCCCGATGGTCAGGCCCTTCCGGTAACGGTGGTCGAAGTTGACGATGCCACCGTGACACTGGATGCGAACCACCCCTTGGCGGGGCAGGACCTGATCTTTGATATCGAGGTCGTGTCGATCAATTGAACCGAAATGACGGCTGGGCCCGCGAATGCGCCTGACCTGGCCTGTTTGGCAGGCGTACTACCTGGTGGCGATCGTGAGGCCCATCATCGCCTGTGTCTGGGGCTGCGACAAGATCACCAGCGCCGCAAGCGAGAAACACAGGCTCACCAACAACAAGCGTATCAGGTTGCCCGATTGCCTTACTGGCGGTTCCGGCTTTTTCAGCGCCTTTTCGCGTTGCGCGGCGGCGGAGAGGATCATGTCAATTTTGCTCATGCCCGAATTCCTGCGCGCCAAGTGTGGTCAAAACTTGGCAAGCGCAGGGAAAGTTCGGGTCACATGAAGTCGGGTTGAGGCATTCCCAGGACGTGGAAACCGCCATCGACACGGATAATCTCACCCGAGGTGCAGGCGCCGGCATCGGACGTCAGATAAACAGCAGTACCGCCAACGGCTTCGAGCGTTGCATTCGAACGCATCGGCGCATTCTGGTCGCAGAATTTGTAGGTTTTGCGCGCGCCACCGATGGCCGCGCCGGCCAGAGTCTTCATCGGACCAGGCGAGATAGCATTGACGCGGATACCGTCAGGTCCGAGATCGTTGGCGAGATAGCGGGTCGCCGATTCCAGCGCGGCCTTGGCCACACCCATGACGTTATAGTTCGGAACCACCCGGTTCGAACCTTGATAGGTCAGCGTCAGCAGCGAGCCGCCATTTTCTTTCATCAGCGGATAGGCGCGGCGCGCCACCTCGATGAAGGAATAGGCCGATACATCCATCGAATGCTTGAAATTGGCCCGTGTAGTGTTCAGAAACCGCCCCGTCAATTCCGACTTGTCGGAATAGGCTATGGCGTGAACAACAAAGTCGACGGTGGGCCAACGGTTGGCCAGTTCGTCAAAGGCGCGGTCTAGCGACTCGTCATCGGTGACATCGGCGTCGACCATGAAATCACTGCCGACGCTTTGCGCAAGCGGTTCCAACCGCTTGCCGAAGGCTTCGCCCTGATAGGTGAATGCCAGTTCGGCACCGGCCTCGTGCATGGCCTTGGCGATGCCCCACGCGATGGAGCGGTCGTTGGCCACGCCCATGATCAGGCCGCGTTTGCCTTTGAGAAGATCCGACATTTCACTCATCCATTATACTTGGACAGAATCATGGACCCGTTTGTGCCGCCAAAGCCGAAGCTGTTGGTCATGACACTGTCCAGTCCTGCGTTTTCAACGACTTGCGTCGCAATTTCGCCGGGCAGAATGCCCTCGGCCAGGGTATCGACGTTGATCGAAGGGGTAATGAAGTCGTTGTCCAGCATCAGCAGGCAGAAGATCGCCTCGAGCGCGCCCGCCGCGCCTTGTGCATGGCCGGTCATCGACTTGGTCGATGAAATCGGCGGCACGTTGCCCTCGCCGAAAATTCGGCGTACTGCTTCGACCTCGCCCACGTCGCCAACCGGGGTCGAGGTGCCGTGTGCGTTGATATAGCTGACCTTGCGCCCCTCGGGCACGGTCTGCAGCGCCAGGCGCATCGCGCGTTCGCCGCCTTCGCCCGATGGGGCCACCATGTCATGACCGTCCGAAGTGGCGGCAAATCCGGTCACTTCGGCATAGATCCTGGCGCCGCGTGCCTTGGCGTGTTCCAGTTCTTCCAGAACCACGATCCCGCCACCACCCGAGATCACGAACCCGTCGCGGTCCTGATCGAAAGCGCGTGAGGCGCGTGCGGGGGTGTCGTTGTATTTTGACGACATCGCGCCCATCGCGTCGAACAGGCAGCTGAGCGTCCAGTCCAGTTCCTCGCCGCCACCCGCGAACATCACATCCTGCTTGCCCATCATGATCTGTTCAGCAGCGTTTCCGATGCAGTGCAGCGAAGTGGAGCAGGCCGAAGTGATCGAATAGTTGATGCCCTTGATCCTGTAGGCTGTCGCCAGGTTGGCCGAGATGGTCGAGCACATGCACTTTGGCACCGCAAACGGGCCGATACGCTTTGTCGCACCCGATTTCAGCACAGTCTGATGTGCGGTCAGCATTGCACTGGTCGAAGGACCGCCCGACCCGGCCACCAGCCCGGTGCGGGGGTTTACTACCTGATCATCGGTCAGACCGGAATCGGCAATGGCCTGACCCATCGCGATGTGGGCGTAGGCCGCGCCCGGGCCCATGAACCTGAGTGCGCGCTTGTCCACGTGTTCAGCCACATCGATTTTGAGCGTTCCAGCTACCTGACTGCGAAAGCCGTGCTCGACCATCTGTTCGTTGGCCTCGATGCCGGACCTGCCCGCTTTCAGCGATGAAAGCACTTCCTCGGCATTGTTCCCGATCGAGGAAACGATCCCCAATCCGGTGACGACGACGCGACGCATAAGCGTACTCCTGTGTTCCGTTCTCTGTTGCCTGGTCTTCAGCTGGGGTCAGCTTTCGGACAATGCAACCTTCATGTCCTTGACTTGATAAATCAATTCCCCATCTGCTTCGACCCGGCCATCCGCCACACCCATGGTCAGGCGGCGGGTCTGAACGGCCTTGGTGAAATCGACGTAGTAGGTCAGCTTCTTGCGGTCGGGGCGCACCATACCGGTCAACTTGATTTCGCCTGTGCCGATAGCATAGCCGCGCCCCTGCCAACCACGCCAGCCGAGGTTGAATCCGGTCAGTTGCCACAGCCCATCCAGACCAAGGCAGCCAGGCATGATTGGGTTGCCCGGAAAATGGCAGTCAAAGAACCAAAGATCCGGCGTGATATCGAATTCGGCCACCACATGCCCCTTGCCATGTGCGCCACCATCCGCCGAAATGTCGGTGATCCGGTCCATCATGAGCATTGGAGGTTCGGGCAACTGTGCGTTGCCTGGGCCGAAAAGTTCGCCGCGCGCGCACTTCAGCAGATCGTCTTTGTCAAAGCTGCTCGGGAATTGGGCCATTCTGCCGCCTCTCCTGCCAGAGTCTGTTGGTCACATCTGGCCTCCTCTAACACCCGTGTGCAAGGTCCTGCAAGAGCGGGTGCGCCGCAAGTTTCAAGCGAATGGCCCTGTTTGCGAATGAATTTCATTTGAAATTTCATCTGGGCACGACTTATATATATTGTCAAACGCATGCAGGTATCGACATCATGACGCCAGACAGTCTGGAAAACGCCACGCAGTGGTTGGCCAAGGCCGGTCTCAGACCGACGCGGCAGCGCGTTGCGCTGGCCGAGCTTCTGGTGGGTGACGGTAAACACCGGCACGTCACGGCGGAAAGTCTGTTCGAGGCGGCAAAGTCCAACAGTGCTGCCGTTTCTCTGGCCACCGTGTATAACACACTGCGCGCCTTTTGCGATGCAGGTGTGCTACAGGAAATCACGGTGGACGGATCGAAAAGCTATTTCGACACCAATACCCATGACCATCCCCATTTTTTTTGGGAGGATGAGGGGCGTCTGTCCGACGCTCCGTCGGATCAGCTGGTGATCCAGCGCTTGCCAAATGCACCCGAAGGGGTTGAAATTGCTTCCGTGGATGTGGTCATCCGCCTGCGCCGCAAGGCCTGATCAATTCTTTTCGAACAGAACGGCCAACACCCGTTGGGCCGCGTCAAACAGCGGGTCGGCCGGGCCGATGCCATGCCGAGCGATTACGACGGATTCGCGGGCTTCGGGATCGCGGACAGGCCGGCTTGCAATGGGAAGCCCGTCATAGCTCAGGCCGCCAACGGGGTTGGCGTAACTGATGCCGACACCCTCGCCATGCGCGGCGAGGCTGCGAAGGATTTCCAGTGAAGTTGCCCGATGCGCCACATGCGGCGACAGGCCCTTGCGTCTGAACAGTTCCAGAACATATTGCGCGGAAAGTCCCTCTTCGGACAGGATCAGCGGAAATTCGGCCAGCCGGTCCAAGGTCACGACCTCATGTGTCGCAAGCGGATGATCGGGTGGTATCAGCGCGTTGGGGCGGCAGACATACAGCAACCGCCGCGAGAATCCGGCATCCATTCCCAGATCATAGGTCAACGCGATATCTATCTGCCCCTTGAGCAATGCCGCGAGCAGGGCTTCGAAGCCATCGGCCCGATAGGTCACTTCGACATCCGGCAACTCAGAGCGCAGACGGCGGATGGCAGGGGCCAGAAGGAACGGAGCAAGGTCGACGAAACACCCTAGCCGAAGCCGTTTTGCGGGTATTGGAGGATGGGACGGGTCTTGCAACCGGGCGGCGCGGTCAAGCAGGCTTTTTGCGCCTTCGATAAAGGTCCGCCCTTGCGGGGTTACGGCCATGGCCGAACCGCGTTTTCGGATGAACAAGGGATAACCCAGATGTTGTTCGATTCTGGCCAGGGCGGCGGACAAGGCAGGTTGCGACACATTGAGATGCTCGGCCGCTGCGGTAAGGCTGCCGTGGTGGCCGATGGCGCAGACATATTCGTACTGGCGGAGTGAAATAAATAACATGAGATTATTTATTAGTTTCGAAGATATGATTTGAACAGAGGTTCGGGACCTGCACATATCTTGGCAAACACGGATTTACGGAGGATCCCTTGCCTCACCCATTGGTTACACAGGACATGATCGACACCTTTCAGCGGGACGGTGTCGTCTTTGTGCCCGGATTGTTTGCCGATCAGGTCGATACCTTGCGCGCAGGGGTCGAGGCGAACATGTCGAACCCAGGACCGTATGCATCGGAAAACAAGAAAGAAGGCCAAACCGGCAGGTTCTTTGACGACTACTGCAACTGGGACCGAATCCCACAGTTTCGCGAGGTGATCGAAACCTCACCCGTGGCCGAAGTCGCAGCGGATTTGATGGCATCCGAATCGGTGCAGATGTTCCACGACCATGTGCTGGTGAAAGAGCCCGGCACCTCGATGGCGACGCCATGGCATCAGGACGGGCCGTATTATTTCGTTGACGGACGGCAAACCATCAGTTTCTGGTCACCGCTCGATCCGGTGAAAGAGGCGACGCTGCGCTGTGTCGCAGGGTCCCACCTGTGGGAAAAGGAAGTGCTGCCGACGCGCTGGGTTTCGGAAGAGGGTTTTTTCCCTGACGAAGGTCAGTACATGCCGATCCCCGATCCCGAGGCTGAAGGTATGAAGATTGTCGAGTTTGAAATGCAACCCGGGGATGCGGTGGCGTTCAACTATCGCGTGCTGCATGGCGCGCGCGGTAATACTTCGGCGTCACGCCGCCGGGCTTTTTCCCTGCGCCTGGTCGGAGACGATGCGCGTTACGTCGAGCGCCCGGGCCGAACATCGCCACCCTATCCGGGCCATGACATGCAACCGGGCCAGCGTTTGCGCGAGGACTGGTTTCCGGTTCTGTTCAGGCGCTGAGTTTGGGGTGTTCTCGGCGCGGAGGCTGGACCGCGTTTTAGAACCACTGCCCCGGTTCAATCAGGCCAAGATCGAGCAACTGGCCCGAGGACCATTCGAACGGTACGGAATTGCGCCATTTGAAGGTGTTGATCCGCGCCGCTGACACCGGATTTCGTTTCAGCGCCTTTGCAGCGCGAAAGGAACAGATAGCTGCAGTCAGATTGTGATGCCACGGGCAGGAATAGGTATTGTATTCAGCATCATTGAACGTGTGGTTCGAAAACAGCTCTAGCCCGGGTTTGGCTCTAAAAAGTGCGATGCGATCCATTCTCCGGCTTTCCTTTGGTATGAACTCGTCAAACCGCCAGCGCAGCCCGCCGGAAAAATCGAGTTGCCGTTCAAGCGGGTCCTCGGTTGTTGGGTCTATGCGCACTTCGGCAAAGTACCCCGATTTGTCGAGCATCGCAGTCGCGGGCGAAACCGCCGAGGGGCAAGTGTTCAGGTCTTCGGCGTACAGGTCGATCACGTAGGTCAGCATCGCGCTGCGGCGTTCCTCGGCGTGAAAAGACAGCATCTCGCCCACGCTGCGCGTTTCGCAGAACGGAAAGAACAGGTATTCGGCGTTGTAGCCGTAGTACATCCAGACATTGGGCAACGCGGCGACGATCCGGTTGACCGCCGCAAAGACCAAATGTCTGGGCCTACAAGTATAGGTGATCCGGTGCACCTGGTCGCCGAGATCCGTCGGCAGTTCGAAGTCATCCGGCATCAATGCGATCACCGTTTTGAACCCGAGATTCAAATGATGCAGCAATGTTCCTGCTATCTCGACGGCGTCTTCGGCAAAGATCATCGCCACCGGTCCTTTGACTGGCGATTTCGCGACCGAGTTCAGAAAACTGTCGAGTGATGGATACTGCATACGATGTACTTGTCCTGCTCTGCTGGCATTTGCCGTCAAACTCGGGTAAATGCGCGCGCATTGCAAGCCGCGTCCGTTCCGTATAGACGGCGCCGATCCAGCGAAATCAAAGGCACGTTTCATGTCCGAACCGAAAAAGCTCTTCATCAAGACCTACGGGTGTCAGATGAACGTTTATGACAGCGAGCGCATGGCCGAGGCGCTGGGCGGGCAAGGTTATGTCGAGACGCAAAGCCCGGATGATGCGGACATGATCCTGCTCAACACCTGCCATATCCGGGAAAAGGCTGCGGAGAAGGTCTATTCCGAGCTTGGCCGATTCAAGGGACTCAAAGCGGAAAAACCCGATCTCAAGATCGGAGTCGCAGGCTGCGTCGCGCAGGCCGAAGGCGAAGAGATCATGCGCCGCCAGCCTCTTGTCGATCTGGTGGTCGGCCCGCAAAGCTATCACCGTCTGCCCGAGATGGAGGCGAAAACGCGCGAAGGCCAAAAGGCGCTGGACACGGATTTCCCGGAAGAGGACAAATTCGAAAAGCTGAAGAACCGTCCCAAGGCCAAGCGCGGCCCGACGGCGTTTCTGACCGTTCAGGAAGGCTGCGACAAGTTCTGCGCCTTTTGTGTGGTACCCTATACTCGCGGGGCCGAGGTCAGCCGGCCTGCGGATCGTATTCTGCTTGAGGCTCGCGAACTGGTGGAGCGGGGCGTGCGCGAAATCACGTTGCTGGGTCAGAACGTGAACGCCTATCACGGGGCCGGTCAGAACGGCGATATGACGCTTGCCGGGTTGATCTGGGAGTTGAACAAGGTCGACGGACTGGAACGCATCCGGTTTACCACATCGCACCCCAACGACATGAGCGACGATCTGATCGAAGCGCACGCTACCTGCGACAAGCTGATGCCCTATCTGCACCTGCCGGTGCAATCCGGCTCGGACAAGATTCTGAAGCGGATGAACCGCAGCCATACGGCGGAAAGCTATTTGCGACTGATTGAGCGTATTCGTGCCGCACGCCCCGATATTCTGATGTCGGGTGATTTCATTGTCGGTTTTCCGGAAGAGACCGAAGAGGATTTCCAGGCCACGCTCGATCTGGTCGAAGAGGTAAAGTACGGTTATGCCTATTCGTTCAAGTATTCCACACGACCGGGTACACCGGCGGCGGAACGGCCACAGGTTCCGGGAAAGGAAGCCGATGACCGGCTGCAACGGCTTCAAGCACTGATTACCAAGCATCAGCGCAGCGTGCAGGACAGCATGGTCGGGCGTGACGTGCATGTGTTGTTTGAAAAGCCCGGGCGGCTCGACGGACAGATGGTCGGAAAATCAGAGTATCTGCATGCGGTCCACGTAAATCGGGCTGATGTAGTTCCTGGTGATCTGCGTCGTGTGCGCATCACGTCCTCCGGTTCCAACTCTCTCGCCGGAGAGTTGACATAATCTTGAGGGGAAAAGCCGAAAAATAGCCAGATTTGGGGTGCTATTGGCATTTCGATAACAAAGATTCACTTTGCCGAAACCTGTTTCTGGTTTAGGTCATCGAAATCGCACCATCTGGGCAACGGTGCGAATGGTCTTTGGGGCCGGATAGTTTGTGAGGCTCCGTAAGGAGTTGGTACGAGGAGGGAGCAGAATTTGAAACGCTTGAACGGACTGTTGTCCCTAAAAGGGTGGGCACTTTCGCTGGTGTTCGGCATTGGGGCATTGAACGGAGTCCCGGTAGTCGCTGGGAATACTGAGGCTCCTTTTGTAGAACCAGAGGTCATCGAGCCAGCCAAGCGCCATGCCGATTGGCGCGGTTTTTATGCCGGGGGAACGCTGGGGTACGCATTCGGAGGCTCGGATGACGTGGGGCAGCGCGCTCCGAACGGCGATCTGGTGGCGAGCGTGGGCGAACTGAAGCCGGGTGGGTTTAATTATGGCCTCAGGCTCGGGTGGCGAAACAACATCGCATTTCGCAGCCGGTATTATGTTTACGGGGTCGAGTTGGGCTATGAGGCGGGCAGCATCGACGATGATCTGACCACAAACACGCATCAGGCATCAGTCGATGTCAAAAACGTACTGTCCCTGCGGCTCAAGGGCGGCATCACCAGCGCGTCTGGAAAGATGCAGTATTACGGTATCGTAGGATATGCGAGAGGCGATATCGACTATGCACTGGCGGGGACGGCTGGCGGTGATACGATTGCCGTGTCGGACAACTCCGATTATGACGGCTACACTCTGGGTCTTGGGATGGAACGCATCGTGGCGGAAAAGGTTCGCCTGACGCTGGAGTATGAATTCACGCAATTCGATTCGATGCGACTGATTGATTCTTCAGGATCCTCGACAGTGGCCACGCCGAGTTATGGCAATATCAGAGTCGGTCTGAATTACGCATTCTGAGGCCGATTGCTCGAGACCCGCGATTTGAATAAATCGCGGGCTTGTTCAGCCGGGGGGCGGCAAATTTGCGTTCTCGTGCAATTTTTTTTCGTCGGTGCTTGCGCAGTTGCGAGCAATCTGACTACGCTCAAATCAAATGCCAAAACAGGAGAACCTATTGGCCATTGGTGCCCTTACCCCACCGCAAGATGACATGCCCCCGCACGAGGTGCTTGTTGAATTTCCAGACAACAGATTGTTGATTGACCTGTGCGGTGAATATGACCGCAACCTGGCCGAGATCGAGCGAAAACTGTCGATCCAAATCCTTCGCCGCGGGAACCAGCTTGCCATCATGGGCGAGGAAGAAGCTCAGAAGCGGGCGGTGGAAGTGCTGGAGGCGCTTTATGACCGGCTGCAGGCCGGTCGATCTGTCGAAGCGGCGGATATAGACCGTGAACTGCGCATGGGCGGGTCCGAGACCGGAACTGGCGTTCGCGATGGCGATCAGCTTGAAATGTTCAAGGGCGGCACGGTCGAAATCAAGACTCGAAAGAAGCTGGTTGAGCCGCGCACAGATGCGCAAAAGGCTTATGTGCAATCGCTGTTCAACAACGAACTGGCCTTTGGTATTGGCCCGGCGGGGACGGGTAAGACCTATCTGGCCGTGGCTGTCGGCGTGTCGATGTTCATCGGCGGCCATGTTGACCGTATCATCCTCAGCCGTCCCGCCGTCGAGGCGGGGGAGAAGCTGGGATATCTGCCCGGCGACATGAAGGACAAGGTCGACCCCTACATGCAGCCGCTCTATGACGCGCTGAACGACTTTTTGCCTGGCAAGCAGCTCGCCAAGTTGATCGAAGAAAAACGTATAGAAATTGCACCGCTGGCTTTCATGCGCGGTCGTACGCTTTCGAACGCCTTTGTGGTTTTGGACGAGGCGCAGAATGCCACGACCATGCAGATGAAGATGTTCCTGACCCGCTTGGGCGAAGGAAGCCGCATGGTCATTACCGGCGACCGGTCTCAGGTCGACCTGCCGCGTGGGGTACCATCGGGGTTGGCAGATGCGGAACGATTGCTGAAAATCATTCCCAAAATTGGATTCAACTATTTTACCTCCAAGGATGTTGTGCGTCATCCGCTTGTCGCCGCCATTATTGAGGCTTATGAGGCCGACGCCGGGCGAACGACCTCATCCTGATCGGGCAAGGTTTGGCTGGGCCGAAAATGAGGGCATGTGCTGCCAAGGGGGCAGGTTTGACGATCGAAGTCACATTGGAAGACCCGCGTTGGGACAATCTCGTGGCTGTCGGCAGCCGCGCCGTCTCGGCTGTTCTGGCGCATCGGGGGCTTGATCCGGAGATTTGCGAAGTCAGCCTGCTGGGATGTGACGACGTCCGGATCCAGGAACTCAACGCCGAATTCCGCGACAAGCCAAGTGCGACTAATGTTCTGAGCTGGCCGGCCGCGGAACTGGCTGCCGAGACGCCCGGGGCGGAGCCCGCTGAACCCAGCCCCGACTTTGGTGGCGACATCGCGCTGGGCGATATCGCTATTTCGTACGATACCTGCGCACGCGAGGCGCAGGATGCTGGAAAATCGTTTGAGGATCACGTAACCCATCTGGTGGTACATGGCGTGCTCCATCTTCTGGGATACGACCATGTCCGTGACCCTGATGCCACCTTGATGGAAGGTCTTGAAATCGAAATACTTGGCAAAATGGGCTTGGATAACCCATATACTGGGTAATTAAGGGCTTTGCGGTCCGGTTAATTGGAACGAGAAAATGGGCGATACAGACGGCGGTTCTATGGCGGCGCAAGGCGCGCAATCCGGGAACGGCGACGACATGAGCGAAGAGAAACAGGGGTTTTTGTCCCGCATTATTGATGTGTTCTCTTCCGGCGAAAATATCAGTGACCCCCAAATGAACGGGCAGGCCGCATCAAACTCGCAACCTCGCGGAATGATCAATCTTCGCCGTATGCGGGTCGAGGATGTTGCGATTCCGACTGCGGAAATCGTTTCGGTGCCCAGCACCATCCCGAAAGACGAACTGGTGCAGGTTTTCCGCGACAGCGGTATGACTCGGATACCGGTCTATGAGGGCACGTTGGATACTCCACTTGGGTTCATTCACCTCAAAGATTTTGCCCTGACCCACGGATTCAACGGCGATACGGTCGATTTCGATCTGGCTACGATGCTTCGCCAGTTGCTATTTGTGCCGCCTTCGATGCCAATCGGAGTTCTGTTGACCAAAATGCAGACGGAACGGCGGCACATGGCACTGGTGATCGACGAATACGGCGGCGTCGACGGGCTAGTCACCATCGAGGATCTGATCGAGCAAGTGGTGGGCGAAATTGCTGACGAACACGATGCCGACGAAGATCAACTTTGGTTGCAGGAAAAACCGGGCTGCTATGTCGTTCAGGCCAAGGTTCCGCTTGAGGATTTCGAGGCTGAAATCGGGCGTTCCCTGACCAGTCACGAAGATGTGGACGAAGAAGAAATAGACACACTTGGCGGGCTCGTATTCATGTTGTCCGGCCGGGTCCCGGCGCGGGGCGAGGTGGTCATTCACCCGGAAGGTCCGGAATTCGAGGTGCTTGAGGCCGATCCGCGCAGGATAAAACGACTGCGTGTGATGCTGCCGGACCGCGCCGCATGATCCAAATCGTTCGCTGGCCAATCTGGCTGCGCTATCTGCTGGCCGCCCTCCTCGGGGCGGTCGCTGCGTATGGGCTGGCGCCTTTCGGGTTTTGGGCCGCGACGCTGATGTCGCTTGTAGCCACCTCGGCGCTCTTTTTGTCCGCACGGTCCAAGTGGCAGGCCGCGTTGCTAGGGTGGTTTTATGCCAGCGGTTATTTTGCCCATGCTCTCTTGTGGATCGTCGAGCCGTTCCTGGTGGATGCTGAACGCTATGCCTGGATGGCTCCGTTTGCCTTAATCTTCATGGCGGGCGGCATGGCTTTGTTCTGGGCACCTGCTTTCTGGTTTGCAATGCGTCCGGGCTGGTCCGTGCCTGGTCGGATCTGGTTGCTGGTGATCTACCTGTCGGTCGGAGAGTTCGTGCGCGGCTATTTGTTTACCGGGTTTCCCTGGGCAGGGTTGGCACAGGTCTGGGTGGATACGCCGGTTGCTCAACTTTTGTCCATTGTCGGCCCTTATGGGCTGGGCGCGCTTACATTTGCGGTCACGCTGCCATTGGCACTCCTATTCAAACCGGGCTTTTCCTTGCGCTGCTTGTTTTTTCGCGTGATACCGCTTTTCGCCTTTGTAGTAGTTGCTTTCGTTCACGCGGGAACCCGGCCCGAGGTCGTCGCGACGGGTCAGACGGTGCGCATCAATCAACCCAACGCGCCGCAGCATCAGAAATGGGATCCCAACTACGCCCCCATATTCTTCAATCGTCAGATCGAGTTTACGGCCGCTGATCCAAAGCCGGATTTGGTCGTTTGGCCCGAAACCTCGGTCCCGGTCTGGCTGGAAAACGCCGAACCCACCTTGCAGCTTATCGCGGATACAGCAAGAGGTGTTCCGGTTGTTCTGGGCATACAGCGAAGCAAAGACCTGCGTATCTATAACTCAATGGTCGTTGTTGACGAAACCGGCGTTTTGACCGGTGTTTATGACAAGCATCATCTGGTTCCATTTGGCGAATACGTGCCTTTTGGCGATCTTCTGGCGCAAGTCGGGATCTATGGATTCGCCGCCACGACGGGCCAGGGGTTCAGCTCTGGGCCGGGGGCTGCACTGTTGTCGCTGGGCAAACTCGGATCCGCCTTGCCGCTGATCTGTTACGAGGCGGTGTTCCCGCAGGACGTTCTTGCCGCGCCGGAGCGTCCCGCGCTCCTTTTGCAGATAACCAATGACGCGTGGTTCGGAACTCGGTCGGGTCCGCATCAGCATCTGGCGCAAGCAAGGATGCGTGCGATCGAGCAGGGTTTGCCAATGGTCAGATCGGCAAACACGGGCATCTCCGCAATGATTGATCCATTGGGGAAGGTAACAGGTTCTTTGCCCCTGGGCGTTGAAGGATATTTCGACGAAGGACTGGCGGTTGCCTTGGGCCCGACATTCTACTCCCGTTTCGGGAACAGTGTATTCTTTATTCTTTGTCTTGCGCTATTCGCGCTGATTTATCGACGCGAAAGGTCGCGCATGTGCAAAACCGATTGACCACGCAGTCATCGGCGCTTATCTGATGCAGGTCTGTTACAACGGCTTCCTGGCGTGACAGAGTTATTGTCTTAATGGAGCAACTTTATGTCCCGACAGAACTACACATTTACTTCGGAATCGGTTTCCGAAGGACATCCCGACAAGGTCTGTGACCGCATTTCGGATGCCGTACTTGATGCATTCTTGAACGAAGAACCCGAAGCGCGCGTAGCGTGCGAAACCTTTGCCACCACGAACCGGGTGGTTATCGGCGGCGAGGTCGGTCTGTCGGATCAGGAAAAGTTACATGACTATATGGGCCGCATCGACGAAATCGCGCGCGCCTGTATCAAGGATATCGGCTATGAGCAGGATAAGTTCCATTGGAACACCTGCGAAATCACCAACCTGCTGCATGAACAGTCGGCGCATATTGCGCAGGGTGTGAATGCCTCGGACAACAAAGATGAGGGCGCGGGCGATCAAGGCATCATGTTTGGCTTTGCGACCAACGAAACTTCGGCGCTGATGCCGGCACCCATCCAGTATTCGCACGCGATCCTGCGACGGCTGGCCGAAGTGCGCAAGAACGGTACCGAGCCGGCCCTGGGGCCGGATGCCAAATCTCAGCTTTCGGTTGTCTATCGCAACGGCAAACCGGTCGGGATCAGTTCACTTGTGCTTTCCACCCAGCACCTTGACGAGTCGCTGACGTCGGATGACATTCGCGACATCGTCGAACCCTATATCACCGAAATCCTTCCCGAAGGTTGGCTGAACGGCAAGACCGCATGGCATGTCAATCCGACAGGAAAGTTCGTCATTGGCGGGCCGGATGGCGACGCGGGCCTGACCGGGCGCAAGATCATAGTTGACACCTATGGTGGCGCGGCTCCGCATGGGGGCGGCGCATTCTCCGGTAAGGATCCGACCAAGGTCGACCGGTCGGCAGCCTATGCAGCACGCTATCTGGCCAAGAACGTGGTTGCCGCCGGCATGGCCGAACGCTGCACAATCCAGCTCAGCTATGCCATCGGCGTCAGCAAGCCGCTGTCGATATACGCCGAAACCTACGGCACTGGCGAAGTCGCGCCCGAAGCCATCGAAAAGGCGATCGATCAGGTCATGGACCTGACCCCGCGCGGGATCCGCCAGCACCTGGGCCTGAACCGGCCCATCTATCAGCGCACCGCGGCCTACGGTCACTTTGGCCGCGAACCAGAGGCTGATGGCGGGTTCAGTTGGGAGCGCACCGATCTGGTGGACGCGCTGACAAAGGCCATCTGAGCCACCGCACGACAATCAGCGCCCCAACAATGGGGCGCTCTTCAGTTCGATACAAATAATGCGGGGGGCGGGTCTGTCTGGCACTGTATCCCGTCCTTGCAGCACGATCAGCGCCACAGTATGGCCCGCGACATGAGCACTGACCATCCCCAACGCCCCCGACGCAATTTCTATGGGCGCTTCAAGGGCAAGACCCTGAAGCCCAGCCAGAAGACCTATCTGAACGAGGATCTGTCCCCGCTCTCGCCCGGCGCGGTGGATTGGGACAGCAATCCCGAACGCTTGCCGCTGGATCTGGATGCCCTGTTTGGCGGCAAACCGGTATGGCTTGAGGTGGGATTTGGCGGTGGCGAGCATCTGGTGCATCAGGCAGAACAGAACCCGGATATCGGTATCATTGGCGCAGAGCCTTTCATCAATGGCGTCGCCATGCTGTTGGGCAAGATCCGTCGTGCGGATGTGTCAAACCTGGCAGTGCATCCCGGCGATGCACGAGACCTGTTCGACGTTTTGCCGAATCAAAGCCTTTCCCGCGCCTTCCTGCTTTATCCCGACCCCTGGCCCAAGAAGCGTCATCACCGCCGCCGGTTCGTTACGCCCGAGCACCTCGAGCCGCTGGCACGTGTGATGAAACCCGGCGCGATCTTCCGGGTCGCGACCGACATTCCAGACTATGTGCGTCAGACATTGGAAGAAGTGCCTAAGGCCGGATTTGAGTGGCTGGCGGAACGACCCGAGGATTGGCGCAAGCCATGGGGCGACTGGATTTCCACCCGGTACGAGCAAAAGGCGCTGCGCGAGGGGCGAGTGCCGCACTACCTGACCTTCCGACGCAAAGGGTGATTGTCGCTGGACCCGGTGACATCAATTCGCTAATCCGCAGGGAATGATAGCGCAAAAGGAGCACCCATGTCCGGACACGGCACGCCCATCCCGATGACCTCGCGTCCCTGCGGTCCGTTGACCGGTACCGCCGAGGTGCCTGGCGACAAGTCGATTTCGCACCGGTCGCTGATTCTGGGCGCGATGGCGGTGGGTGAGACAAAGATTTCGGGTCTGCTGGAAGGCGAGGATGTGCTGGATACCGCCAAGGCCATGCGCGCATTCGGGGCCGAGGTGGTCAATCACGGCGGTGGTAACTGGTCGGTGCATGGTGTCGGCGTCGGTGGTTTTGCCGAACCGGATCAGGTGATCGATTGCGGAAATTCCGGCACCGGCGTGCGCCTGATCATGGGCGCGATGGCGACGTGCCCGATCACTGCGACGTTTACCGGCGATGCCAGCCTGAATGGGCGACCGATGGCGCGGGTCACCGACCCGCTGGCGCTGTTCGGAACGCGTGCCGTTGGCCGCGAGGGAGGGCGCTTGCCGATGACCCTCGTCGGGGCCGCTTATCCCGTACCCGTCCGCTATGTGGTTCCAGTGCCGTCGGCTCAGGTCAAATCCGCCGTTTTGCTGGCCGGGCTGAATGCGCCGGGCAAGACGGTCGTGATCGAAAAGGAAGCAACCCGGGACCATTCCGAACGAATGCTGGCTGGCTTCGGGGCCGAGATTACCGTCGAGGACACTGACGAAGGCCGGGTCATCACGCTGACTGGGCGGCCTGAACTGAAACCACAGGTCATCGCGGTACCGCGCGATCCGTCAAGCGCTGCCTTCCCTGTATGCTCCGCACTGATCACACCGGGGTCGGATGTGCTGGTGCCGAATATCGGCCTCAACCCAACCCGCGCCGGTCTTTATTACACATTGCGGGAGATGGGCGCGAACCTGACCTTTGAGAATGAAAGGGAAGAGGGCGGCGAGCCAGTGGCTGATCTGCGCGCGCGCTACTCGCCCGATATGAAAGGCGTCACGGTGCCGCCTGAACGTGCGGCCTCGATGATCGACGAATATCCGGTTTTGTCGGTTGTTGCGGCCAATGCGACCGGGACCACGATGATGGGCGGCGTCAAGGAGCTGCGCGTCAAGGAAAGCGACCGCATCGACGCCATGGCACGTGGATTGCGAGCCAATGGTGTAACGGTCGAAGAAGGCGACGATTGGTGGACCATCGAAGGATTGGGCATCGGCGGTGTTCCCGGCGGCAGCACTTGTGAGAGCTTCCTGGATCACCGCATCGCCATGTCCTTCATGGTTCTGGGCATGGGGGCGCAGAACCCGGTCTCGATCGATGACGGCGGGCCGATTGCAACTTCCTTCCCGATTTTCGAACCTTTGATGGCCGATCTGGGCGCCAGGTTGGAACGGGTATGAATTTCAACTGATCTTTCGTTTTGGCCGTTCCATAGCTTCTTCCGGAAATTTTTGGTTATCGCCCCAGAATGTGGCGACTGTGCACCCGGTTTGATTGCGTCGTCGATATACAAACTCGCGACCTTCATGAAGCAGGACACGCAACCCCATTTTCGAATACCAGCGCATCGCGTGACGCAATTCTGGATCAACCTCTCTAAATTGTCTCATCAGATGCGTCGGGCGAAGAGAGATCAGAATCTCGATGGTCTTGACCCAAAGGAAAACGCGCCAAGGCGGAACGAACGGAGTGTCCAACACCTGATGCTTGTAGTCCCAATTGCGTAGATCGGTTTCTACAACTTTTTTGTCCCTGACGTCTTCGGAAAAAGGTGTCCACCGGTGAGGGGTTGCATAGATGGACATGATTTGATCAGGGTCATACCTCAGTAATTGCCTGAACAATCGCAGGTAGTCTCTATCTCGCTCATCTGCAAAGCCCACGGCAAAGGTGCATAAGCCAATCATGCCGTGAGAACGCAACAGGCGGATCGCCTGCATGTCCTTTTGCGTATTTGCCCCCTTGTTGATCGACAACAAGGTCGCTTCGTCGGTGCTTTCCAGACCCAATAGGAACCGCAAGACACCAGCTTTTTTGTATAACGGCAACAAGTCCCTGTCCCGTACAATATCATCCGCACGAGTGGACCCGATCAACGTAACTTGTACATTCTCGGCGATCAGAGCCTCAAGAAACCTTTTCCATTGCCGGCGGGAAGAGGTCGGATTCTCGTCGGCAAGATTGACCATTTCGACACCATGTTCACGAGCAAGCCACGCAATTTCCTTGGCTAATTTTTCTGGATCCCGATGGCGCCACTGGGTCCAGAAACCCCTCTGTCCGCAATAGCTGCAAAGATGTGGGCAACCACGCGAGAACTGAAGGATGACCGACCTGCGCCCTCCCCAATATGAGTAATCATCGAAATTGATCAGTTCCCATCCAATTCGGTTCGAGTCCAAATCATTGATCATCGGAGCAGGGCGTGTAGACACGGGCTGATTGGAGTTATCACGAAAGGCGATTCCGGCCACCTATTCCAGATCAGTTCTCAGTTGGATTGCAGCGATCAAGTTAGAAGTGGTCTCTTCGCCTTCACCACGAACAACAAAGTCGATTTGCGGGCACTCGGATAAGACCGAACGCCAATGATACGTGGGATATACACCGCCATAAACGATGACTAGCCCCGGTTTTTGGCGCTTCAACAGCATCGAAAGGGTTTTTACAGTCGGATGTGCGGAACTTGACCCGGAATGGCCGATCAGAACGATGTCTGGCTTGGTCTCGAGCGTACGTTCTACGCATTCATCAAAGCCTAATGGGGCAAGATCGCCGTTAATCAACGTGACGTCGTGCCCGCGGTCAATAAGTGGACCGCCAATACACAATAATCCGAACGGGGGCAGGTTTTCCTTGGGAATTCGGCTTCCAATTGCGGTATGGGGCGGGTGAAGAAGTGTAATGCGCAATTTATCAATGCTCTGCTTTTGGTTGAAACTGTTTCACCTCGTTCCAGGACTTTCAATCGGTTTTTTGCTGTCGGAAAGTTCGAACATGAACTATGCCCATGGCAGGTAGAACGGGATAGAAGATGAGCTTTACAATTGCCATCGACGGCCCCGCTGCGGCGGGAAAGGGTACGATCTCCAAGGGTGTTGCGGCACATTACGGGTTCGCGCATCTCGACACCGGGTTGCTGTATCGGGCTGTTGGACGGCGTGTGCTGACCGGTGAAGACGCTGTTGAAGCAGCGCAAACGCTGCGGCCCAAAGACTTGCGGCGCGATGATCTGCGTAGCGCGGATGTGGCCCAGGCGGCATCAAAGGTGGCAGTCATGCCCAAAGTGCGCGCAGCTTTGGTCGAATTTCAACGACACTTTTCCCGCCAAGAGGGTGGCGCCGTTCTGGATGGGCGCGACATTGGGACGGTTATCTGCCCGGGAGCTGACGTAAAGCTCTTCGTCACCGCCAGCCCCGAGGTGCGCGCCGAGCGTCGGTATATCGAGCTAACCGCGAAAGGCGAAAATATCACTCGCGAACAGGTGCTTGCGGATGTCAGGGAACGTGATGCGCGGGACATGGGGCGCAGCGAAGCGCCGATGAAACCCGCTGATGATGCCGTGCTGCTGGACACATCCGAGTTGAGCATCGAAGAGGCTCTGGAGCGCGCCATTGCGGTGATCGACAAAAAGATGCCCGCGAAAACCTAGGCTTTCGCGGGCAATTGCCGGAGTGAGTGGAACTGACACCGGCAGCGCGGGATTACAGTTCGCCCACGGCGATGTGCTTGATCTGCGCCCATTGATTGTCGGCTGTCGTTGCCGTGGCTGCCACGTCTTCGAGGAACTTCTCACGGGTTGCGGTGTTCAGGAACAGAAAGAGCTTGCCGTCAGCCAGAACATATTGATCCGGGTCGCCGTCGAATTTCTTGCCAACCGAGACACCGTAAGAGCAGAACCCGCCATGCTGCGGCAAGTAGGCTGCCGGGTTTGCCTGGAACGCGTCGAGGTTTTCTTCGGAGGTGAAATAATAGGACGCGCCGTCATATGTGGCGGAATGGGTGGCGAAGCCTTCGACCGGGTTGCCACTGGTGACCAGCGCAACCAGGTCCACACCATGCGCCGCAAGCGGGGCGCCACCTGCCGAGATGCCGTTTGAGACGTTGATCTCGTCTGCGGCAAATGCGGGTGCGGCGGCCAAGGGCAGGGCGGCGATGAGGGCGATGAGTACGAGCGATTTCATTGTTGATTTTCCTTGTTGATGAATGTGTTTCCGGGCCGGTTCTGGCCGGTATGACGAAGGTAGGGACAAAAAATCGGACGTGTTATCGCAGATAGACCGCAAGACATTGCCGATCGTTCGGGAAATGGGACGATCCTGTCGTGAATTTGATCACCAAGCTTTGAATCGTTTGATCGGGCATGCCGGCCTAGACTGTACGGAAATGAACCGGAGTTCCCGAATGATCCGCCTTGCCGCCATCCTGATATGCCTTGCCAGATTCTGTGTCGCACAGGAGGAAACCGCCCCAAACACGGAACCACCCATGACTTATGAAGAACTGGGACGTATCATCTTTACGCTGGACCCGGAGGCAAAACCGCAAGGCCCCGGGTTTCAGATGATGGTCGCCGATGTTCCGGTTTTGGTGATTACCGACATAAATGCGGACCGGATGCGCGCAATGGTTCCGATCCGCAACGCGGCGGACGTATCGCCCGACGATATGCGCCGCATGATGCAGGCCAATTTCGACAGCGCCCTTGATGCCCGCTATGCCATCGCAAACGGAACCTTGTGGGCGGTGTTCATTCACCCGCTTTCCCCGCTTGAAAAGAATCAGTTTATCTCGGGCCTTGGGCAAACGGTGAATATCGCCAAGACCTATGGCACACTCTACACCGGGGGTGCTGTGCAGTTTGGCGGCGGCGACAGCAACGATCTTCAGCGCACTCTGATCGACGAACTCCTGAAAAAGGGAGAAGAACTCTGATCTACAACGCAGATCCCTCACGCAGTTTGTCCTGCTCGTCGGGCGTGGGGGTGTGGTTGAAGACAAAGGCGGTGCGACAGGCCTCTTCGCCGCCCAGTGCCTCGATCTTGCGACGTTGATCGGCAAAAGCGCGGGCGTTGACGTCGTCCGGATCGCAGATAATGCGCAAACGGCGCTCGCCTTCGGCCAGCGCGGCGCGGACGTTTGGGTCATTTTCCCCGTCCATGGCGCGGTTCACCAATTCATGCGGGTCATTTTTCAGATCAAAAAGTTGGGGCGGATGGCCGACATAGTGGACGTATTTCCACCGGTCCCAGCGCACCATGAAGGTGCCGGTCTTTGACCCACCATCATGGTATTCGCTGAACCCGGTTCGATCCGGATCGTAAGGCGTATTGGCAATGTGGCGCAGGGATTTTCCGGGTTGGGTCACGTTGTTCTCGTCGTCAGCGATGCCACAGACCTCGCGAGCGGTTGCGGCGATATCGGTCAGGTTGGTGCAGGTAGAGACCCTGTGGCCAGCTGGCACTCCCGGCCCCGCCGCGATCATCGGGACCCCCGCGCTGGCTTCGTACATCACCTGTTTGGTCCAGAACCCCTGATCTCCCATCATGTCACCGTGATCCGAGACATAAACCACAACGGTCTTGTCAGTCTGCCCGCTGTCTTCCAGCGCCTTCAGCACACGGCCTGCGCAATCATCCATGAACGACGTCAGCCCGTAATAGGCCGCCTTGGCCTCACGTACTTTCTGTTCATCGAAATAGTCTCCGTAATTGAAGAACCCGGCAATATTTTGCAGCTCTTCGTGGTCCACCGGGCGGGCTTCATATCCTACAGGCATGTCCATTCGCGCTGGATCATAAAGCGCATACCATTCCTCGGGGCAGGTCAGGGGATAGTGTGGGCTGACCAGTGACACGAAAGCGGCCCAGGGCTGTTGATGACGATTGGGATCCTTCAGCCAGCGTTCTGCTGCGGCTGTGATATCGCGGTCATAGTCGGTATAGGTGCTTGTGCCGACACCCACATCTGCCGCCAATTCGGCGGCAGAGTCGTAGGGAGGAGGGTTTTCGCGCAACAGCCCGACAGCCCAACCTACGCCACCCACCACATGCATCGGCAGGATCTCCTGTGAAAACCCGTTGTCATCCTCGCCTGAGCGGAAGTGAAGCTTGCCAATGGATATAACTTCTCTTCCGCAATCGCGCAGCTGTCGCATCCAACTGCGTGGCTCCCCGGCATAGGGCGTGGCGCTGTCCCAGTGGCCCGTCCTGTGCACCCAGTCGCCAGTGGCCAATGCCGCGCGGGTCGGCACACACATCGGAGAAGGGGTATAGGCCGCCTCGAACATCGTGCCCCGCGCAGCAAGTGCATCAAGATTTGGGGTTTGTACGAACGGATGACCGGCGCATCCCATTGCGTCCTTGCGATGCTCATCCGAAATGATGACGAGAAAGTTCAGGTTATCGGGCATTCCATTTCCTTGTTATTCGTGAAAGCATTCCGGCCAAGACACAGTGTTGCGCGACCAACCGCGTCACGAAAGCCGTTTTTGGCTTTTTCCTTGCGGGGTGCGGACAGACCCGTTATAGAGCGCGCGTCGACAAGGCGATTTGAGCCATAGAAAAAAGAGACGAGCAGGGTCGGGACAACCGGCCCTCTTTGTTTTATGGCACGAAACCGGGTCGCCTGACCAACTCCAAGACCGGCGGAGACAACCGCTCGGCCAGAAAAATCGATGTGAAAAGGAAAACAACGCCACATGGCTAACGCAACCATGGAGGAATTCGAAGCCCTCCTGAACGAAAGCTTCGAAATGGACACCCCCGAAGAGGGTTCGGTTGTCAAAGGCAAGGTTCTGGCGATCGAAGCCGGCCAGGCCATCATCGACGTAGGCTACAAGATGGAAGGCCGCGTCGATCTGAAAGAATTCGCAAATCCCGGCGAAGCCCCTGAAATCACGGTTGGCGACGAGGTCGAAGTCTTCCTGCGCGCCGCCGAAAACGCCCGCGGCGAGGCCGTCATCTCGCGCGAGATGGCCCGCCGTGAAGAGGCATGGGACCGCCTGGAAAAAGCATATGCCGACGATGCACGCGTCGAAGGCGCGATCTTTGGCCGCGTCAAAGGTGGCTTTACCGTCGACCTGGGTGGCGCAGTTGCGTTCCTGCCCGGCTCGCAGGTTGATGTCCGCCCCGTGCGTGATGCCGGCCCGCTGATGGGTCTCAAGCAGCCGTTCCAGATTCTGAAGATGGACCGCCGCCGTGGCAACATCGTCGTGTCGCGCCGCGCCATCCTGGAAGAATCGCGTGCCGAACAGCGCGCTGAAGTCATCGGCAATCTGTCCGAAGGCCAGAACGTGGACGGCGTCGTCAAGAACATCACCGAATACGGTGCGTTTGTTGACCTGGGCGGTGTTGACGGGCTGCTGCACGTCACCGACATGGCGTGGCGCCGTGTTAACCACCCGTCCGAGATCCTGACGATCGGCGAAACCATCAAGGTTCAGGTCATCAAGATCAACAAGGAAACCCACCGCATCAGCCTGGGCATGAAGCAGCTGCAGGAAGATCCGTGGGATCTGGTTGGCGCCAAATACCCGCTGGGCTCGGTTCACAAAGGCCGTGTCACCAATATCACCGATTACGGCGCGTTCGTCGAACTCGAAGCTGGTGTCGAAGGTCTGGTGCACGTCTCGGAAATGTCCTGGACCAAGAAAAACGTCCATCCTGGCAAGATCGTTTCGACCAGCCAGGAAGTCGACGTCATGGTTCTGGAAATCGACGGCGCCAAGCGCCGCGTGTCCCTGGGCCTCAAGCAGACGATGCGCAACCCGTGGGAAGTGTTCGCGGAAACTCACCCCGAGGGAACTCAGGTCGAGGGCGAAGTCAAGAACATCACCGAATTCGGTCTGTTCATCGGCCTCGAAGGCGACATCGACGGCATGGTCCATTTGTCGGATCTCAGCTGGGACGAGCGTGGCGAGGATGCCATCCAGAACTATCGCAAGGGCGATGTCGTTCAGGCGGTCGTCTCGGAAGTGGATGTTGAGAAAGAGCGTATCTCGCTGTCGATCAAAGCCCTGGGTGGTGACAAGTTCGCCGAAGCCGTTGGCGGCGTGAAGCGTGGCTCGGTTATCACCGTGAACGTTACCGCGATCGAAGATGGCGGCATCGAGGTGGAATACGAAGGCATGAAGTCCTTCATCCGCCGTTCCGACCTGAGCCGTGACCGCGCCGAACAGCGCCCCGAGCGCTTCTCGGTAGGTGACAAGGTTGATGTTCGCGTCACCAACGTCGACAGCAAGACCCGTCGTCTGGGTCTGTCGATCAAGGCACGCGAGATCGCCGAAGAGAAAGAAGCCGTGGAGCAGTACGGCTCGTCGGACTCGGGCGCGTCGCTGGGCGATATCCTGGGTGCAGCGCTAAAGTCGGGCGACTAAGCCCGAAACGCCTGACGGTTATCAAATTGCGGCCCCGTGCATCTGTGCGGGGCCGTTTTTGTTGCGAATCAACGCGTTCCGTTTCTGCATGTGCAAAGCCCCCACTACCGGGAAACAGGTGTTAATTCGCTGATGGATGGCGAAAAATTGTGTTTTCGGGCCTCAAATTGAAGCGTCCGCGCAAAGACTCTGCGTTCCCCCGCCACAGGTTTTTCCCTATACTCCCAACCAAATAGAACAAAACAACCCGTGACCTGGGAGGGTATTCCGAATGATCCGTTCCGAACTGATTCAAAAAATCGCCGATGCAAACCCGCATCTTTATCAGCGTGATGTCGAGCGGATCGTGAATACTATCTTTGAAGAAGTGACTGACGCCATGGCCCGCGGCGACCGGGTTGAACTGCGCGGGTTCGGCGCGTTTTCGGTGAAAAAACGGGACGCGCGGATTGGTCGCAATCCCAGAACCGGCGAAACCGTGCAAGTGGAAGAAAAGCACGTGCCCTTCTTCAAGACCGGCAAGCTGCTTCGCGATCGATTGAACGGAAAAGCCTGAACATATGATGCGTTACATTCGCTATGCCTTTTTGGCCGCACTTGGGATCGTTTTGATTTCTGTGTCGCTGGCCAACCGGGCACCTGTCACCCTGAAACTCATCCCCGATGATCTGGCTGATCTGTTGGGTTTCAACTTTACGCTGTCGTTGCCGCTGTTTCTTGTAGTTCTGGGCGGCGTTGTTGCCGGGCTGGTGATCGGATTCATCTGGGAATGGCTGCGCGAGCACAAACACCGCCGTCAAGCCGATGTGAAGCACCGCGAAGTGCGCAAGCTTGAGCGTGAGGTCTCCAAGCTCAAGAAGCAGAAGAACGAAGGCAAGGACGAAGTTCTGGCCCTGTTAGAAGAGACCAGTTAAGGGTCATTCATGCCCGACCAAGTCAGCGTGAAAATCTGCGGTCTGACCGCGCCCGAACATGTGCGCGCCGCCGTTACGGCTGGTGCGCGCTATGTCGGCTTCGTGTTCTTCGAAAAATCGCCACGTCACCTGATGGCAGAAAAAGCGGCGAATCTTGCCGCCGAAGTACCTGCTGGTGTGGCCAAGGTGGCATTGGTGGTAAATGCCTCGGATGAGGAACTGGACCGGATCACCGGCGCTGTGCCGCTCGACATGTTGCAGTTGCATGGCAAGGAAAGCCCCGATCGGGTGTCCGAGATCAAAGGCAGGTATGGCCTGCCGGTCATGAAGGCGATCGGCATCGGGGACGAGACGGATTTGTCGCAAATTGATCTGTACTCGGATGTAGTCGACCAACTGCTTATAGACGCCAGGCCGCCGAAGAATGCGGTGTTGCCCGGCGGCAATGGACTGGCATTTGATTGGCGGCTGTTGGCGGGGCAAAAATATTGGCGGCGCCCCTGGATGCTGGCGGGTGGTCTGTCGCCCGAAAATGTGGGCGAGGCGGTGCGGATGACAGGTGCGCGTCAGGTCGATGTGTCCTCCGGGGTGGAATCTGCCCCAGGCGTCAAGGATGCGGGCCTGATTCAATCCTTTATCAAGGCAGCCCACCGTTAATACCTGCGCAAATGTCGTGACATCGGGTGTCGCTGTTTGACAACCTGATTGGCTTCATCGCCTGACAAACCCGGTTTTGGATAGCAATTCGAATTGCCTTGGCTTGCTCTCATCGCGCTGGCGCTCTAGGACAGGTAAAACCCAACAGAGGGCGCGACACATGGCAAACGATCTTTTCAATTCCTTCATGTCCGGTCCGGATGAAAACGGCCGCTTTGGTATCTTTGGCGGTCGCTTTGTCAGCGAAACCCTGATGCCGCTGATCCTGTCGCTGGAAGAGGAATATGAAAAGGCCAAGGTCGACCCCGGTTTCTGGGCCGAGATGGATGATCTCTGGGCCAACTACGTGGGCCGTCCGTCACCGCTCTATTTCGCCGAGCGACTGACCGAAGAAATTGGCGGCGCAAAGATCTATATGAAACGCGACGAATTGAACCACACCGGTGCGCACAAGATCAACAACGTGCTGGGTCAGATCATTCTGGCGCGCCGCATGGGCAAGACCCGGATCATCGCGGAAACCGGCGCGGGGCAGCACGGCGTGGCCACTGCCACGGTCTGCGCCAAGTTTGGACTGAAATGCATCGTCTATATGGGTGCGCATGATGTGCGCCGTCAGGCACCAAACGTGTTCCGCATGCGCCTGCTTGGGGCCGAAGTGATTCCGGTGACATCAGGCCGCGGCACTCTGAAAGACGCGATGAACGACGCCCTGCGCGATTGGGTGACAAACGTGCGCGATACGTTTTATTGCATCGGCACCGTGGCCGGACCACACCCCTATCCGGCGATGGTCCGCGACTTCCAGTCGATCATCGGAAAGGAAGCCAAGGAGCAGATGATGAAGGCCGAGGGCCGTCTGCCCGACACAATCATTGCCGCCATCGGTGGTGGTTCGAACGCGATGGGCCTGTTCTATCCGTTCCTCGACGACAAATCGGTCAGCATCATCGGGGTCGAGGCGGGCGGCAAAGGTGTCGACGAAAAGATGGAGCATTGCGCCTCGCTAACCGGCGGCCGTCCGGGCGTATTACACGGCAACAGAACCTATCTGCTGCAGGATGACGACGGCCAGATCCTCGAAGGTTATTCGATTTCTGCCGGTCTCGACTATCCCGGCATCGGGCCGGAGCATTCCTGGCTGCATGAGGTCGGCCGCGCCCAATATGTCTCGATCACCGACAAGGAGGCGCTTGACGCGTTCCAGCTGTGCTGTGCCACCGAAGGCATCATTCCCGCGCTGGAACCCAGCCACGCCTTGGGCCACGTGATCAAGATCGCGCCTGATCTGCCCAAGGATCACATCATCTGCATGAACATGTGTGGCCGGGGCGACAAGGATATCTTTACTGTCGCCAAATACCTGGGCTTCGATATGTCCGACACCGAAGGCCGCGACGCGGATTGATCGGTCAAACCACGCGTAATACGCGACAAATGGAACTTCGGAACCGAGGTTCCGTTTGTTTTGTCCGGGCCGTTGCTGCCTTGCGAACCCGTGATGACTACACCGGTGCCCGTTGCGCGATCAGTATCGACAGGGGCACAATGTCCAGTGCCCGTTTGTGCGTGGCTTCCAGATTGACCCTGGGGGCACAGCCCTCGTCATAGGCTTGCAGGAACCGCGCGGCGCACAAACACCAGCTGTCGCCCGCTTTCAGCCCCGGAAAGTGGAACTCTGGCCGGGGCGTGCTCAGATCGTTGCCTACGTATTTGGAATAGGCCAGAAACTCGGCCGTCATCACTGCACACACGGTATGGCTGCCATGGTCTTCGGTGCAGGTATTGCAGACACCATCCCTGAAAAAACCCGTCAGGGGATCATCCGAACACGGGGCCAGTTCGCCATCGAGAACGTTGATGCTTTCGCTTTTGATCATACGCCCAGTCTACAGGCTTTCAGCGATCTTGCGGAACATTTCGATATTTTCTTCGTTCACACCTTTGTCACGAAACTTGCGATCAGCTCCGGTAGTGACGATCACGACATCCCGCGCCTGATCGATATACAGGTATTGCCCGTAAACCCCACGTCCCAGAAACTCGCCTTCGTGTGCGCCGACGGGAATCCACCATTGATACCCATAGCCGATTTTTCCCGGTTCAGTGGGTGCGGTCGGAACTGTGGAGGCCTTGATCCATTCGGCGGGAACGATCTGCTGTCCGTTGTATTGCCCGTCTTGAAGGATCATCTGCCCGAATCGGGCAAAATCGCGAGTGGTAAAATTCAATCCGCCCAACACAAAGGCGGTGCCGGAACCATCGGTGATGTAATAGCCGTCATGTTCCAGCCCAAGCGGCGCGATGATCCTTTCAGCCATCAATTCGCCAATGCTGCGACCCGTTGCGCCCCGGATTACCATGCCGATGACATGGGTATCGATGGACACGTATTGCCAGGTCTCGCCCGGCTCTGCGAAGCGTTCCGTGAAGCTTGCCGTGAAATCGTCCAAAGTGCCGCCCAACGCCACGACGCGCCCCATCCGGTTGATGTCCGAGCTTTTGTCCAGATAGTCCTCATCAAACGTGACGCCGCTTGCCATATTCAGAACGTTGCGGATCGTGGTGCCGTCATAGGCGGTGTCGACCAGATCGGGCACGTATTTGGTAACCGGATCGTCGATCGAGGCAATGGCGCCTTCCTCCAGCAGAATGCCGAACAAGGCAGAGAGATAGCTTTTTGCAATTGACCAGGAAATTCGCCGGTCCTCGGCGCTGGTACCCAGATAATACTCTTCGAACCGCACCTTGCCACCCTGCAGCACCAGCAGCGACGTCACCGCCCGTTCGTCAATCCAATTCTCCGCGCCTTGCGGCAGTTCATATTCATCGCCATGAGGCAGCTCGACAGTCGGTCCGTCGCCGCGCGGCAAAGGCGCCGTCAGAAACGCCGCATCCATATGAGAGAAATTGCCAACGATTTTTTCCTCGGAAAACAGTGAATTCACCGCCATCAGCCGCAGAATTTCTTCCCGCTTCCAAAATCCCACGACTGTAGCCGCCAGAACGAGCGCCAGCAAAACGCGGCCTAACCATTTTCCGATATTGCGCATCTCGAATTCTCCCTCAAGTGACCATTGCATCGCCATCTTGCGCGTGAGGCAATCGCAACGTTGCGGAAGGCAGGGAACTTACCTGAACTTGTTCAGCAGCCTTTGCATCGGTGACAAAGCTTCGTCCTGCTTTTCGTCCTGCGATTCGACTTGCTGCCGTGGATCGGTCTTTGGTTTGGGTGTCGTCGACGAGCGTGGCGGTGCAGAGCGCAGAGACACCGCATTCATGAACTTGCCGCCATCTTCCTCGGCCAGATGGTGCGCCCCGTCCGATACCCCACGCAGGACGTTCTCCAACCAGTCCTGATCGGCCTTGGCAAAATCGTGCAGGACATAGCCCGACACCAGTTCCTTGCGCCCCGGATGACCGATGCCCAGACGGACGCGGTCATAGGCCGCTCCGATATGGTCATGGATCGAGCGTAGGCCATTGTGCCCTGCATGCCCGCCGCCTGCCTTGACCCGCACCTTGCCAGGGGCGAGGTCCAGTTCGTCATGCAGCACGGTCACATCTGTCGAGTCCAGCTTGTAGAAACGCATGGCCTCGCCCACCGACTGGCCCGAACGGTTCATGTAAGTTTCCGGCTTGAGCAGAATGACCTTTTCGTTGCCCAGCCGCCCCTCGGCAATCTGGCCCTGAAACTTTGACTTCCACGGCCCGAAAGCATGATCCTCGGCAATGCGATCCACCGCCATGAAACCGATATTGTGCCGGTTCCGGGCGTATTTCTGTCCCGGATTTCCCAATCCGACAAAAAGTTTCATTCCGGCGCTCCGCATGATTGTCGTGTTTGCCGGTCTAGATGCCCCGAAATACGCCGAGAATCCAGATCGGAAGCAGGCCAAAAGAAAACGGGGCTTCAAAGAAGCCCCGTTTCACATTCCGGATCCGTGAGTTCCGGGCTTATTCTTCGTCTTCGCCGATGACTTCAACTTCATCAGCTGCGACCTCTTCACCGTCTTCTTCGTCGTCGCTCGTCGACAGACCTGTCGGGGCCGAGATGTTGGCAATCACGAAGTCACGGCTGATGGTCGGCTTGGTGCCTTCGGGCAGATCAACCGACGAAATGGTGACCACGTCGTTGATGTTCAGTCCGGACAGATCGACGGTGATCTTTTCCGGAATGTCACCGGCGGTGCACACCAGCTCCACCTCGGGGCGAACCACGGTCAGCACGCCGCCCTTCTTGATGCCGGGTGCAGCACCTTCGTTGATGAATTCGACCGGGATGAACAGGTTGATCTTGGTGGTCCGGCGCAGACGCATCAGGTCGAGGTGCGTGGGCAGGTCCTTGACAACATCGCGCTGAACGTCGCGGCAGATCACGCGTACGTCGTCGTGGCCGTCGACCTTCAGGTTGAACAGGGTCGATTTGAAGCGGCCTGCTTTCAGCATCTTCAGCAGCTTGTTGAACGGGATGTTGATCGGCAGAGGCTCTTTGTCGCCACCGAATACAATGCCCGGAACCATGCCGTCGCGGCGTGCCTGACGAGCGGCGCCCTTGCCTGTCCCCGTCCGTTCCAGAGCTTCGAGATCAGGAATCTCACCAGCCATGTTTAATCTCCAATGTTAGGGCAGGGTGCCTCCAAGGCTGTCACCCCGCATGAAGCGCTGCCCATACAGCGGATTTGCGGATTTGAAAAGGGCGATTCGGGCCGAAAGCGCCAATTGGCGGCCATTTCTCCGCCGCGATCACTCCAGGGGGCGTAAATATCCCCCGGCTTCGCGCAGTCGATCAAAAAGCGCGAAATCTCGGGCGTGTACCTTGCGCAAGCTTTGTTCGGCCTCGTCCGACAATGGCGTTGGAACAAAGGGCGAGACGTTGCGGACGGGAAATTCGATGTCTTCGTGAAACCGGTCAGAGAAAAATGTCTGAATCCGTTCGTGTTCGTCATAGTCGAACAGGTGGTGGACCGGGACGCTCTCATCTTTGAGCATCAGATAGTGGGATTGGTTGCGGATCGCGGCAAAAACGGGTTGCGGGTCTTGCGTCGTTCCAATGGCAAAGGATTCGAAGCTGATGTTCTTAAGAGTCCTTGGGTTTTCAGGGTCCGTCAACCGTGACCTATAGCGATACCAGCTTCGGATGTACTCGATTGGATCGCGCATCAAGGCCACGATTTCAGGTCGGGCACCGCTGAACTGGCGCAAAAACGGCGCGACGCTGTTTTGATATTGCGCGGCTGTCGTGTGTTTTCGCATATTTGCAAAGACAATATCGGCATGAGTTCTCAGCGCCGCCTCTATGGCGGTCGTACCGGTTTTCGGCACTGCGAGAAACACGAGGTTCTGTTTCAGATAGACTTGCAGGACGGGTTGCCTTGTATTTTTTGCCGAATATCCTGTGGTTTATCCGGATTGTCAAAACAGGGGCAGGATCGCCAATCCGTCACGCCTGCCAGCGCCCACCGAAGTCCTCGGGTATCAGCAGGTTGTGGCGCCCAAGCGCCGCTACTGATTTTTCACCGCACAGCGCCATGGTCGTGTCCAGCTCCTTCCGGATCACTTCCAGCGCGGTGCTCACCCCTTTTTGGCCCATGGCGCCCAGACCATAGACGAAAGCCCGCCCGATATAGGTACCCCTGGCCCCCAAAGCCAAAGCCTTGAGCACGTCCTGACCCGAACGGATACCACTGTCCAGATGCACTTCGATATCGCTTCCGACTGCATCCATGATTTCCGGTAGAACGCGAATCGAACTCAATGCGCCATCCAACTGGCGTCCGCCATGGTTTGATACAACTATGGCATCGGCCCCGATCTTTGCGGCCATTTTGGCATCCTCGGCATCCAAGATACCCTTAAGGATCACCTTGCCGCCCCATTGCTCCATCAGCTTCTCGACCTTGCCCCAGTCGAGGCTTGGGTCGAATTGTTCCGCAGTCCACGCACCCAGTGACGAGGTGTCGGATATGCCGTGCACATGGCCCACGATGTTGCCAAACTCGCGCCGCTTGGCGCCCAGCATCTCGATACCCCATGCCCATTTTGTCATCAGGTTCGCGATGGTTTTCGCGGTCAGTTTCGGCGGAGCTGACAGGCCGTTCTTCAGATCCTTGTGCCGCTGACCGAGAATTTGCAGATCCAGCGTGATTACCAGCGCCGAGCATTTGGCATCCTTGGCCCGCTGGATCAGACGGCGGACATAGTCCTCGTCCTTCATCGTATAAAGCTGAAACCAGAAGGGCGTGGAGGTGTATTCGGCCACGTCCTCGATCGAGTTGATCGACATGGTGGACAGGGTGAATGGTACACCGAATTCTTCCGCTGCCTTTGCCGCCTTCATCTCGCCGTCTGCATGCTGCATCCCGGTTAACCCGACCGGAGCCAGTGCAACCGGCATCGTAACGTCCTGCCCGATCATCTGTGACGCGATGGATCGGCCCGACATGTCAACCGCCACGCGCTGGCGCAGCCGGATCTGCTCGAAATCCGAGGAGTTCTCTCGGAACGTCTGCTCTGTCCAGCTGCCACTTTCGGCATAGTCATAAAACATCCGTGGCACACGGCGCTCATAGATGCGTCTAAGGTCGTCGATATTGGTGATGACGGGCATCCGTCCAAACTCCCGGTGAGGTGGTAAAAAGTTTTTACCAATTTATTGCTCCGCGCGCAATACACCCATGTGCGCAGGAATGACGCAGCATAAACGGCACGAATAAACAGACACCCGGCAAGGTGTCCGTACATGATTTATCAGTCAGAAAAATGCCGTGTCAGACCGAGTGCGCCCCGTCTGCCAGCGATTTGACGAACGCCAGTACGTCAGCAACTGGCTTTCCCGCCCCGATCTGGCCGACGATGGCAGAGCCCACAACTGCGCCATCCGCAATAGATGCGATTGCACGCGATTTTTCCGGCGTATTGATGCCAAAGCCGACGATAACCGGCAGGTCGGTCGCCGACTTGATCCGTGCCACTTCGGGGCCAACATCGCCAGCCTCGGCCTCGGCGGCACCGGTGATGCCTGTAATCGAAACGTAATAGACGAAACCGGAGGTGTTCTGCAGCACACGCGGCAGGCGCTTGTCGTCCGTGGTGGGGGTCGCAAGCCGAATGAAATTCAAACCGGCTTTTTGCGCGGGAATGCACAGCTCGTCATCTTCCTCGGGCGGAAGGTCCACGACGATCAGGCCGTCGATCCCGGCAGACCTGGCTTTTTCCAGAAAGGCATCGACGCCGCAACTGTAGATCGGATTGTAATAACCCATCAGCACGATCGGCGTCGTATCGTCGGTTTCGCGAAAACTGCGCGCCAGCTCCAGCGTCTTGTCCAGCGTCATGCCGCCGTCCAGCGCCCGCTGACCAGCTGCCTGAATGGTCGGTCCGTCCGCCATTGGATCGGTAAAGGGAAGTCCCAGTTCGATCACATCGACGCCCGCACCCGGCAGCCCCTTGACCACCTGCAGCGAGGTTTCATAGTCGGGATCACCCGCCATGATATAGGCGACAAAGGCTTTCTTGCCCTCGGCTTTCAGGGCAGCGAATTTGGCGTCGATACGGGTCATCGGAAGTCCTTGCACTCGGGTTTCGACCTGATGTGCAGAAACTTGGCGGGAAAATCAATCCCGCCTTGGCCCGGAACGCCTAGAAAGATTTGTGAAACCGGATCAGGGCCGAGTTCACACCGGGATTGAAGTCGTTGGTACTGGCATTCGATTTGTGTGTGATGGCCAACGACAACCGATTGCCACTGTCAAAGCGGTAACCGACCGCAAACAGACTACGGATCTGGAATTCACCGCCCAGATCATTCAACTCGTCGGATTCCGAGAAGAATCCGGGCATCACGCTGCCTTCCAGAAACCAGTTGCTGTCGAAATCATAGATACCGTAAAGACCCACGCCGACATGAACATCGCCGTTTTCGTGAACCGACAACGCACCGCCCCAGCCCGCACCGAAATGCGTGGCTTGGTGAAAGGGTTTATGCTGATATTCTAAAGAGATTACACCCTGATCCAGGGATCGGCTGTCGGAAAAATCTGCATAACCGGCGCCAAATATCACAGATTGGGCCTGTGCCGCGCCAGCGCCGACGACCAGGAAGATTGAGACAACAAGAGATTTCATCCGCGTGTTCCGCTACTTATTACCTGTTTCAAGGTTAACTGATCATTACACCCTGTCAATTTCAATGTTCAAGGATGCACAATGCTTTCGCAACGTGTTGACCTGTCAAAACCCACACGCAATTTCTATCTGTGAATGTCAGCTTGCGCATTGTCCGGGACCCGCCTAAAAGCGCCCGTCGAATGGCATCAGGAGGCCGGTATGGGCTTTAAAATGGGAATCGTGGGGCTGCCCAACGTGGGCAAGTCGACCCTGTTCAACGCGCTGACGAAAACGGCTGCGGCGCAGGCGGCGAACTTCCCGTTCTGCACCATCGAACCCAATGTGGGCGATGTGGCGGTGCCGGATGACCGCCTGGACAATCTGGCGGCCATTGCCAAGTCGCGTCAGATCATCCCGACCCGGATGACCTTTGTCGACATTGCCGGTCTGGTGAAAGGCGCGTCGAAGGGCGAAGGGTTGGGCAACCAGTTTCTGGCCAACATTCGTGAAACCGACGCCATTGCCCATGTGCTGCGCTGCTTCGAAGATGGCGACGTGACCCATGTGGATGGCCGGGTCGACCCTGTGGCCGATGCCGAGACCATCGAAACCGAACTGATGCTGGCCGATCTCGAAAGCATCGAAAAACGACGTGCCAACCTGGTGCGCAAGCTCAAGGGCAACGACAAGGAAGCCCAGCAGCAGGATCGCCTGTTGGCAGCCGCGCAAGCGATGCTTGAAGACGGCAGGCCCGCCCGTATGGTCGAGGTCAGCGACGAAGACGCCAAGGCGTGGAAAACGCTGCAATTGCTGACCACCAAGCCGGTGCTTTATGTCTGCAACGTGTCCGAGGAAGAGGCCGCCGAAGGCAACGACTATTCACGAGCTGTGGCTGAAATGGCCGCGGCGCAAGGCAATGCGCATGTGATCATCTCGGCCAAGATCGAAGAAGAGATCAGCCTGCTGGAACCGGACGAGGCGGAAATGTTCCTGTCTGAGATGGGCCTGTCCGAGCCGGGTCTCGACCGCCTGATCCGCGCCGGATATGACCTGCTCAAGCTGGAAACCTATTTCACCGTCGGCCCGAAAGAGGCCCGCGCATGGACCATCCGAAAAGGTACCGCAGCGCCGCAGGCTGCCGGGGTCATTCATGGCGATTTCGAAAAAGGGTTCATCCGTGCCGAGACCATCGCTTTTGACGACTATATCGCCTGCAACGGCGAAACTGGCGCCAAGGATGCGGGCAAAATGCGGGCCGAGGGCAAGGGGTACATCGTCAAGGATGGCGATGTAATGCATTTCCTGTTCAATACCTAGACAAGAAACTGACGGACACTACCGCCACAATTCGCCTCCGCGCGGCGGGTTGCGGGTAGTTCTTGGCACTGACGCAAACTGTTTGACGACAGCGATTGGAACCAAACCAATGCGCTCCGGGCAGATTTGTGCTAGATAGCCAAATGTGACTTTGGATCAGATTATGAGGTCGGCAGTGACCATCAGGCGAGTAAAGCCGCGCTATTTTTTCATAGCGTTGGTGCCGGTGTGCATCTTTTTGATCAACAAGCTGATCACTGGTCAGTTGATGGCCACCGATTTGAACGTGCCGTCAAATATCCTGCAGGATGACCGCCCCTGGCTGGAGGGAGTAGGGCGATTCAGATTCCTCGCCACTTCTTGGTTCTTCGCATCCCTCGCAGTGCTTGCCGTGTCAATACTGGTCCGCACTCTGGCGCGCCCGACAGCGAGAGAGACAAGGATTTTGGCCGCAGGAACGGTTTTCGTCATATTCTTGTTGGCCATCATTCCACCCATTCAGCAAAACATGTCGCCTGACACGCCACGGGCCTACTACCGCCTTGGCGCCGCGTTTTTCGAAACGGCCTTGTCGCGAGGCACGCTGCCAGCGTGTCTGGAACCGGATGACAAATGGCTGCTCGGGCGGTGTGGCGAAGTACCGGTCATTTCCTTGTTCAATCGCGTGTTGGACATAATAACCGCACTTGCCGGTCTTGCGGTGGGTGCTCTGATCGTTGGAATGATCCTGTGCCTCGACACCTGCGAGGCCGACGACCTGGAACAGGAGGCTGCGCGGCTGGCCAAAAACATGCTTCAGATGCGGCATCAGCTGTACCTGTCCAGTTTGGTACTGACGTTCGGAATGCTTTTTGCAACCAGTTGGATGCATTGGCCGCTTCCGATGGTCGCAGATTCACACAGGGCGGCCTACGGGTCGGTGGTGTTGGCCTCGTCGCTGTTCACCGGAACCTATTTTTCCTTGCTTCTTCTCAGTTTCTACTTGCCCGTGGCCCTGATCTTGGATGGCTGGGTCAAGACCCTGACCGATAAGGCGGACCATTGTTCCAAGAGCGGAGAACAGCTCGATTTCGACGCCTGGAAAACGTCGCATGGACTGAAAGTGGGACTCAGCGAGCACTTGCGTTCGGGCTTTGCTTTGACCGCGCCAATTGTTGCAGCCTTTGCGGGTGGGATTTTTCCGGTGTCTCTGTGAAGTCTGACTAACGGCAAGCTTGGGGGTGTTTCTTTTGCCGCTCGATGGCGCATCCAAGTTCGAGCTTTGGACAATTGTGCCGGACGTTTCGAGGTGCGCCAAATCAACACTATGCTTGACGCACGCCCCAAAACTATTGGTATGCTAACAAACACCGGCCTATCGCAAGGGAGGAAGCGATGTCTGCCAAACTCGTCATCAGGAACATTGGCCTTATCCTGTCCGGCAAGATGGAGCACCCGATCTATGACGGCGACTGCCTGATCGCGGTCGACGGCAAAATCGCCGATTGGGGGTATGAGGCCGATCTCGATACCGAAGGCGCGGATACCGAAATCGATGCACATGGCGTGACGCTTGCACCGGGTCTGATCGACAGTCATGTGCACCCGGTCGTGGGTGACTATACCCCGCGCCAGCAACAGCTTCACTGGATCGACTCGACGTTGCATGGCGGGGTGACAACGCTGATCTCGGCGGGCGAGGTGCATATGCCGGGTCGGCCCAAGGATATCGTTGGCCTCAAGGCGATGGCGATTGCCTCGCAGCGCTGGTACGAGAATTTTCGTCCCTCGGGTGTCAAGGTGCACGCGGGCGCGCCGGTGATTGAACACGGCATGGTCGAACAGGATTTCAAGGAGATGGCGGACGCCGGCGTCAAACTGTTGGGTGAGGTGGGTCTGGGCACCGTCAAGGACGGTAAGACCGCCAGACAGATGGTCGACTGGGCGCGGAAATACGGCATCCAGTCCACGATCCATACCGGGGGGCCGTCGATCCCCGGCTCAGGCCTGATCGACGCGGATATGGTGTTGGAAACCGGAACGGACGTGATCGGACACATCAATGGCGGGCATTCCGCGCTGCCGGATGATCAGATCATGTGTTTGTGTGAAAACTGTACTGCAGGTCTTGAGATTGTACACAACGGCAACGAACGTGCTGCTTTGCTCACGCTCAACACGGCGCGTGAACTCAGGCAGATGGACCGGATCATTCTGGGCACCGACGGTCCTGCCGGATCGGGCGTCCAGCCGTTGGGAATTCTGCGCATGGTGGCGATGCTGTCGTCATTGGGCGACGTTCCGGCCGAAATCGCTTTCTGCTTTGCCAATGGCAATACGGCCCGCCAGCGTGAGCTGGACACTGGGTTGATTGAACGCGGCTATTGTGCGGATTTCGTGCTGATGGATCAGGCGCAGCACGCGCCGGGCAAGACCATCCTTGAATCGGTTCAACTGGGCAATTTGCCCGGCGTGGGCATGACCATCATTGATGGTGTCGTCCGTTCAGAGCGCAGCCGCAATACGCCGCCGGCAACACGACTGCCGCAAGTTTTAGCCTGATTTCAGGCGATCTTGCGCAGCAGCCTGTTGAGGCTTCGCTGCTCGGAGGCAGTGAGCGGGGCCAATGTTTCGGCGGTGATCCGGCGGCCCACTTTTTGCATCCGTTCAACCAGAGCCGCGCCAACTGGAGATAGCGAAATAAGTGTACGCCGTTTGTCGGCAGGGTCGGGTTCGGTAAGCGTCAGGCCCTTGTCGCGTAACCGGTCCACGACACCCTTGATCGTCGCAACATCCATGGCCGCCAGACGTCCAAGGTGGTTCTGCGAGCACTTGCCCTTTTCCGAGATCCGCACCAGCGCCGCGAACTGCGTGGCGGTCAGCCCCTCGATCGTGTGGGCCTGAAAGATCGCCGCGTGACGCTGACTGGCCAGGCGCAGCAAATAGCCGACCTGATCGTCCAGAACATATGCCGTGTCGTCTGTTGCCATTTCACTTCTGCACTGGGTGCCGCCGGGTTCAATTCGTGCCGGTTCCAATATTCTTTCTAACGGTTTAACGCAACCCGTCCTTGCCTTCGGCCTCGCCTGCCGTCAACCCGCCAACGCGGGGCAGGGGGCGGCCGCTGTCGGTGACGGCGACGGCCACCATGATTTCGTTGGCACGAGGGGCGTCGTTCAGCCGGACCTCGATACCGTCGAAATGACTGCGGACATAGGCGGCGTCCTTGTGGCCCAGCGGCACGTCCAGCACTTGGCCCGGGCTGCCCATCTTTTTGGAGGATGGCACCAGCGCCGCACCCTTTTCGACCTCCTTGCGCAGGGGCGCGCCAAGCTTGGGATGCAGGATCGCGGCGGCATGTTCCAGCTCGCCATTCTCGCCAACCATCGCAGATTTTCCATAACTTTCAGCCTGTTGCGGGGCAATCCCCAGCGCCTCGACACAGCGGCGGCCCAGCAGTTCACCCAGTTCCGCGCCGGTTTCGATCAACTCGCTCAGGTCTTCCACGTAACGTCCGGCAAAGGGGTTTTCGATCACCGCGACGGCGACAGCCTTGCGTGTTGGTGGATTGATACCGCGCCCGGATTCAATGTGGGTTTCTTCGACATTTACGGCAATTTTGCGGATTTTTGTCATCTCAATCCATCCTCTCCCTTGATCTGCCAGGCTTCCAGCCCGCCTGAGCGGGAATGAATGCGCGGGCCGGTTGTCATTACCAGCGCAAAAGCCATCTCGTCGGCGCGTGGGGCGTCGTTGCAGCCGACCTCCATACTGTCGAAATGGCTGCGCACATAGGCGACGTTGATATGGGTGATCGGGACATCGAGTCTTGCGCCTAACCCACTGACTTTCTTGGAAGAAGGGACGATTGCGTTGGCTTTCCCAAGCAGCTGGCGCATTGCATAGCCGCCGGGGGCGTGCCAGAGCGCGCCGTGTTCCAACTCGCCACCTTCGCCGATCAGCGAACCCTTGCCGTATCCTTCGACATTCCCGGGCCCGCCCAGCATGTCGATCAGCTTTTGCGCCATTTGCAGTCCGAGGGGTTTGAGGTCTTCCATAAATCCTTGAATATCAGCTACATAACGCCCCGCAAACGGGTTCCTGATGATCGCCAGAACCGAGGCGCGGCGCAGCGGTGTGTCCGAGGCCGGGCCACCTTCGTGATAGATTTCCTCCAATGAGGATACGGTTTTCCGCAATTCAACTTTATGCAATTTCCAGAACCTCCTGCCGGGTTTCCGAGACCAATCCGCAACTGCCCACCTGACGGGACTGACCGCGCAGGGTCAGGTGTGCGGCGCGCAATTTGTCCGTTTTGTACATGGTTTCAGCCACCTGTTGTCCGTTTTGTACAGCCTGGCAGACCTCGTTTTCGCTCAAATCGCCGCAGCCTGCCACTACCAAACGGTCCCCCAGATCGCTGTCGTCCTGCACCTGACTGGCGGGAACCCGACGGATGGCCGGGTGACCGGGCAGGTCAACCGCGTTGGCGATGAGGGTCGCTGCGACATCCGCCGAGGCTGCGTTGCGGGCGAGGACGGTGACGCTGTCGGCGATGCCGAAGGAAAGGCTGCGCCCGCCGAGGCCCGAGGTGGCGAGACCGCCAATGCCATCAGACGCGTGAACGGTGATGCGGCCAAGGTTGCGACCGTGCAGATCCTGCATCGCCATCGAAAAGCGCTCGTCTCCGGTCAGATGTATGGCGATGTCGCCGCCATTGTTGACATAGGCGCGCCGCAGGTCGGCGGCGGACAGCATCGCGCCCAGTACTTCGTCGGCGACGGCCCCGGCGACCGCGGCCATGCGGGTGACAAAACGGGCGCAGTGGGGAAGGGTCGCGGAATGCATCCTGCGGGCGGTTGGCCCCGAGGGTCCGGGCCTGTCCGGTGTCATGGGCGCACGCAGTGTTTCCAGTTCGTCCACCAGTTCCTGAAGAATGGTGTCGAACCGGGCGCGGGCGGCATCAAAGGCGCGGACGCGTTCGCCGTCCGCGCCGATGATCAGGTCGATGGGGCCGTGCTGCAGGTGCAGCCGGGTTCCGCAAGGGAGTATGGCGGCAACCGGCCCCATGTCAGCGCGCCCACCGGAAATGCTTGTGGTCGGTCGGGTCGGTGTGATGTTCGTCGGGCGGCAGGACGCGGGCGTTTTCGGAGACGACCTGAGCGACCGGTTTCACCTCGCCCATATGCCCGCCAAGTGCGGCATAGTCGCTGATGCGCATGGTGAACTCGATGGGCGCGACCAAAGCGGGTGTCGGCACATAGCCGAAGGATTGCGTCGGCATGTCCAGCACGTCGACCATCACGGTGATGCCGCCACCGGGCCAGACATAGCTTTCGGCGCCGCCGCAGGTGACAAAGGCCAGCGCCTCCTTGACCGACTTGGTCAGGCGCACCGGGTTTTCGGTGACGCCGGCGCGCAGCGACCCGCCCGCGCCCCCCATGAACAGAACCGAACAGACAGAGGGTTCGCAGTTTTCGGCAATCAGGTCGGCCGAAGCTTTCAGCCGGTCGGGGATTTGCACCGGTTGCGGGGTGAGCGTGTCGTCAAGCTCGAAATAGGCATATTGCTCGCCCGTGGTGGACACCATCAGCAGGCGCAGGCCGGGCCAGGCGACCTCGGGCTTGAACTCGCCCAGGATCACCAGCGGGTCGGTGATGTCGGTGCCGCCCCAGCCGGTGCCGGGCTCGGCCACCTGGAAATAGCGGCCCGGTGTCGAGCGGCGGCCCTTGATGCGGATGCCCGTGTGCGGCACGTCAAGCATCCGGCCTGCCTGATGTTCGCTGAGCACGCCGGTGATGTGATCGTCGACCACGACCACTTCGTCCACATGGCCCGTCCATTGCTTGGCGAACATGCCGATGGCGGCAGAACCGCAGCCGACGCGCATCAGCTTTTCCTCGACCCCGTTGATGATGGGGGCTTTGCCGGCCTGAACCACAACGGTGGTTTCGTGGCCCGGCTCGCCGATGACCATTTCCACCGCTTCGCGGTTGCAGAGCTTCAGGAGGGCATCGCAGGTCACGCGGCCCTCTTTCTTGGAGCCGCCAGTCAGGTGTTCGACTCCGCCCAGCGACAGCATCTTGGAGCCGTATTCGCTGGTCATCACATGGCCGATGGGTTCGCCGTCGACCCGCACCTCATCGCGTTCGTGGCCGATATGGCGGTCGGTGTCGATCTTCACCTTGACCCCGCAATAGGAGAAGATGCCTTCGGTCACCACGGTGACCATGTCGACGCCTTCGACCTGCTGGCTGACGATGAAAGGGGCGGGTTTGTAGTCGGGATAGGTGGTGCCCGCGCCCACGGCGGTGACAAAGGGGCGGTGACCCTGCAGGATGTCGCCATCCCAGTCGCCGGGGGTGCCGCCCTCCATGAAGGGCACTAGTTTCTGGTTGGTGTGTTCGATCACGGTCAGCGCGTCGAGGCGCACCAGCTCGCCGCCGTGGTTGGCATAGCGGTCGCAGGCGCCCGAACGCCCGTCGGCGATGTAGCAGAGTACCGGGCAGGCGTCGCAGCGGATTTTCTCGGGTTTGACGCGTTCAGTGGCCATTGGCGTGGTCTTTCAATGCTTCGCGCAGGCGCGATGGCGTGGCGGGCCCCTGATAGAGGCGCACCCCGCAGGCATCCTTGATCGCGTTCAGGATTGCGGGCGCGGTGGGGATCAGGGCGTGTTCGCCCAGCCCCTTGGCGCCATAGGGGCCGTGCGCGTCAGGTTCTTCGATGATCAGGGTTTCGACCGGGGGCATGTCGCCGATCGTGGGGATCAGGTAGTCGTGCAGGTTCTCGGTGCGGCCGGGAATGTATTCTTCCATCAGGGCCATGCCCAAACCCTGTGCGATGCCGCCTTCGACCTGACCCTCGACCATCATCGGGTTGATGGCGCGGCCCACGTCATGCGCGGCGGTGAAGCGCAGAGGTTTGACGGTGCCCATCCGGGTGTCGACCTCGACCACCACCAGATGCGCGGCATAGCCGAATTGGGCATAGGGGATGCCCTGGCCGTTTTCGTCAAGCGGTTTGGTGGGCGGATCATAGGTCTCTTCGGCGCGCAGGACGTAACCTTGGGCATCGGCAGGCAGGGGGGCGAGATCGATCTCGTGGGTGCGGTCGCCGTCGGTGATCTGCAGGGTCGGGCCGGTGAGGGTCAGCTCTGCCTCGGGGCTGGCGTTGACGCGCGACAGGATCTCCGCGCGCAGGGCTTCGCCCGCCAGCTGCGCGGCCTTGCCGGTGACGTAGGTCTGGCGCGAGGCCGAGGTTTTGCCGGCGTCGGGCGTGACGTCGGTGTCGGGGCCGATAAGGGTCAGCTGCGTGGTGGGCAGGCCAAGCGCGGTGGCGAAGATCTGGGCGATGACGGTGTTTGCGCCCTGCCCGATATCGGCCGCGCCCTGATGCAGAACCAGCGTGCCATCGGCGCGGATGCCGCCCTTGATGGTCGAGGGGTTGGGCAGCGAGGTGTTGCCGCAGCCGTACCACCCGGCGGCGATGCCGACACCGCGTTTGAGGGTCCGGTTTTCGGCGTTGAAGGCGGTGGCCTGTTCGCGTTCGGTTTTCCACGCGGGCCGCAGCGCTTTTAGGCAGGGACGGATGCCGACGCCCTGATCGAAGACCTGACCGCAGATTGTCGGTACGCCGTTTTCCAGCGCGTTCGAGATGCGGAATTCCAGCCGGTCGATGCCCAGCCTGTCGGCCAGTTCGTCGAACAGGCTTTCCTGTGCCAGCGCCGATTGAGGAACCCCGAAGCCGCGGAAGGCGCCGGAAGGGGCGCAGTGGGTGTGGATGCCCTTGGCCTCGGCCCGGTAGTCGGTGAACCGGTAGGGGCCGGAGGCGTGGACAGGCACGCGGTTGGCGACGGTCGGCCCCCAGCTGGAATAGGCGCCGGTGTTGAAAAGACCGTCAAAGGTCATGCCGCACAGCTTGCCATCCTTGGTGGCGCCGATGCGCAGGCGCATGTCCGAGGGGTGGCGCTTGGTGGTCGATTGCATCGACTCGGTGCGGGAATAGGTCAGGCGCACCGGCTGGCCGGTCTTGAGGGCGGCGATGGCGAGATAGGGCTGCACCGAGATATCCAGCTTGGCCCCGAAGCCGCCGCCGGTGGCGGTGGGAACGATGCGGATCTGGTCGCGCTCCATGGCGAGGATATCGGCAAGGCTTTCGAGATCCATCACCGGGGCCTGGGTGCAGGCGTGGACATGCACGCGCCCGTCCACGACCTGGGCAAACCCGGCCTCGGGTTCGATATAGGCGTGTTCGACAAAACCCGAGCGGAAGCGGCCCTGGACCACGATATCGGCGCGGGCCAGCGCCGCCTCGGCATCGCCATGTCTGACGAAGCCCGAGGTCATGACATTGCCCGCGCGGTCAGGGTGCAGCAGGGGGGCGCCCCTGGCCATCGCCTCGGCCATGCCCGTGGTCGCGGGCAGTTCCGTCCACGTGACCGGGAAGCTGCGCGGATCGAAGGCGGCGATGGTGTCGGGTGTTCCGACGATGGCGGCCACGGCCTCGCCCCGGAACCGGGTCTCGCCGGTGGCGAAGACGGGCTGGTCGACAAAGCCCGGAATGGTGCCGAAGAGGTTGCGCCCCGGCACATTCGCCGCCGTCAGCACCGCGGCGATGCCCGGAGTGGCGGCAAAGGCGTCGAGGTCGCCAAATTCGAAGGCATCACGGTGATGGGGCGAGCGGATCACGTACAGTTCGAGCGTGCCCGCCGGGGCCACATCGTCGCCGAAGGCTTCGGTGCCCGCGACCTTGGGCAGCCCGTCGAGGCGGGGGATGGCCGCGCCGATATGGTCGTCGTGGTATTCGCGCCTGATCGGCTCACGATAGGTCTGCACCACCGCATCGATGATCTTGCGATAGCCGGTGCAGCGGCACAGGACGCCGCCGAGCGCATCCTTGACCTCGTTCTCTTCCGGTCGCAGGTCGCGGCGCAGAAGGGCGGTGGCCGAGACCAGCATGCCGGGTGTGCAGATACCGCACTGCGCCGCGCCGTGGGCGTGGAAGCTGTCGGCAAGGCGCTGGGTTACCGGCTCGTTCCGGGTCAGGCCGGTGAGGGTTTCGACCGTTTGTCCCGCCGCCTGATGCGTGGGCGTGAGGCAGGCACAGACGGCCTCGCCATCGACAAGCACGGTGCAGGCCCCGCAATCGCCGGCGTTGCAGCCGATCTTGACGTCGCGTGCCGACAGGCGTTCGCGCAGTGTCTCGGACAGGCGTTCCCCCAGTCGGGGGCGCACGGCAACGGATTCGCCGTTCAGCCTGAACTGGATCAGTGCGTCATCAACCCGACCGTCCATCGGAACCTCCGGCCTTGTGAATTGCGCGCAGGATCTGTTCGGCCACCGCATCCGCGCGATAGGCTGCGCTGCCGCGGATGTCGTCGATCGGGGTGAGCGGGGCGAGGTGGGCGTCGCGCACATCCACCTCGGCAATCGTCTTGCCGGTCAATTCCTGTTCCAGCGCGGTCAGGCGCTGCGCCACGGGCGAGCAGGCGCCGACCGCGATGCGGGCCTCGGCAATCCTGTTGTCGTCATCCAGCGCGATCAGGGCCGCGGTCATGGTGATCGAGATCACCAGATAGCGCCGCGCGCCGAGCTTTTCGAAGCTGCCGGTGGCGTTGTCGGGCGGGGCGGGGATCAGCACCGCCGTCACCATCTCGCCCGGTTCGAGCGCGGTTGCGCGGACACCGGTGATGAAGTCGGACAGGGGCAGGCTGCGGGTCGCCCGGATCGAGGTGATCTCGACCTGCGCGTCGAGCGTCAGCAGGGGTGGCACGCCGTCGGCGGCAGGTGAAGCGTTGCAGAGGTTGCCCGCGACGGTTCCGGCGTTCTGAATCTGGATGCTGCCCACCTCGCGCGCGGCCGCCTGCAGGCCGGCAAAGGCGGGGGGCAGTTGCAAGCGGGTGATATCGCTCCACCGTGTGGCCGCGCCGATGCGCCAGTGGCCATCTTCGCGCCGGATGCCGCGCAGGCCCCCGATGCGGGTGATGTCGAGAAGGTCGGTCTGCAACGCGCCCTGCGGCTTGGACGGATAGAAATCGGTGCCGCCCGCAACGATTCTGGCCCCGCCAGCGGCCAGGGCATCAAGTGCTTCGCTAAGTTCAGTCGGTGCGAGATACCTCAAACAGCCGCCCCTCCCCGGATGCCCATTCTTGTTTGTGTACGAATGATATTGAAGGATTGCGATTCGAGTCAATGATGTGCGGGCTGCCGCCCGTCACGTTTGTGCGGGCGGGCGGCTCATCCGTGCGCGCCATATCTTCATCAGGTCGTCGAACCGGGGGTCCTGACGCAGGGGGGCCAGATCGGGGTCTTCGGTGGCCCATTTCATCATCCGGATCGGCCGGCCCTCCATGATCGATTTCCTGAGATACGCGAGGGCGTTGTCGCGATCCCCGAGCATCGAATAAGCGCAGGCGATGTTGTAGGTCGAGCGCGGATCGGCGGGGGCGACATCAACGGCCTTTTGCAGCCAGTCCAGCGCCCTGTCGCGATCACCGAGATGGATCAGGGCGAACGCGCCGATATAGGCGGCGTGCACATTGCGGTCGTCATATTCGAACAGCCTGCTGGCGATCGAGAATGTCTCGTGCGCGAGGGTCAGCATTCTGTCCCTGTGGCCAAGTTCCTTCCACAGGGTCATCAGCATCATCTTGGATTGCAGATCGTCGCCCCGCACCCTGGCGGCCTTGTGGAACAGGTCTGCCGCGGTCTCGAAATCATTGTGGACCACATGGAACATGCCGAAGTTCCAGAATGCCTCGTACAGCATGGGGTCGATTTCAAGCGCGGTGTTGAATTCGCGGATTGCGCCAGCGGTGTCGTCCTTGAGCATCAACACGAAGGCGAGTGAAGCGTGGGCCTCGGCCATGCCCGGCGCGACCTCGAGCGCGCGGCGGCTGTTGGCTTCGGCGGTATCGAGCATCTCGGGTTCGGACGAGTAGAAATGGTAATAGGTCGCGTCGCAGTCGGACAGGCCGGTCAGCGCGATTGCATAGCCGGGGTCCAGCTCTACCGCCCTGAGGAACAGTTTGCGGGCATTTTCGAGGTTGTCACGGCTCATGCTGTGCATCAGTTGCCGACCCTGAAGATAGCAGTCATAGGCCTGAAGGTTGCGCGTGGGCACGCGTTCGATGGCCTTTTTCTCTTTCGGGGCGATGACGATTTTCAGGGCGTCGACGATGTTGCGGGTGATTTCGTCCTGCACCTCGAACACGTCGGTGAGGTCGCGGTCATAGCGTTCGGCCCACAAATGGCCGCCGGTCTGGCCGTCGATCAACTGGGCCGTCACCCGCACCCGGTTGCCCGACTTGCGAACGCTGCCTTCGAGGATGAACATCGCGTCCAGATCGGTGCTGATCTGACGGACGTTCACCGACTGGCCCTTGTAGGCAAAGGTCGAGTTGCGGGCGACGACGAACAATCGCGAGATCCTGGACAGGTCGGTGATGATGTCCTCGGCGATGCCGTCCGAAAAATATTCCTGTTCGGTATCGCCGCTCATGTTCGAAAACGGCAGCACTGCGATGGAGTAGCGTTCGGGGGTGGCGGGCGCAGATGAGTGCGGCGCGGGTGATCCGGAGGCGATCTGGAACACATGAACCGGCTTGGCGATGTTTTTCAGCTGTTTCAGCCCCAGGTCGCGGAAGGCGCAGTCGACCTTGCCGACAACCATATCGTGGGCGGGACCCGAAAGGCAGATGCTGCCCGGTTCCGACAGGCTTTCCAGCCGGGCCGCAACATTGACCCCGTCGCCATAGATGTCGTCGCCATCGACAATCACATCGCCGAGGTTGATGCCGATGCGCAGGGCGAACGCGTCGTCGATGAGCGACAGGGTCTGCTGGATCGCCAGCGCGCATTCCACCGCGTCCACGACCGAGGTGAACTCGGCGAGAAATCCGTCGCCCACGAGTTTGACGATGCGACCGTTGCGGCGGGTGATGTGGGGGTCGAAATGGTCGGCATGATGCTGCTTGAGCGCGGCAAGCGTTCCGGCCTCGTCCGAGGCCATCAGGGCGGAAAACCCCACCACATCCGCAATCATGATCGCTGCAAGCCGGCGCGTCACCTTGTTTCCCCCTTCTTCGTACGATCATACGACGTCCGCGGAAGGGGCGGAACTGCTTATCTGGGGGCCGGTTCGTCGTTTAGCGAGGAAAGCCGTGCTGGCGGATCTCGGCGGATCATCGGTTTAAAACCGGCGCTCGGTATCGCGCGTCAGGGTATAGGTCTGGCGCCAGATCTTTTCGAACAGCGGCAGGGATCGGGTGCGATAGACCTCGTTTGCCTGCAGGTCTTGCCCGGATTTGAGCAGGTCGGCGACCAGCAGGCACAACGCTATAGCCTCTTCCAGATCCAGGATGATGGGCTGGAGTTGGGAGGCGAATTCCGGTGAAAACTCACCGCGCCGGATGCGGGCCTTCAACTGGTTCAGATCGGCCTGAACGATTTGTCTGGGAACGCCGGACAGCGAATCCAGTTCCGATCCTTCCTTGGTCACGGGTGTGACCCAGCCGCCATGCACCGCAATGAGCGCCTGGGATTGCAGGTGGTACAGGTGGCGCGAGTCGTGTTCGAGTTTGACGATGGTCCTGTATTGCAACAGAAGATCGGCATCCGGATCGGTCTTGTTGGCGGTGTTGTTGGCCCAGGCAGAAGACAGGAACAGGGTCAGGACCGTTATTGCCGAAAGAAAACACCTGCGCGTCATCGATTACCCCCTCGATTGCGGCCATCCTATCATTTTCGGGCATTTTTTGCCATTTCTCAGCGATTTGGGTCGGCGCGGCCGAATATGCCGGGACTTGGAGGTTTTTCAGAAACATTGGTTGGTAGGGCTTGGTGTTCTCATGGGCCGCTCAGCCAGACTGCGCATGATAGCAACGCCGGGTTTCCGTGTTAGAGTCGGCGGAACTTCGCAGATGCCCGTGCCCTGAATTGTCCGGATTTCACGTATATGATAGCGAAACGATATCGGGACGGCGCAATGTCGGCAATCAGTCTGCCTTGTGCCCGCCCCCAAAGAATAAAAGCACAAACCGAAGGTTCGGGTGTTTCGACCACAGTTCTGACAGGCGGTATCAAAACTGTCTGGCAATGGTTCCTGAGTAAGATTTTACCGACGCGGTCGACGTTCCTGCCTTTGTCCCTGATCGCAGCAGTGTCTTATGGCAAGGGATCGCAAAAGATGTTGATGGCACGTCAGCTGGCGGATGTCGAAGACCTGTATCGGCGGGAACGGGAGTTGCGCCTGATCTTTGTCTCGCAACAACGCGACCCCCTTTTGCTGGGCCTTATGATTGCAATGTGGGGCATGCTCGGGCTCATTGTCCTGCGTATTGCCGACTATCATTTTTCGGTGCTGGCCAAAGCCGCGTTTCTTTGGGAATTCATCCTGTCGATTTGTTAGGCCTCGGACAGGTATCGTGTTCTGCCGGAGCCACTGCGAGGGCTTACACTTGGTGCGTCGGGCGGTATGTTGATGTACCCGCACTTTGGACCAAGGACCGCTCATGATCGAATTGCGAGACCTGCAACTGCTGAGTGCCCTTGCGCGGCATCGCCATTTTGCCAAGGCGGCCGAGGAATGCGGGATCTCTCAGCCCGCGTTCTCGATGCGCATCCGTAATCTGGAGGAGCGGCTGGGCATCACCATCGTGCGCCGGGCCAACCGGTTTCAGGGTCTGACCGACGAGGGTGAGATGATCGTGCGCCGGGCGCGGCGCATTCTGGGCGACACCAAGGCGCTGGAACAGGAGGTTGCGTCGATCCGGGGCGAGATTTCCGGTTCGTTGATTCTGGGCGTTATCCCGACGGCGCTGGCCTTTACCGGTCGGCTGGTGCGGCGGCTGCATCAGGCGCATCCAAAGATCGTGGCGCGGATCGACTCGATGTCCTCGACCGCGATCCAGCAGGGGCTGGACGAGGGGACAATCGATGCGGGCATCACCTATGGCGACAGCATCGGCACCGATCTGCGCCATGTGCAGCCGCTTTACGAGGAAAGCTATGTGCTGTTGGTGCCAGCGCATATGACCGACGAAACCGGGCCGATCCCGTGGGCGCGGGTGGCCGAGTTTCCGCTGTGCCTGCTGGAGCCACAGATGCAGAACCGTCGCATCCTCGACCGGATTTTTGCCGAGCTGGGCCTGCATCCGCGCGTGGTGGCCGAGACCAGCGGCTTTACCGCCGCCATGGTCATGGCGCGCGAGGGGCTGGCGGCGGCGGTGGTACCGCGCGTGCTGATCCGGGCGCTGGGCGACCCGGAGGGCACAAAGGTGCTGCCGCTGGTCGAACCCGAGGTGTCGAAACCGATCTGTCTGGCAACGCTGGAACGCGATCCGGAACTGCCGACGGTGGCGGCGCTGCGGCGGGTGGTAACCTCTTTACGGTGATAAATTGTCGTTATCGTGCGATTGAGATTTGCGATTTGACGATATGATGAGCTGATGAGAGACCGGGGCGTCAGTCGGAGGGCATCATGGCACCATTGGATACCAAGCCAGCAGGCGCGCCAAAGGGCGTCTGGAAGTCAGGTAAAGGCAAGGGGCGGCGCACGCCCAAGGGCCGTCAGTTCACGGATGAGGCACAGGCCGAGATTGCGCGCCTGCTGGGCGACCGCCCGCGCCGCCGCGACCTGCTTATTGAATTCCTTCACTTAATTCAGGATGCCCACGGCCACATCAGTTCCGATCATATCGCCGCGCTGGCGGTGGAAATGCGGATCGGTCAGGCCGAGATCTATGAGACCGCGACCTTCTATGCCCATTTCGACGTGGTCAAGGAAGGTGAGACGCCGCCGCCCGCGCTGACCATCCGGGTGTGCGATTCCCTGTCCTGCGAGATGGCTGGCGCCCAGCAGTTGCAGAAGGCGCTGGAGGACGGGTTGGACCGGTCACAAGTGCGTGTGCTGCGCGCGCCATGCATGGGGCGTTGCGACACCGCGCCGGTGCTGGAGATCGGCCACAACCATATCGATCACGCGACCCCCGAAAAGGTGCAGGCCGCGATTGCCGCAGGTGACACCCATGCACATCTGCCCGAATACGAGAATTATGCCACCTATGAGGTAAACGGCGGTTACGCCAAGCTGAAAGAGCTGCGCGACGGCGGCAACTGGGAAGAGGTACAGGAAACGGTTCTGGCCTCGGGCCTGCGTGGTCTGGGCGGCGCTGGTTTTCCGTCTGGCAAGAAATGGGGCTTTGTTCGCATGAACGAAGGGCCGCGCTATCTGGCCGTGAACGGGGACGAGGGCGAGCCGGGTACGTTCAAGGACCGCTACTATCTTGAGCGCACGCCGCATGTCTTTCTGGAAGGGATGCTGATCGCCGCCTGGGCAGTCGAGGCCAAGACCTGCTTTATCTACATGCGCGACGAATATCCGGCGGTACTGGAGATTCTGGCAAAAGAGATTGCCGCGCTGGAACAGGCCGGGATCGTCGCCAAGGGTTACATCGATCTGCGCCGGGGCGCTGGCGCTTATATCTGCGGCGAAGAATCCGCGATGATCGAGTCGATCGAGGGCAAGAAGGGCCTGCCGCGTCACCGCCCGCCATTCGTGGCGCAGGTCGGGGTCTTTGACCGTCCGACACTGGTTCACAATGTCGAGACGCTTTATTGGGTGTCGAAGATCTGCCGCGAGGGGCCGCAGATCCTGAACTCGGTTGAAAAGAATGGCCGCAAAGGGCTGCGCAGCTATTCGGTCTCGGGCCGGGTGGCGAAGCCGGGTGTATACCTGCTGCCTGCAGGGTCGACCATTCTGGACGTGATTGATGCCGCCGGGGGCATGGCCGAGGGCCATGTGTTCAAGGCGTATCAGCCGGGCGGGCCGTCGTCGGGTCTGTTGCCTGCAAGCATTGACGACGTCCCGCTCGACTTTGACACGCTGCAGCCGCTTGGCACCTTTATCGGGTCTGCCGCCGTGGTGGTTCTGTCCGATCAGGACACCGCGCGGGATGCGGCGCTGAACATGCTGCGGTTCTTCGAGGATGAAAGCTGTGGCCAGTGCACGCCCTGCCGGGCGGGCTGTGAAAAGGCGGTCAAGCTGATGAAGGCCGACAAGTGGGATCAGGATCTGCTGGAGGACCTGTGTCAGGTGATGGCCGATGCCTCGATCTGCGGTCTGGGGCAGGCGGCCCCGAACCCGATCCGTCTGGTCATGAAACATTTTGCCGACGAAATCTGAGGGGAGACAGAGCCATGCTTGACGCAAGCCCAACCAAGACCGTCACCTTCAGCCTGAACGGCGATGACGTCACCGTGCCCGAGGGCACCACGATCTGGGAAGCGGCCAATGGCCGGGGCCTGGTGATTCCGCACCTGTGCCACAAGCCTGCACCGGGATATCGGCCCGATGGCAACTGCCGCGCCTGCATGGTCGAGGTGGAGGGCGAGCGCACGCTGGTTGCTTCGTGCATCCGGCCTGCGGCGGACGGTATGATTGTGAAGACCGACAGTGACCGCGCCGAGAAATCGCGCGCCATGGTTATGGAACTGTTGGTTGCCGACCAGCCCGAGCAGCCGCATGACGTATCCAGCCATTTTTGGGATATGGCCAGGCTGAACGAGGTCTCGGGCAGCCGCTTTCCTGCGAAAGAGGCCGAGAAAATCCCGCTGCTGGATGACAGCCACGTCGCGATGCGTGTCAATCTGGACGCCTGCATCAACTGCAACCTCTGCGTCCGCGCCTGCCGCGAAGTGCAGGTCAACGACGTGATCGGCATGGCCGGTCGCGGCCATACGGCGCAGGTGGTGTTCGACCAGAACGACCCGATGGGTGCGTCGACCTGTGTTGCTTGTGGCGAATGCGTTCAGGCCTGCCCGACCGGCGCGCTGATGCCCGCCACCGTGCTGGATGACCAGCAGCGCGGCGACAGCAAGGATTACGATTCCGAGACCGAAAGCGTCTGCCCGTTCTGCGGTGTGGGCTGCAAGGTGTCGCTGAAGGTCAAGGACGGCAAGGTCAAATATGTCGAGGGCATCAACGGTCCCGCAAACGAGGGCCGCCTGTGCGTCAAGGGTCGCTTTGGCTTTGACTACATCCACCACCCGCACCGTCTGACCAAGCCGCTGATCCGACGCGAGGATGCGCCCGCCAAGGGGCTGAATGTCGATCCGGGCGACCTGTCGACCCATTTCCGCGAAGCGACGTGGGAAGAGGCGATGGATCTGGCAGCCACCAGGCTGATGGCCCTGCGCGCCGAAGACCCACGTTCGGTTGCCGGTTTCGGCTCGGCCAAATGCACCAACGAAGAGGCGTATCTGTTCCAGAAATTCATCCGTCAGGGCTTCCGCCACAACAACGTCGACCACTGCACCCGTCTGTGCCATGCGTCGTCTGTGGCGGCCCTGATCGAGAATGTGGGCTCGGGCGCGGTGACCGCGACCTTCAACGAGATCGAGAACGCCGATGTGGCGATCATCATCGGCTCGAACCCGATCGAGAACCACCCCGTCGCGGCGACCTATTTCAAGCAGTTCGCCAAGCGTGGCGGCAAGCTGATCGTGATGGACCCGCGCGGCGTCGGCATGCGCAAGTTTGCCACCGAGATGCTGCAGTTCCGCCCCGGTGCCGACGTCTCGATGCTGAACGCGATCATGAACGTGATCGTCGAGGAAGAGCTGTACGACAGCCAGTACATCCACCGCTGGACCGAGAACTGGGAGGCCGAGAAGGAACATCTGCGCGCCTTCACCCCCGAGAAGATGTCCGAGATTTGCGGCATCGAGCCCGATCAGCTGCGCCGCGTCGCGCGCATCTTTGCAGGCGCCAAGGCCGGTCTGATTTTTTGGGGCATGGGCGTCAGCCAGCATATCCACGGCACCGACAATTCGCGCTGCCTGATCAGCCTTGCGCTGATGACCGGCAACGTGGGCAAGCCGGGCGCCGGTCTGCACCCGCTGCGGGGTCAGAACAATGTACAGGGCGCATCCGATGCGGGCCTGATCCCGATGTTCCTGCCGGATTATCAGTCGGTGACCGATGACGGCATCCGCGCCAGGTTCAACAGCGTGTGGAACTCGGAGGACTTCTCGAACGAGAAAGGCCTGACCGTGACCGAGATCATCGATCACGCTTATGCGGGCAAGATCCGGGGCATGTACATTCAGGGTGAAAACCCCGCCATGTCCGACCCCGACGCGGGCCACGCGCGCGAGGCGCTGGCCAAGCTGGACCTGATGATCGTGCAGGATATCTTTCTGACCGAGACGGCGAACTATGCCGACATCATCCTGCCCGCCTCGGCGCTTTACGAAAAGAATGGCACGGTGTCGAACACCAACCGTCAGGTGCAGCGGGTGCGCCCCGCCGTGCCGCCGCCGGGCGAGGCGCGCGAGGACTGGAAAATCACCGTCGAACTGGCGCAGCGCATCGGGTTGAACTGGGATTACACCGACGTGTCGCAGGTGTTCGACGAGATGAAGCTGACGATGAAGTCGCTCAACAACATCACTTGGGAGCGACTGAAGACCGAAACCATCACCTATCCGTCGCTCAGCGAGACCGATCCGGGTCAGGCGATCGTGTTCGGCGACGGCTTCCCGCGCCCCGAGGGCCGCGCCCGGTTCACACCCGCCAGTGTGATCCCGCCCGACGAGGCGCCGGACGCGGATTATCCGATGATCGCCACGACGGGGCGCCAGCTGGAACATTGGCACACCGGGTCGATGACCCGCCGGTCGCTGGTGCTGGACGCGGTCGAGCCCGAGGCCAACTGTTCGATGAACCCGCGTACGCTCAAGCTGATGGGGATCGAGCCGGGCGAGATGGTGCGCCTGACCACCCGGCGCGGATCCATCGAGATCATGGTGCGCGCCGACCGGGCCATTGCCGAGGACATGGTGTTCATCCCCTTCGCCTATGTCGAGGCGGCGGCGAACATCCTGACCAACCCGGCCATCGACCCCTATGGCAAGATCCCCGAGTTCAAGTTCTCGGCGATCCGGGTCGAAAAGATCGAGGCTATCGCGGCGGAATAACTCTCCTCCTCCTGCCGCGTGACGGGCGGTCCCTTCGGGGGCCGTCCTTTTTTGTTCGGCCATGTGCCGACTTTCAGGTTTGCGGTTTTCTGGTTCGTCAAACCAACGCGGTTTTCCCCCTTGGCGCTTTATGCGGGCATCGGTCAGGAGCGCGTCGGGAATCCAGCAACGAGTCAGATGCCCACAAAGCACGGCCGAAGCCATCCGCAAACACGTGCGGGGCGTTTGTTCTGAGGTAAAAACAGGAACTCGGCAGGACACCTGTGAGGTCGCCCAACCTTCACTTTGCCCAAAGATGAGGATGATAACGATGGCAATTGCATCCGGAACAAAAACTAAAACGTGACCTGGCAAATTGGCCCGGAACAGCCCCGGGGGTCAGCAACAATTACAGAGACTGCTGTCCCGCAAGACCGGCGCCACAACTGCGCAGATTCAGAACGCCTTTGGCTGGCAGCCACATTCTGCGCGCGCGGCGATTTCGATGATGTGCAGGATGTGACAAACCGTTGAGCGATCAGGATATGACAAAGGAACGGTCTACCAGATCCCTGAACGGGAAGAGTGTATCCCACCTTGTATCTCATCTGTCGGACGACTGAGATACACAGCCGGAGAAAGGGGAGGATTTCCCCTTGTTTTGCGGGTCTTTCAGAGAAAGTGGCTGTGCACCCAGTCCTGAGCCAACCAGTCTCGGCTGTATTTTCCCTGTTAACAGGGAAAATACAGGGAAAAAGTGCCAATCCTGCGAAGATTTGAGCTCGTCTCCTTGATTTCCAGTAAGAAAACAGTGGCTTAGGCGTGATTTCCCTAAGTCCATTAACAGGGAATTTCCGCTCCGATAACAGTGAATTTGATGGAACGAACAGGGAAGCGATACCGAGCCCGATCTAAGCGGCATAACGATCTAGCTGCCCAAAATTCCAAGAGCCGACGTTCGAGCGAAGTGCAGCGAACGACTGGAACGAGCCCAACCCGGCCATTGTGTTTTCATGCTGCACGCGCTCGCAGCGCGGGGGGTTTCTGCGGTAGCTGAATTTTCGGCTGCCGCAACGCGGCGAGAAAACTGGCCATTCGATCAGAGCGCAGCAAAATTCTCTGTACGAAAACCAAGACACGGGACCAGGTGGTAGTTCGAAAAGGTTTGCGAATCTTACATATATGTCAGATAGTGGATCTCATCCAACAAAACTCAACCGGATGGGAGGAATTTATGACAAAACGCAGAAAGACTCGGCTCAAGCACCTTGCCGAAAAGGTACAAAAGGGCGAGCGCATCGTTGGCATGGAGTGCCATGACACCCCCAGCGCGATTATGGCCGAGGAATTAGGCATGGATCTGCTCTGCTGTGGCAGCCCCGGCCCGATGGGCATGATGGGTCACAAATCCATGGCCACCGTGGATTTCGAGGAACAGCTCTACATGCTCGAAGGTGTGCTGCGTGGAGCATCGTCGCCGTTCATCATCTGCAACATGCCAAACACGACGGCCTGCATCTCGGTTGAGGAATCGGTTCGCAATGCCGCAAAGGTCGTCAAGTTAGGCGCCGATGGCGTGCATATCGAACCCTCGCTTGGCACCGTTGGTCATATCAAAGCCATCGTCGATGCCGGTATTCCCGTCGTGGGGCATTTTGGAGTTCAGGGCGAACGTGCGGTGATGAACTCGGGCCATGCGCCGGCCGGACGCACCGCAGAAGAGGCATCGGCCATTGTCGAACTGGTCAAGGCATCGATTGATGCGGGTATTTTCGCGGCTCTCTTCGAGCACACGTCGGTTGAGCTGACGAAATGGTGCTACGAAAACTTGCCCGTTGCAGTGGCCAGCCTTGGCTCCGGTCCACACGCGCATGGAATTTTTCATGTATCCAGCGACATCATCGGGTGTTCGGTCTTTCCCATTCCCCCCAAACGCGAAGTGTTCGGTGACGTCTGGGGCGAAATGCAAAGAGCCTACTCAGCCTATTTCGAAGCAGCCACGAGTGGGCAGTTCCCCAAGCCGGAGCTCAGCCATGAAATGCACGCTGGCGAGTTTGAGAAATTCGTCAGTACGGTGCATTGAGCCCATGAAGGGCGCCAAGCGGCTTGATCCACGTGGATTGATGCAATGGTTGGCGACCCTCCCCGAAAAGAACGGGGCCTGCGTCGAATGTGGCGCAGGTCTTGGAGAGCTGTCGGCATTCCTAAAACCCTACTTTACCACTGTGGTGGCGACGGACGTGGCGCCACCCCGATTGCAACAGACGCCGGTCAAGGTTGTTAAGGCAGCTGCCGAGAAGCTTCCGGTGAGAGAGCAGAGTGTCGATTTGCTGTTTTCCATGCAGGCGCTACACCACTTTGATCTTTCGGCACATCTTGCCGAAGCTCAACGAGTTGTGCGAACGGGTGGCGTTTTCGCAGCATTGGCGTGGGGCGAGATTTCACTGCCTCCGCGTGTACGGGCTGCATACCAAACTCTTTTCGAAGTCATTGGCCCCCATTGGGAATGCGCGCGCGAATGGGTGATTTCAGGATATGAGGGGTTGTCGCTTCCGGGCACCGTGATCGAGGTGCCTGCTGCAATGATGCGGCGCCAGATGACTTTACCTGCCCTTGAAGCAGAGTTTGCAAAATGGAGCGCAGTGCAGAATGCACTGCGAGCAGGAGTTTCGCTTGAGGAACCTGACTACGACGAGATGCCTTTCTCCGACGACGCCGAATTCGATGTGTTTTGGCCGATCGTTGGACAGGTCTTCCGCCTCTAAACCTAATCCCAGATCAAGGCGGCCACTGGGTTTTCTTCTGCCATGCGGTTCATGGGACAGTCCGGGCAGGTCTTGGAGCTAGGGACATTCTCACAGCCCTTGCACTCCTGAACTGATTTCTCGGCATCCATTATTGTCCGCCGGAGTGAAAGTGCCCGCTCGGCCTTTCGGCTCAACTGCTCAGCCAGGTCTTCGAGCAAGGCGCCAACGGAGAGACAAGAAGAATTCCCGGTTGAATGCTTTGATCGTTCCTGCGCGATCTCCGCGACGGTTTCCAACGGAATATCGAGCGCACGCAACTGTCGCATGAGCTGTGCAACCGCGAGGTCCTCTTCATCATATTGACGCGTACCGCCTTCAGATCTGCCAGGCGTAATGATCCCAAGCTGCTCGTAGTGGCGCAGCATTCGCTCGGTTAGACCAGTTGCTTGTACCAATTCGCCAATTTTCATGCATCGGTCTCGTCTAGTTTTTTCCTGGATCTGGCATCGGCGTCAGATAAGCAACAATATAGATGTGGACTATGTAAGGTCAAATAGGGCTCAGAACCGCCTAACGCCCGCGTGGCAATGCCGGTGCAACAGGCTGATCGAGACCGGTCATCCGGGGGATCGGGCCAAGTCTTTGATCTTGTATCATGTTGCTCAATGCGTGGTCATAGGCAAGTCAGGAGCCGTAGTTCGCGCATGGGCGGCAAAACCGAAGTGTGAGCCCATCCTGTGAATTTGATTTTCTCGCTGCGCGCGCTCGCAGCACAGATTTTGCCGCGCGCGCATCATCTTTAGTACGACAATGCAGCGAGAAGAGCGGCCATTCGTGCCAGGCGCAGCGAGACTTCTTCAGGCAAGGAACGAGTCGCGGACTGAGCGAGCATCTAGTTAATTGACTGCAGTGTCTGGTTTGCTTTGCATTGCGGTATTTCGCTTCAAGAGAAATGGCACAAGGAAGGTCCTCTCCTTTGTCGCCGACACACCGTCGCAACGTCCCCGCAGCGGCCATTCGATATCTCGTTGCGCAATCTCAATCTGTCTGAAGTTTCACAGTGTGTTCTATCGCAAAGGATAGTTCCGAACGCCAAGGACATCCGTCCTGGAACCGAGGGAATCAACTGGCCACTTTCCGGCGTTGGCATCTGAAAGCAGAAACCGTGAGCCTGGAAATGTGCTGAAGGGTCGTTCCTTACAGAAGTTCCTTGTTCGATTATTCTTCATGTTTTCAAACCCATAGAGACTGCCTTGCGCTGGTAATTAGGAGCGCTGCCAGATTCATTGACCGAACTATATCTAATGATATATCAGATGAGGTATCAATAATTCGAACAGGGCGACGCCATGCTTTCCGACGATTACGCGATTCAAGGAGTGCTTAACGAAGCAGCGATCCCAAGCCTGGGCCAGTTTGACGTGATCGTTGCCGGTGGTGGCGCTGCGGGTGTCTCGGCAGCAACGAACATCGCCCGAAAAGGGCATCAGGTTCTCATGATCGAGCGCTACGGTTTCTGCGGCGGTGGAGCGGTTGCCGGTATGTCGGGCACGATTTGCGGTCTCTACATGTCCAGCGATCGGAACGCCAATCGTGCCGAGCAAGTCGTGTTCGGTTTTGCCGACGAGTTCCGCAAGCGGTTGATCGCGCGTGGCGGTCTTACGGAACCGCAGCGCTATGGCAAGACCTGGACGGTCACGCATGACCCGCACATGTGGCGCGAAAACGCGGACGACTTTTTGTCCGATGCAGGCGTGAACATTCTCTACCATTCCCGCGTCGTGGGCGTGCTGCGAGATGGGGCTGCCGTGCGTGGCGTGATAGTTGACACGAAATCCGGCCTGGCCAGGATTGAAGCCAAGCTGGTTGTTGATGCCAGTGGCGACGCCGATGTCGTGCACCGCGCCGGCTGGGCGACCACCAAGGGGCAGGACGGCACCATCCAGAACCCGACGATGATCTTCCGGTTGGGCAATGTCGATGTGGGCGCTTACCTGGAGTACTGGGGCGATAACACGATCAGCCCGGCACACGTCGTCGAGGCGTTGATCGAGGCCGAGAACAGCGGCAATTACCATCTTCCGCGCAAGAAGATCTGGATCTTTCCGACCTCGCGCCCGAACGAGCTCATGGTCAACGCCACCCGCATCCTGGGCCGTGACGGGCGCGATCTGGATGTGACCAACCCGGTTGATCACACAGAAGCAGAAATCGTCGCCCGCCATCAGGTTCGGGAATATGCGCGGTTCCTAAAGGACAAGGTGCCGGGCTGTGCTGACAGCTATGTCGTCGATACCGGGGTCGAGGTCGGTATTCGCCAGACCCGCTCGATTGTCGGGGTCAAACGTCTGACCAACCAGGACGTGGTGGGGCGCCACAAACATGCCGATGGTGTCGTGCGCTGCCCCTGGCCGATCGAGTTGCATTCCGGCCAGAAGCCCAAGGTCGAATGGCTGCTGGACGACTATTACGAAATTCCTTTCGGCACGCTCATTCCCGAGATTGGCGAGAACATCATCGTCGCCGGGCGCTGTCTTTCCGCTGAACACGAGGCCTTGGCCTCTGCCAGGGTCACTGCACAATGCTTTGGTTATGGCCACGCGGCGGCTGTGGCAGCGGACATCGCGCTGCGTGACGGCGTCGCCCTGCGCAACATCCGAGGCGAAGACGTTCGCGACATCCTGAACCGCGAAGGGGCCGCACTGGACTGATTTTGCGGACTTTCCAAAAGCAATCAATGTCCAACCCTAGGAGGAAACCCATGAATTTTGCAAAATCCCTGATGGCTGGTGCTGCAGCGCTGGCTCTGTCGGCGACAGCGTCGCTGTCGGACAGCTACGACTGGAAACTCCAGTCATTCTGGGGCGGCGGATCTGCGCCTCAACTCGTCATTGAACAATTCGCGGCTAACATGACTGCGGCCTCGGGCGGGGACATCAACATCACTGTCCTTCCCAACAAGGCCATTGTCGCCCACAACCAGACGCTGCAGGCCGTAGGCTCGGGCATTCTCGATATGCAAAAGAGCACGCCATGCTACTATGCCGGTGTCGACGCGGCCTTCGGCCTGCTGTGCGAAATGAACGCGGGCTATTCCAACGTCTATCAGTTTCTCACCTGGTACTATCAGGGCGGTGGCCTTGAACTGGCCCGCAATATCTATGCCGAGCATGGGCTATACTTTATCGGGCCGGTGCCGTGGGGCGTGGAATCCATCCCCATGAAGGAACCGATCCGTACGGTTGCCGAATTTGAAGGCGTGAAGATACGAATGCCTGAGGGGCCGTCTTCCGATCTTTTCCGGGCAATCGGAGCGGCGCCCGTTTCGGTGCACGGTTCCGAGGTTTACACCTCGCTCGAAAAGGGTGTGATCTCGGCCACGGACTGGTCGACGATTTCGATCAACGACGGCGCGGGCCTGCATAATGTCGCACCCTACGCGATCTATCCGGGCATCCACTCGATCCCGATGGGCGACGTATCGATGAATCTCGAAACCTGGAACAGCCTGGATGCCAAAACCCAGACCCTTCTAGAACTTGGTGTGCGGACGTTGGCGCTTGATATGCTTCAGACTTTCGAAAAGGCAGACGCCGAGGTGCTGGCGGCGGCCGAAGAAAAGGGCATCACCCTGATCGACTGGGCGCCGGAAGAACGCGCCAAGTTCCGCGCGGCTGCACAGGAAATCTGGGCAGCAACGGCGGCAAAAAGCCCCCACGCCCAGGAAGTCTACGAAAGCCAGATCGCCTGGCTGAAATCCATCGGTCAGATCGACTGATCTCTTCCAACTGCCGGGCCGTGATCGGCCCGGCTTTTTTCTTCGAGGACCACCATGGAACTGCCAGAGCCCGATGCGCGCAGCCCGTCTCTCCCCTGGGTGCTGAAACCGGTCGAGATTGCCAGCTATGGCTTTGCCATCTGCGTCGCCATCATCGGCTTTGAGGTGGTGATGCGTTACGGCTTTAATGCACCGCGGATTTGGGTGCAGGACATGGTCGTCATGCTGGTTGGGGGCTGTTTCGCGATTGGCGGCATCGTTGTGCTTTACGAAGGCAGCCATATCAGGATTACCGCGATCTACGACAACGTGCCTGAGCGGGTGCAGCGGTGGCTGGACTTGCTGGCGGCCATCGTTGCCGCAGCCTATCTGGCATTGGTGGGCTATGGCGCATGGGTCAATGCACGCCTGTCGATCAAACTCAATGAAACAACCGGAACCAGTTGGGACTCGCCCTTGCCGATGATCCTGAAATCCGTGTTGCTGGTCAGCGCGGGCATCATGTGCGTGATCGCCGTGACGCAAATCTTCCGTTCGATGAAACGCCTGGTGGCATAGGATCATGGGTATCGGACTGATCACGCTGATCCTTGTCATCGGCATCCTGTTTTTATTGTTCGCGGGCGTGCCGCTGGCCTTTTCCACGGGGATCATGGCCGCAGCCCTGATCCTGATGGAGTTCGGCCCGACGGGTCTCAGCCTCATCGCCACCCGCATCTACGATCTGATGGCGGATTTTTCCTTCGTGGCGGTGCCGCTCTTCGTGATGATGGGGCTGGTTCTGGAGAAATCAGGGGTCACCAACGATCTGTTTCGTGCCATGTCGATGCTGGGCGGCAAGATACGCGGCGGACTGGCGGTTCAGACACTGGCGGTTTCGGTTCTGCTGGCCGCAATGTCCGGCATCATCGGCGGCGAGATCGTCCTCTTGGGCCTGATCGCCCTGCCGGAAATGCTGAAACGCGGATACGACAAGAAATTGGCCGTGGGCGTTGTTTGTGCCGGGGGGTCCCTCGGTACGATGATCCCGCCGTCGATCGTGCTGATCGTTTATGGGCTGACCACGGATACTGGTGTGGGTGAGCTGTTCCTTGCCGTGCTACTGCCCGGCTTGATGCTGGCCGGCCTATATGTGGTCTATGTCATGGTGACGGCGACGATCTGGCCGGACAAGGCGCCGCCGCTTCCGCCTGAAGAACGCGACATGCCACGCGCCGAGAAGATGGCGGTTATGCGTGGTGCCATCTTGCCTGTCGCCGTGGCCGCCTGGGTGCTGACCTGTATCTATACCGGCATCACGTCCTTTATCGAAGCCGCCGCCATGGGTGTCATCGGCGCGCTGATCTCGGCCGCGGTCAAGGGCACCTTCTCGCTCGGTCTCATCCGGGACGTCTGCAATCAGACCCTGCGCATCTGTGGCATGATCATGTGGATCGTGTTCGGCGCAACCGCCCTCATCGGCGTCTACAATTTCTTCGGCGGTGCGGCCTATGTCACCTCGGCCATCAACGGGCTCGACTGGTCGCCGCTGGCGATCCTGATCGTGATGATGCTGATCCTCTTTGTGCTTGGCATGTTCATGGACTGGATCGGCATCCTGCTTCTGACCATGCCTATCTTCGTGCCGATCATCATCGGCTTCGGCTATGACCCGATCTGGTTCGGCGTTCTGTTCACCATGAACATGCAGATGTCCTATCTGACGCCGCCCTTCGGCCCGGCCGCATTCTACCTGAAAGGTGTCGCACCCGACGACATCACGATGGGCGACATCTACAGCTCATTCTGGCCGTTCATCTTCCTGCAGGCGCTGGCCATCGGACTGCTGATCGCCTTTCCGCAAATCGCCCTCTGGCTGCCATCCGTGTTGATGTGAGGATCCCATGAGTAAGATCACCGAATTCGAAACCGCCGTTGCCGACATTCCGTCCGGTGCCATGCTGGCCATCGTTGGCGTCATCGGCTGGATCGTCCCGGAAAAGCTGCTGCGCAGCTTGGGGCAGCGTTACCTTGATACCGGTGCGCCGGGCGATCTGACGCTTTATGTCCCCTGCTTCGGGGGCGACAACGGCGCGATCAAGGGCATTGATAACCTGATGCACGACGGCATGACCAAGCGGTTGATCACCGGGTCGTTCATCAACCCGCCCGATCCGAAGACCGGCGAACGCCCCCGGTCGATGGGGCAGGTCCGGGCCAACAAGATCGAGGCCTACACCTTTCATATCGGCGTCATGATGCATTGGCTGCGCGAGATTGCGCGGCGCAGCCCCGGATATCTGACCGAGGTCGGCATCGGCACCTTTGTCGACCCCGATCTGGATGGCGGCAAGGTCACACCGCGTACCACCGAAGACATTGTCGAAAAGATCGATTTCCGCGGCAAGCCGCACCTTTTCTTTCCGAGCCAGCATCTCGATTACGGCATCATCCGGGCAACGTCGGCCGACAAACACGGCAACCTGTGTTTTGAGGACGATCCCCTGGTGTCGTCCAACCTGGCGATCGCGCTGGCGGTCAAGGCCTGCGGCGGCAAGGTGATTGCCCAGGTCAAGCGCACCTATGAACCCGGCGAGCGCCATGCGCATATGGTCAAGGTGCCCGGGGTCCTGGTCGATCAAGTGGTGGTCGATCCTGACCAGCAACTGGTCACCGGCATTCAGGACGACGCCCGGTTCCTGGGCCAGACGCGGATGGACCCGCGCGAGCTGCAACCGCTGAAACCCGGTGCGCCGACGGTGATTGCCCGCCGTTCTGCCAGCATGATCAATAAAAATGAACTGACGATCTACGGGTTCGGCGCCTCGTCCTCGATCCCGACGATCTTTGCCACCGAAGGCCGGTTCGATGGCGATGGCATCTATGACTACCCCTCCACCACCGAGCACGGCTCATACGGAGGCATCGTCACCTCGGGCTGGCAGTTCTCGGCCAATTACAACCCCGATGCCCTGCTTGATGGCGTAACCCAGTTTGATGCGATCCATGCGGGCCTGTGCAAAACCTGCGCGCTGGCCTTTGCCCAGTTTGATGCTGAGGGCAATATCAACGTCTCGAAATTCGGGAGCGCCAATCCCGGATCGGGCGGGTTCATCGACATCGCACACAACGCCACCAACCTGATCTTCAACGGCACCTTCACCACCGGCGGGCTGAAGGTCGACGCCACAGGGGGCAAGCTGACGATCCTGCAGGAAGGCAAGGTTTCGAAATTCGTCTCAAGTGTCGAACAGATCACCTACCCGCTGCTGACCGGTGTGCGTGAGCGTGGTCAGACCGCCCATTTTGTCACCGAACGTGCCGTCTTTGCGGTGACGCCGGACGGTCTGGAACTTCTCGAAGTTGCCCCGGGGATCGACCCGAAAGCCCAGGTGCTCGACTTGATGGGCTTTGCGCCGGTGCGCGTGCCCGATCAAATCCCCCCGATGGATCCGAAACTCTTCACGTAAAGGAAAACCTTCATGCTCGAAATCACCCGTGATGGCGCTGTCGCCACGTTGTCCATCGACCGCCCCGAGGTCCGCAACGCCATGAGCCTCGGGCTTGCCCACAGGATCGCCGAGGTCACGGCGGAACTGGACCGCGACCCGGAGATCAAGGCGATTATCCTGCGCGGCAAGGAACATGGCTTCTGTGCCGGCAGCGACCTGAAGGAACTCGCCACGTTCAACCTCGACCAGATCTCCGCGGCAGAACGTGAAAAAGCTGCCGTGGCCCGCTCGTTCTGTTTCATGGATACGCCGGTGATCGCGGCGGTGGACGGGTTCACCATGGGCGGCGGCATGGTGTTCACGGTGTCCTGCGACGTGGTTTTCACTGCGAAGAACGCCCGCTGGCATTTGCCCGAGGTGGCGTTGGGCTGGAACCCCGGCTGGGGTGTCCAGGCATTCCTCGCCCGTTGCGGGCCTTATGTGACCCGCCATGTCTGCTGGGGCGTCGATCCGTTCGATGGCGAAGAAGCCGTTCGTCTGGGATTGGCGGATTTCCTTGCCGAGGGCCGCGCGGCCGAGGCAGCGCACGAATACGCGACCAAGCTCACGGCACTGCCGGAACACGCCGTTACGGCGACCAAGCGGCTTTGTGCACCGGCGGCGGGTGAAAACAGCCAGGTGCTCGATCTGATGGCCAACCAGATGTTTCATGAAAGCTGCAAGCACGAGGTCGCCAGGGCCTCATATGCCCGGTTTGGAGTGAAAATCTGATGACGGAAGGCCTGCGCGAGATCGATCACGGGGCGGTTCTGACCCTGGCGCTGGATCGGCCCGAGCGGCGCAATTCAATGGATCTTGCAGTGACACGGGCGCTGGCCGGGGCGCTAGAGCGCGCCGCCCGCGATGAAGGTGTCAATGCAATTGTTTTGCAGGGATATTCGCATGGCTTCGGAGCAGGCAGCGATCTCAAGGCTCTCTCCGGTCAGAGCGTCGGAGAAATGATCGCAGACGAACGCGAAATGGCGGCGCTGGCCCGCAGCTTCAATCGTCACCCGAAACCGATCATTGCCGCTGTCGACGGGTACGCCATCGGCGGTGGCGCGGTCTATGCTGCATCCTGTGACGTGGTTTTTTCCAGCGCGGATGCAAAATGGGCCCTTCCAGAGGTTCCCATCGGCTGGAACGCCGCCTATGGCATTGCCGCGATGCAGGCGCGACTGGGGGCCTATACGGCGCGGCATATCCTTTGGGGGGCAGAAGGGTTTTCCGGTGAAACCGCATATCGGATCGGGTTAGCGGACTTCCTGGCCGAAGGCAGCGCGGCCAAGGCCGCACTCGACTATGCCACCCGGCTGGCTGCGCTACCGGCCCACGCGGTTGCGGCAACCAAACAGCTGTGCGCGGGGCCGATTGACCGGGATGCGGTTGAGATGGACGACCGCGCGATGGCGTCATTCGAGCGTTGTCTCGCAACCGGAGCCGCACAAGCCACGCTTCGGAAGTTCGGCATGGTCTGAGGGTATTGTGGAAAGAATGGAATGACCGATCCACTGACACTTTATCGACTTTTCGAGCGCGGCCGTACCATCGGTACCGGGCGCCGCATACGGTGCTTTGGTCCGGACCGATCGGTTGTCGAACAAAGCTATGATCAGTTCGCCCACGATGTTCTTGCCTTGGCAAACGCGTTGCAGGCGCGTGGTCTCGAACCCGGCCAACGGGTTGCGACGCTCGCCGCAAACGGAATTCGGCATTTGCAGCTGATGTGGGCCGTGCCGCTGGCGGGCGGCGTGTTCCACGCCATCAACACGCGTCTGCCGGTCGAGGAAATCGCCTATATCCTTGAAGACGCTGACGACCGCTTATTGTTCATTGATGCCGAATTCGCCGATTTGCTTGCTGAATTGCGCAAGGCCCGCCCTGATCTGGATATCTTGTCTCTGAGTGAAGGTGCGGGCGGAGACGTCACCAGTTTCGATGCCCTTCTGGGGTCTGGCCCGCCGAACCCTGATGCGATTGAGGCTGCGGTAACCGATGAAAATGCCCCAGCCGTGCTCTGTTATACCAGTGGCACCACGGGGCGGCCCAAAGGTGTCGGCTATTCTCACCGCGCGCTGACGCTGCACGCCCTGACCGAGGCAATGGTCGATGGCTACGGCATCAGTCATTCCGACAATGTGCTGCTCATGGTTCCTTTCTGCCACGGCGCAGGCTGGGGTGTTCCCTATTCGGCATTCATGTGCGGGGCGGATATCTCGGTGCTTTCAGGGCCGATCCAGGCAGATCAAGTTCCGGACATCCTGACCCAGCAGAAGATCACCTTCACCGGCGCCGTTCCCGAGGTGATTGCCCGCATTGCCCCGGAAATCGCCTTGCGAAAGGCAAACCTCACCGGGCTGCGTATCCTGATGGGCGGCACGGCACCGCGTTCTGAAACCTTGTCGATCCTCAGGGCGGCAGGTGTCACCTCCATGCTGTGCTGGGGCATGACGGAAACGCTGAGTGCGGCGACGATGCAGCACTTGCCGCCCGAAGTAGGCGAGGTCCCGCCAATGCAGGGCCAGCCGCTGCCGCTGACCGAACTTTCGCTGGCAGAGTCCGAAGATGGAACGCAGGAACTGCTGGTTCGCGGCCCGTGTGTCGTCGAGCGGTATCACGGCCAAAAGGGCTCGGCGCGACAGGCCGGTTGGTTCGCAACCGGTGATACGGCCGAGATTGACCGAACCGGCACCCTGCACCTGCAGGACCGCAAGAAGGACCTGATCAAGTCCGGCGGCGAGTGGGTTTCCCCAGCCGCGCTGGAGAGGCAGATTTCGCAGATCGCCGGAGTGGAGGAATGCGTCGTCATCGGTGTGCAACATCCGCGATGGGGAGAACGACCCCTCTGCGTGGCCGTGGCCGGAGAAGCGATCGAGATCGAGCGAATTTCTCGAGAGCTCATGTCAACCGGTCGGTTCGCGAAATGGCAGCTTCCGGATGATGTCGTCACTCTCAAAGCGTTGCCTCGAACGGTGCTGGGCAAGCTCGACCGTCAGGCGTTGCGCCAGACCTTCAAAAACCACTTTCAACCAAACCCGGTTTGACCGGAAAGCAAAAGGCCCCAAGATGCCGGAAATCGCCCCTCATACCCGCTTGCGCCCATCGCCCTATTACGAGGCAACCCTTGCAGAAGGCGTCACCTCATTCACGCCCTATAACCAGATGCTGATCCCACTGGGATATGGCGATGCCGATGCGGAATATGACCGGTTGATGAACGGTGTCAGCATGTGGGACGTAGGCGGCCAGAGGCAGGTTCAGATCAAGGGACGCGACGCTGCGCGTCTCGCACAGATCCTTTCTCCGCGCGATCTTTCCGGACAGGTGGTTGGCCAAGGCAAGTATGTACCGATGTGCAATCACGCCGGAACTCTTATCAATGACCCGGTTGTCAACAAGCTGGACGACGAACTGTTCTGGTTCTCGATCGCGGACAGTGACGTCAAACTTTGGGCGCGCTGCATCGCTGCCGAACGCGGATTTGAGGTGGACATCACCGAACCCGACGTTTCGCCGATGGCCGTTCAGGGCCCGATGGCGGCAGATGTCGTGGCGTCGATCTTCGGGGATTGGGTGCGGAACCTGAAATACTTCTGGTTCGGCGATGCCGAGATCGGCGGCATTCCGGTCAAGATCGCCCGATCCGGATTCTCGAAACAAGGCGGCTTTGAGATTTACCTGATGGACGGATCCCGCGGAACCGAGCTTTGGAACATCGTGCGTGAGGCGGGCGCGCCGTTCGGGATCGGTCCGGGATACCCAAACCCCTGTGAACGGATCGAAAGCGGCCTTTTGTCCTACGGTGGGGATTCCGATGATGCGACCAACCCTTTCGAGGTCCGGCTTGGCAAGTATGTTGATCTGGACGTGGATGACGGCGTGATCGGCATCAAGGCACTTCGCCGGATCAAGGACGAGGGTCCAAGGCGTCACCAGCTGGGTGTGGTTCTTGAGGGCGAAATGCCGTCGCCGAACCATGCGCGGTGGTACGACATCCAGGTTGGTGGGATCAAGGTCGGTGACATGACCAACGGCACCTGGTCGCGCAAGCTTGGCCAAAACATCGGCTTCGCTCTGGTTTCCCGGGTGTATCGCCCGGGCGACCATGTCGAGGTGCGAAAAGAGGGGCGTGTGCTTGGCGGCACCCTGTGCGAGCTGCCATTTTCCTGATTTGGGTCGGATGAAGTGGACAAGGCATGGGGATTGCAGGCAAATATAGAGATATGGACAAGACCGTGAAAACCCTTTCAGACGCCGAGGCCACCTTTCAGAAGCTTGAGGAAATGATCGTCCTGACCGAGTTGAAGCCGGGCGTGATGTATTCCGAAAAAGAGCTTGCTGAAGTCGTCGGATTCGGCCGAACCCCCGTGCGCGAGGCATTGCAGCGCCTCGAATTCGAGGGCCTTGTGGTCATCAAGCAACGCCGTGGCATTCAGATTACCGAAGTGGAACCGGATGTTCAGTTGCGGTTGCTCGAAATTCGGCGCCCCTTGCAGAACTTTGCCGCCGAATATGCGGCAATCCGGGCCACAGAAGAGGACCGGCAGATCATGAGGACCTTCGGTGAAGAGTTGTTAGAAGTCAGTAAGGCTCCGCCTGCCTCGCGTCCCCAGGCCCTGTCGGCTGTTAGAACGGCCCATGACCTGGTTGTCGAGGCATGTCACAACGAATTTTCAAAGAAAACGATGCGTGTTGTCCAGGGATTGTCGCGCCGTTTCTGGATTTTCCACATGAAGAAAGAAGACTTCAACATTGCGGCCGAGCTGCACGCTCGGTTGCTGCTTGATGTCGCAAACGGAGACACGACGGCGGCCATTGCCGCTTCAAACGCATTGGTCGACTACCTCGAAGAATTCGCTCGGGAAACCAAGGAATGGAAGTGACCGGCCCTTCTTTCTACGTGCCAGTTTTGCGAATTGCCATGATGCTTACCCCATCGCGGCATCGACAGACCAGCAGAAACGACTGCTTCTTGCGTCATGACCTGCGACAACGTCTGCTTCACACGCATTTGTAATCATTAGCGCTCTGTGCTGCATCAGTAGGTCTGGGCTCTCTCCCGCCATGCGGTGCCGCAGCGATCCGCGACACCATCGCGCTTCGAGACCGGCCTTTCGCAAGGTTTCAGCACTTGCCTGAAAAACATCTGCAAATGCACGGATATTTCGAACCTTCAAGATGATTGCGCGCCGTTGGTTAATCGACAGCGGGCATTCCGCCCGGGGGCGGCGGATTCAACGACTGAGCCCAATCTGTGCCTTGGTGATACCCGCGGCATTCGTTGCTATGGGCGGGGAGCTAACATTCGCTGCGGATCGAGCGAACGTCTGCTGAGTGGGACCAGCGGACATTTGCCGCGGCTGCAAGGCAACGGCCTTTCTGAAATTGGCAGCCGATTTTCGAGTGCTGGATGCCTCGTGCCATTAGGATGTCAAGCTCAGGGTCCTGTTTGCAACTTCTCGATAAGCGCTTGGCGTCTGATCAGTCACCGCCGCAAAAGCGCGACCAAAATGGGCGACCGACGCATATCCCAAAGCGACGGAGATATCGGTGATGCTGGCATCGGTTTCGCGTAACAACTCTTTGCCACGAGTCACTTTGGTACGCCTAGCGATGACCCTGAAACTCTGGCCCTCGTTGGAAAGCACGCGCTGGACATGGCGGCGCGACATGTTCAGTGATCGGGCCACTCGGTCTAGACTGACCACCTCATCAAGGAGTTGCACCCGTATGGTTTCCTCGATGGCGTCCGGCAATGTGCGAGGTGGGCCCGTATGCCGACTACGCAGAATGTCGCAGAAGAGCGACCTGTGCTTGTCCGGTTGCGGGGAGCGGCGAGGCGCGTTCCAGAGCTCGACTGGCACCCGGCATGCTGTTCCAGACTGCCCAAGCCTGACCGTTGATTTCAAATGTTGCTCTATCCGGCTTGTCGCGCGGAGCGAGGGAACGTCGAGGTCGATCGCACCACCTCGCCAATCCTTTCCGAGGTAGAGAGCGACACAGTTCTGCAGAAGGCCGGCCGTACAGTAGGAAACATTCTGATAAAGCTTCGCACCCGCCACAGAATTGTGGACCCGACAAACAACAAACTCACCTTCGCGGCCGATGGTCATGCGCTCGTTTCGGCCATGAAGGAGGATCGCGGATTGCATTCGGTGCATCGCCTGACTGAGTGTCGGCGCTGACGTCACATATCGGCCCCACGTTCCCCAGGCCTCGACAGTAAGATGCGGAGAAAGTTCTAGCCCGAGACTCTCGACACCCAATGCCCTTCCGCCAGCGTCTAGAAATCCCATCAACTGGTCCCAATGGATGTAGTGCTCTGGGTTGACCTCGATCCCCATGGGCAGATGGGCGGCTTCAAACACGCCTTTCAACTTGGTTCGGCCAAGCTCGGAGGCCAAGAATTCCGGCATTCCAGCGAGTGTACCCGCCTGCACCATTCCGGGTATGTTGCCTTCCCTCAGACGCATATCTCCTCCGACGACTACCGTCACATTCGCCAATGATGGCGCAAAATGGGTGGCGCAAAAAGTTGATTTCTGCATGCTCATTTTGACTGAAATTTCATACCGAGGGCTTATGCAATGAAACTCAACTCTCTTGTTGCGGCATTGCCGATCGCGCTGATGGCAGGTGCTGCCGGTGCCGAGATGACCGACACACAGCGCGACATCGTGGTGCGCCGCGCGTGCGAGGCGGCGATCTGGGGCATGCCGGCGGTTGGCGTCTATGACATCGAACTGGCCATTCAGCGCGATGCCGGCGCCGCGCCGGGAGTTGTCGCCTACATGAGCGCCCCGATGGATTCGCGGCACGGGTTTCTGACTGCCAACGATGTGACGCCCTACACCTTCACCGGGCTGTCGGTCAAAGACGGCCCGATGGTTATCGATGTTCCTCCTGCTGGGGACAAGGCCGCATTCTTTGGCACGATCACGAATGCCTGGCAGGTTCCTTTGGCCGATGTCGGTACGACGGGAACCGACCAGGGGGCGGGAGGTAAATACCTCGTCCTTCCGCCCGGTTTTGACGGCGCTGTCCCGACCGGGGACTACATCGTCCTGCATTCCAACACCTATGGCGTACATTTTGCTTTCCGTCCGGTAGCCAAGAACGGCGGCACTCACGCTGATCAAGCGGCCTATGCCCAGACATTGCAGGTCTATCCCTTGTCACAGGCAGATAACCCGCCCCCGACCGCGTTCGTCGACGTCAAGACAAATCCGGTCAACACGCTGCCGGTCTATGACGAAACCTACTTCACCGACCTGAACACCGTGATCCAGCGTGAACCGGTGCTGGAGCAGGACAAGGTGATGATGGGCATGCTGGCCTCGCTCGGCATGGTGCGCGGGCAGCCGTTTGAGCCGGACGCGGAAACGAAAACCGCCATGCTCGAAGGGCTTCAATGCGCCTATGACACGATGCAGGAACACTTCATCACCAAATCCGTCATTCCTCTGTGGGACGACAAGCAGTGGGGCGTCTGGGCCTTTGCCGAGGGCCAGCCGCAACTTGGGTTCCCCTATGTCACAGATGACATGGTGCTGATCGACGACCGCGCCGGCGGGTCGTATTCATGGATCACCTACCTGCCCAAGAAACTGGGCGGCAGCACCTTCTATCTGACCGGGCTGCGCGACCGCGACGGGCAAATGTTGAACGGCACCGACACCTACAAGCTGACTGTGCCCGCCGACACCCCGGCCGAGGATTTCTGGTCAGTGATCGTCTACAGCATGCAGACCAAGGGCTTTGTCTCCGGTGCCGAACGCGTCGGGCTGGCCACGCCCAACCTGCCGGATATGCAGGTCAATTCTGACGGCTCCGCCGATGTCTATTTCGCGCCCGAAGCCCCCGAAGGCATGGAAAGCAACTGGATTCCAACGGGCGAGGATTTCTTTCTGCTGTTCCGCCTCTATGGCCCGTCCGAGGGGTGGATGGAGAGCGGCTGGAAGCTGCCTGACCTTGAGAAACAAAACTAATAGAGCGGGATACTAAGATGGGAAATAAGACAATGCGGACGATGCTCGCTGCGAGCGCACTATCAGTTGCGATGACGCTTTCGCCACTTTCGGTGGCCGCCGAAGAGGACGGCCGTTTCATCGAAAACGAAACCATCGAGTCCCTATTGGGCACCTTCGAGTTTTCCAAGGGCTTTGCGACGCCGGAAAGCTCTCAGCGCTTGATCGACATGCGTCTTGCGTATCGGGCCGTCGAGGTGATCCAACAGAATACCTTTGGCGCCTCGCTCTACGCCATGCGCAAGGGTTATGCCGACTTCGGCGCCGGAAAGCCCAATCAGGTCATCGTGTTCAAAGACCTGATGGACGCAAAATCCGAGTTCCTGACAGCAAACAACACCACCGTCTATGCCATGACGTTCCTCGACCTGAAGAACGACGGGCCAACCGTGGTCAATGCGCCACCGGGTATGCTCGGGTTTTTCAACGACATGTGGATGCGCTATGTCGGCGATGTTGGCAATGCCGGACCCGACAAGGGCGAAGGCGGCAAGTTTCTGATCCTTCCGCCGGGATACGAGGGCGACGTGCCCGATGGCTATTTTGTGTTCCAATCCAAAACCTACGGGGTCTGGATGGCGCTGCGGGCCTTCCTTGTCGACGGGTCCACCGACGCAGCAAATGCCAACTATGAAAAGCTCGAAATCTATCCGCTGTCGCAGGCCGATAACCCCGATCCGACCGAGTTGATCAATGGCTCGGGCGAGGTGATATACACTGTCCACTCCGAGAACTACGGGCTGCTCGAAGAACTTGGGCACCTTGTAGAAGAGGAGCATCCCGACGCACTGGAGGGTGCTCAGAAATTCCTGCTGGCCTCAATCGGCATGGAATTCGGCAAACCGTTCAATCCGTCCGATCGTGACAAGACCATTCTGGAACAGGCCGCCAAGGTGGGTGCGGCTGTCTTGCGCAACAACATGTGGAACTATGTCGGCGACGACAAATACATCTACGAAGATCGCAAATGGTGGAACCCGTTTGTGGGCGGCATCTATACCTTCGACCCGAACAGCTATCTAGACTATGATGCTCAGGCGTTTTTCGCGGCCTACGCAACCGGAGTGACACCGGCAATGGCCTCCAAGAAAGTTGGCATCGGGTCCCAATATCTTTGCACCCATACCGATGGCGAGGGCGTGCCGCTGGACGGAGCAAAGACCTACAAGCTGACCGTTCCGGCTGATGTTCCGGCAAAGGATTTCTGGTCCGTGGTTGTCTATGACAGCGCGAACCGGTCGATGATGCAGACCGGGCAGGAATTCCCGGCACTCAGCAGCTACAGCGACCTAGTGGCAAACGACGACGGGACCGTCGATCTCTATTTCGGGCCAAAAGCGCCCGAAGGCCATGAAAAAAACTGGGTCGAAACGGACCCCGCCAAGGGATGGACAGCCATCGTCCGTCTCTACGGACCGCTTGAACCCTTCTTCGACCAGACCTGGAAGATGAACGATTTCGAGCTGATTGAATAGGTTGGCCAACGATAGTAGCCGTGCCAAAACGTCGGGCACGGCTTCTGGCACCATCTGTCGCCACAACAATTTCCCGTTGACCGCGTGATCTTCAACCAATGTCGCCGCATAGGCGAAGTCGACGGAACAAGGCATGTCCGCATTGGATTCGGAACGGACATTCTCTGCGGCAATCACGAGTGGCTTCAATGGACTGTTCGCACCGGTTCGAGCGGGATAACGGAAGGTCGGGAAAGTCCGCAGTCCGGACCTTGGTGCCTCGCGCAGTGAACTTCCGCTCTTCCGCTCTTTCCGCCCTATTTCAATTGGTAGGCACTTCCTTCAGCCTTTCACCGCCATCCTGCGCCATCCCGCCAACCGTGCTGTCTGACATGACTTGATAAAGGCGCGGATCTACGCGTCATGTCGGGTGGTAAACCAACTGAAAAAGGTTCCGAATTGGAGTGCTTTTCAGATAAAACCAAAAAAACGGTTGCCGAGGTTTTTTGCCATCAACGCGCTTAGGGATAAAAATGATACAAGGGAAATAATATGCCGCCCGGACTATCGCGCGAACAGATTGCGGACCGGTTGGAAGAGGCGGCCGAGCTTCTTGAGCTCCAGGGTGCGAACCGGTTCCGTGTCCGCGCATATCGTCTGGCGGCCGATACGGTTCGGAAACTCCATGAAGAGCCGGCGACAATCCTGAAACGCGATGGGCTGGAAGGATTGACGCGCCTTCCGAACATTGGAGATCGGCTGGCCCGCGCAATCGACGAAATGTGCTATACGGGTCGCTGGGTTCAGTTGGAACGCATGCGCGGCGAGTCTCAGGCGGATGACCTCTTCCAGACCATCCCCGGTGTCGGACCTGAAACGGCGCGTCGCATACACGACACGCTCCACGTCGATACGCTGGAAGGTTTGGAGATCGCGGCACATGATGGTCGGCTCGAAGATGTGCCTGGCATAGGCCCGAGGAAGGCTGCGTCGATACGAGCGACGTTGGGGTCCATGCTTGCCCGCCGTAGCCGGCAAGGACCAGATGACCATCACGAGCCATCAGTGGCCGAACTACTGGCCGTCGATGAAATGTACAGACATCGGGTCGAAGAGGGGGACCTTCGCAAGATTGCTCCGCGACGGTTCAACCCTGATGGAGAAGCCTGGCTTCCAATCCTTCACGTCGATCGGGCAGACTGGTCGTATACAGCGCTCTTCTCCAATACCGCACTGGCGCACCAGCTGGAGCGGACACGGGACTGGGTCGTTATCTATTTCGCGCATGAAGGCGGGCGTGAACACACACGCACGGTCGTTACCGAAACGCATGGCCCCCTTGATGGAATGCGTGTGGTGAGAGGCCGTGAAGCCGAATGCCGGAAACACTACTTCGGCAGCTAAAAGCTGGAGCAGTCGCTTTTGCGCTTGCTTGCCTTTTTCCGTTTTCTTTTTGGGTGATTGTGCGCGCTACGAAATAGAAAAATCTCCTCAGACTTCGACGGGTTGCGTGACTTTCTGCGGAATTTCAGCTTAACGAACACGTGTGCCCAGTACCGAACTGAAAAAGGAAATGATCGAATGAGCCAGCTTTTCTCTCCGTGGATGCTTGGGCCGCTGGAGCTCGAGAACCGGATCGTTATTGCGCCAATGTGCCAATACTCAGCCATTGATGGGAATGCACAGGATTGGCACCTCATCCATTTGGGCAACTTGGCACTGTCAGGGGCGGGACTGCTCATCATCGAGGCGACTGCCGTCTCGCCAGAGGGGCGGATCACACCCGGCGATCTGGGTCTTTATTCTGACGAGAACGAAGCTGCACTGAAACGCGTCATGGACGCGGTAGCCAAATACGCAATTTCCCCCATGGCCATCCAGCTTGCCCATGCCGGGCGCAAGGCCTCTAGCAATGCGCCATGGGATGGTGGGGCACAGATCCTGCCGGACGAACCCGATGGCTGGAAAGCCGTGGCGCCCTCCGCGTTGCCCCATGCGCAGGGAGAGGATGCGCCCTTGGCTCTCGACGACGCAGGTCTTGCCAAGGTTCGGGAGGACTTCGCCGCGTCTGCCAGGCGATCAGTGGCCCTTGGCTTTCGGGGTGTCGAAATTCATATGGCGCACGGTTACCTGCTGCATCAGTTCCTGTCACCCATCGCAAATCAGCGCACGGATTCGTACGGCGGCAGTCTGGAAAACCGGATGCGCTTCCCCTTGGAAGTCTTCGATGCGGTAAAGGCAGTCGTGCCCGAAGAAATCCCGGTTTGGGTTCGCGTGTCTGCCACAGATTGGGTTTCGGGCGGTTGGGATACAGAGGACACAGTTGCGCTGGGCAAGGTTCTGAAGGACCGCGGCTGCGCGGCAATTCATGTCTCCTCTGGTGGCGTATCTCCGAGGCAGGAGATTCCATTATCAGAGGGCTACCAAGTTCCATTAGCCGCAAAGGTGAAAGAAGCAGTCGGATTGCCAACCATAGCCGTAGGGCTCATCACCAACCCGGCGCATGCGGAATCGATCCTCGACAAGGGCGACGCCGATGCAATCGCCCTTGCGCGGGGGATGCTCTATGATCCGCGCTGGCCCTGGCATGCCGCTGCTGAATTGGGAGCAGAGATCAATGCCCCGCACCAGTACTGGCGGTCTCAACCGCGCGAGTACAAGATGCTATTTCAGAACTCCAAGATTGGTCAGAGGTAAATTGGGTCAGGAAGCGCCAGTATGTTCACGCGGGTGGGGGGCAGACAACTTCGATCAAGAATGGTTCACTGCCGGTAAGTCCGGCGGAAAGCGCCTTTGCAATACTTTCGCTGCCAGCTCCCCGTGCCCCGGAACACCGTGACCTTGCGCCAGAAACACCTAGTCCAGCGCTGGATTTTCCACATCAAACGTGGCCTGAGCGTTCCGACCGAAGCTCTTTACACCTACGTTCACCACCCAACCTGACTACCACCGCTTAAACCCAAAGCGAGGTCTGAGACCTCTCCGCTGAAGCAGTGGAAAACTGCTCCAGCGGCAACCTTAACGATAGTCGTTCAGCATCGACTGGATTTCGCTGCTTTGCCGGATTGCATTTAGGAAACTGCCAAGGAACTGATATGCGATTGAATGGCGGTCAACCGATTGCTGGCTGGTTTCGCGGGCGGTGATTGGGCTTTGGCGGTGCATTGCTCAGGGTCTCCGAGGTAAGTGCTGTGTCTGTCTGCAAATCAGACTAAGCCGATGGCAGCACACCGTCTGTGAAGAAGATTACGCTTGTTCAAAAAGACTGCCATGATCGGAGAGGTGGTTCGGTTGATCTGAAAAGGTTCCGGGCGTTTTCCAAGTGGATTTCCGCCTCGGTGATGCCGCCACCGCTCCGGGTATCGGCTGGTTGAAGTAGGCCTGATCGGGCGTGTTGTCCGCATGTGAGACGCTCAACCGGGTATCGTGATGACAACGCGGTGGCGCGTCTGTGGTGGAACGCGTTTATTGCCTGGCGGGTTGATCCTCAGGATCAGGAAGGGGTTCTGCAGGAACTTCTGCGGACCGCGGACATCCGGTCAAACCTTGTCGAACGGCCTATGCTAAGCAACCGGGCGAGCCTGCTGCGCGGCATCATCCGGGCGATGCGCAGCCATCCGGATGTCTACGGTACAGAGACGACCTTCCGTGAATTCATGAAGGCCCTGAACCTGCGCGGGAGCGGGGTGCTTTTTGAATCGTTGTCTGACGCCGAAACCGACAAGATTCTCATGAAATGCCGTGACGATGCCTTGCGCCACGCCCAGGGTTCTAAAGTGGCGGCCTGAGGTTCCGAAGTTCAGCCACATCGGCCGTTGCGACGTTCGCGCAGGTCCCTGCCAACGGTCGGTCTGACCAGGAATCCGCCTGAAGATCGGGGAATGTTTCTCCGGTTTGACCAATGTTGGATCCAATTCCAGCATTGGCCCGTTTCGGACAACAATGCCTCCATTCTGTAGGTAAAGTTGTCCTTGAAAACAGTAAGCTTTTCCCGATATTAGTTCCGTCGAGCCATGTATTCTTGGGCTCACAATCAACGGAGTGACACATGACGAATTCAGCTGCCCGAAAGGGCGGTCGGATTGGTGCGCTCTGTTCAGCGGTGGCAGAGACCCCGCGCCATCTGAAACACGCCGCCGGAGAACGAGATATGCTGAGCAATCTCAAACTCATTTGCGCAACTTGTTTGGCCGCGTCTTTTAACGTGGTCGGATTCTGATGGAGAGAAGGATATCCCAGATGGCATCAGAAAAACTCTACCTCGAAGAACATATGGTGGCACCGGTCCTGCGCGATCGTCTGTTTCGCGTGGACCCCGCGGTGCTCGTGTCAGACTTCCAGCCTGCGGGTGAACTTGACGATGCGGATGTCGCCGAAATCGTTGAAGCGCTCTGCATCATGGGCTTTCTGAACCCGGTTCTGATCGACGCCGAAAACGTCATAGTTGCCGGTCAGGGCATTGTGTCAGCGGCCCTGCAGATCGGTCTCGACGACATTCCTGCATTGCGCCTGGAAGACCTGAACGAAGAAGAGCGCCGCGACTACTTCTACATGACGCATGACTTCTTCAAGTTCGCGGAGGTCGATCCGGAGATCTTCAGGATCGACGCGCAGGGCATCATGTCCTTCACCGCGAGCGGGCGCCGGGCACTGAAAGTACAGGCTGCCGCTGCCGCCCTGGTTGCGGAGTAATCGAAGGGCCGTGCGCCATGGCGCGCGGCTCGCCCAAACAAGGCGAAGTGATCGGTGGGGGGCCTGCCGATCTTGTGCCGGGAAACCGGCCCTTCGCAAAGGACCTGACCGGTCCGGCGTCATCCCCGAAACAGCGCAGACCGGCTCGCAATGACGAGCCCGGAGCTTTGTCCCGGCGGGCTGGTCGCGCGAATCCAAGAGGGCCCTATTATGGCTTCTACAAAAACTGGGGCGCTGCCCCGGACCCTGCCGGAAAGCACCCGGCTGAAGATCACCTATCGCAAGACCGATGATCTTGTTCCTTACGCGGGCAATGCCCGCACCCATACCGATAAGCAGATCGCCCAGATCGCCGCATCGATCCGGAAATTCGGTTTCGCCAATCCGGTGCTGGTCGATGGCGGCGGTGGTATCATCGCTGGTCACGGCCGCGTGGCAGCCGCGAGGTTGCTCGGCATGGAAACGGTGCCAACAATCGAGCTGGCGCATTTGTCGGCTGCCGAGCGCCGCGCCTACGTCATCGCTGACAACCGGCTCGCCGAACTGGCAGGCTGGGATCGCGACATCCTGAAAATCGAGTTTCAGGCCCTGGCCGAGCTTGATCTGGACTTTGAGCTGGAAATTACCGGCTTCGAAACTGCCGAGCTGGATATCCTTCTGGACGACGACAGCGGCGAGGCTGCCGAAGACCCGGCTGATATCGTACCGGAGCCCGATCCGGGCCCGGCAGTCACACGTCCCGGTGATATCTGGCAGCTCGGTCGTCATCGGCTGATCTGCGGTGATGCCTGCGAACCGGCGACATACGCCGCGCTCATGGGCGGTGATCGTGCCCGGGCTGTGTTCACGGACCCGCCGTACAATGTGAAGATCGACGGCCATGTCTGTGGATCCGGCGCGGTGAAACACCGCGAATTCGCCATGGCCGCCGGCGAAATGGATGCCGGCACCTTCACGGCCTTTCTGGAGGTTTCGCTGGGCGCCATGGCGGATGTCAGCCATGACGGCGCCATTCACTTCGTCTGTATGGACTGGCGGCACATGGCCGAACTGCAGTCTGCCGGTTCAAAGGTCTATTCCGAGCTGAAAAACCTTTGCGTCTGGGCCAAGACCAATGGCGGCATGGGCACTTTCTACCGCTCCCGCCACGAGCTGGTCTATGTCTGGAAGGTTGGCACAGCGCCACACACGAACACCTTCGGCCTCGGCGAAAAGGGACGTTACCGGACGAATGTCTGGGACTATCCGGGCGTCAACAGCTTCGGCGGAAACCAGCAGGATCTGGCACTACATCCGACCGTCAAGCCAGTAGCGCTGGTGGCCGACGCGATCCGCGATGTCACCCGGCGCGGCGAGATCGTGCTGGATGGCTTCGGTGGCTCTGGCACAACCCTGATCGCAGCCGAGCGCAGTGGTCGCGCCGCACGGCTCGTCGAACTGGATCCGGTCTACTGCGACGTCACCTGCCGCCGTTACGCGGCGCTGACGGGCCATGATGCGGTCCTGGCAGAAACGGGCGAAAGCTTCGCTGCCGTTGCTGAGCGGCGCGCACAGGAGGCGGTGGCCCCTGAAACGGAGGCGGCAGAATGACAGACCAGACAAAAAATCCGGTGGGCTATATGAGCCCGCCGGAACATAGCCGCTTCAAGAAAGGTCGGTCCGGCAATCCCAAGGGGCGGCCCAAAAAGCCGGATGACATCTACACGCATCTGCAACGTGTCCTGAAACGCCAGGTCAAGCCAAAGGGCGCAGACAGACAGATGCCGATCAGCGAAGCTCTGATCCGGAAGTTGCGCGAGCTGGCCCTGTCGGGCGACAGGCGGGCACTGGCACTGCAGAGAAAGATTCTGGACGAAGCCAGCGTCGCTGACGCCCGGCGCTTCGATCCCGAAGCAAAGAAAAAGGCGATCCTCGATCGGATCCGGCGCGTGGACGCGAAGCTCAAGGACGAAGGAGGCAACGATGCCAGATGATTATGATACCGGCTACGGCAAACCGCCAAAAGCCAGCCGCTGGAAGAAAGGCCAGTCGGGCAATCCGAAGGGTCGCCCGAAGACCCGCTCTGATCTCGTAAACGAGGCTGCAGCGATTCTGTCCGAGCCTGTAGTGGCCCGGACCCCGGAGGGCCGCAAAGTGACCCTGGCCGCCTATGAGGCGGGGTATCTGGGGCTCTGCAAACGCGGATTGAAGGGCCACGTGCCGTCACTGATCGCAGCGATCAAAATCATGCTGGACGTCCAGCCTGCCCTGGATGCGCGGGAACTAAATGACAGGCAGCGTCGTGAAAACATGATCGCCCGGCTGGAAAAGATGGGCATAAAGGTGCCGGACCGTTGGGGTGGCAACGATGCCTGAGTCCCGCCATAAAACGGGCCGCCATTATGGACTTCACAGCCGCGCAACGGCCCCTGTGGGGCCGTATGTTGCCGGTGCAGCCCCCCCGGGGGGCAGCATGCCCGCGACACCTGAAGGGCGGCTCTCACCCGGACCTCGAAAACCCAACGCTTGTTGTGCTTACCGACCGAAACGATCTGGACAACCAGCTCTTCGCAACATTTGGCCGCTGCAAGGATCTGCTTGGCGAGGAGCCCGTTCAGGCCGAAAGCATCGCTGATCTCAAAGACCATTTGAATCGCGAGGTCGGTGGCATTGTGTTTTCAACCATCCAGAAGTTTCGCCCCGAAGCGGGAGAACTCTTCCCTGAGCTGACGTCGCGTTCCAATGTCATCGTGCTCGTCGACGAGCGATCACTGTTTTCAAGCTTCGCAAGCAAACATCTGATCTGCGCGGCCATCATTTGTCCGCAGCAGTAGGGTGACAGGATTTGTCGCCCACAGAAAATACTTAAGATTCGTTAAGGAAGAGCGTTGGCTGCTTTGGCAAGCAAAGCAGCCCCATCAGACCAACCAGATTCTTATCAGTCGGACAGTGGGAGCCTGCAATCCAGTTTTTGGAGTTCGATTCTCACCAGCGCTTCGCTTCAACCGCAAAATGCCTTACCTGCAATCCGCCCCAGAACAGCCGCTGCAAGCAGTCCGTTGCCTGACAGATAGCCGCTGTCCGCATTCCCTGAGACACCGCAGGCAGCACCACCGCCAGCGAACAGGTTGGGGATGGGCGCTCCTGTGCGGGTAAGTACGCGCGTCTCTCCATCAATCCGCAAGCCGCCTTGGGTGTGAAACAGAGCGCCGGTGACCCTCACGCCGCAATAGGGCGTCTCAAGGCGGAGCTTGCCGAAGAAGCGGCCGAATTCATCCGTGCCGCCTTCCGGGATATCGCTGATGGTTTTTTCAAGCGCATCGGTGGGCAGGCCCAGCGTCAGGGCGAGATCGCTCAGAGTGTCGGCGATTTGCACTGCCCCCTGTGCTTCGGCACGTTTGAAATCCTCGAATTGCCGAGCGATGCCCGCAATGCGTGCATCGAAGATTGCAAAGGCCTCGCCACCCGGTTGCGAGAGCACGGCACGGGCAGCCTCGGAGTAACCCTGCGCTTCATTCCAGAAGCGCCGACCGGCCCGGTTCACCTGCACGCCACCTTCCGTGATCGTCGCCCAAGTAATGAGGATGCCATGCGGGTGGGCTACGTTGCCGTGACCCTGGTAAGCACCCAAATGCTGGGTTGCTGCGCCTATCTTTTCGGCCCAGAGCACGGCTTCACCCCTGTTTCCATCGTGGCCGAACCACAGACCGTCGGCGATTTGCGGCATATGTCTGGCGACCAGAGCGCGGTTCCCGCCGAAACCGTTACAGGCTAGGATCAGGCGCTTGCAGCCGATGGTTTCGACTCCGCCATCGGGGCGGCGCGCGGCGACTCCGTGGACAAGGCTCTCCGCGAAGTAGAGGGTTTCCGCCCGCCGTTCGCAGACAATGTCGATGCCTGCCCGCTCGGCGGCGCTGCGCAGCGCGTCGATCAGTTCAGTGCCCGCACGGGTCGGCAGCCCGTGCATACGGCGGCTGGAATGGCCGGGATAGTCGAAATCATCCACCACCGAGAACGGCAGGCCATGGGCCTCGGTGAGCCAGTCTATGACGGAGGCTGCATTCCAAGCCAGAAGATCGACCAGAGCCTGATCGTTTTCGCCATGCGCCTTTGCCTGTATATCGGCTGCGAAGCGTTCCGGGTTGTCGTCTATCCCTGCTGCCCGCTGAAGCCTGGTTCCTGCCGCTGGTATCAGCCCGGCCGAAAGTGCAGTGGATCCCGAGGGGAGGGCGTCAGCTTCGATGACCAGAACCTCCTGGCCTGCCTCGCTGGCCGAAAGCGCTGCAATCAATCCGCAGGCGCCCGCCCCGATGATGAGCGTTTCAACCTCGATGTCGAAGCTCTTTGGCGGGGCGCTAACGTTCGGAGCCGTCATAACGAGTGCCCTCCCGCAGCATGTCTTCCGTCCCGATCACCCGGTTGAGGCCGCCGAAGTCGAACATCCTGTTGGCAAAGGGCTTGTTCGACCCATTGCGCGCAAGGCTCTGATAATATTCCTGCGCGGTGCGGGCCAGCGCGCGGACGATTCCACCGGGAAAAATGACGATGGAAAATCCGAGGGCTTCGAGGTCATCTGAGCCAGTGATCGGCGTCGCACCCCCCTCGACCATGTTGGCCAGGAGGGGCACCCGCGACGCAAAGCGCGAGGCGATCGCTTCGATTTGCTCGCGGTCCTGCGGCGCTTCTATGAAAAGCACGTCCGCGCCCGCCTCGAGATAGGCTTCGGCGCGGTCCGCAGCGGCTGAAAGACCTTCGACGGCGATGGCATCGGTGCGCGCGATGATCAATGTTTCTTCAGACGTCCGGGCATCGGCCATCGCGGCAATCTTGCCCACCATCTCGGATGCGGGGATGAGCGACTTGTCGGCTAGATGGCCGCAGCGCTTGGGGTAGGTCTGATCCTCCATCTGCAAGGCCGAGGCGCCCGCGCGTTCATAAAGCCGCATTGTGCGTTGTGCGTTCAGCGCATTGCCAAAGCCCGTATCCGCATCGATGATGACGGGAAGGTTCGTGCGATCCGCGATCAGCGTCATGGTGTCGGCCATTTCAGAACAAGTCGTCAAGCCGATGTCGGGGCGTCCCAGCCTGGTGTAGGCCACGGCGGCACCGCTGAGATACAGTGCCTCGAACCCCGCCGCTTCGGCCAGCGAAGCGGTCAGCCCGTCGTAAACGCCCGGTGCGACGACGATTTTTTCATGCTGAAGGCGTGTCTTGAGGCTCATGACATGCCCTCGATCAGGGTCAGGGCGTCGGCGCAGGTCATCTGATGTGTGACAGTTCCGAGAGACAGCAGGGTGGCGTCATGCACGTCCTGCCGGAATGCCGCGCAGCCATCGGTCAGCATCACGGTTTCGATGTTGCGCAGGTGCGCATCCCGCAGGGTCGAGGCCACGCCACCGTTCGTCACGATGCCTCCTACGATGAGTTGGTCGATTCCGAGCGCGCGCATCAGGTACTCTAGCCGGGTCTGGTAGAACGCCGAATAGGCGACCTTTTCGATCACGAAATCCGCAGGCGGAAGCGTGTCCACAAGCCCGTGCCCGAAGCTGCCCGGCGCGAAGTCTCCCTTGCCCAAGAAAGGGCGCAGTTGCTTCAGGTGCGGTGCGATCAGGGGCTCGCCGTCCTTGTCCGGCACCAGCGTGAACTGCGCCGAGAAGTAACGCCCGCCCCCCGCCTGGATCGCCCGCGCCAGCGGCGCTATGCGATGGGGCAGGGCCGCGATGCTTTCTGCGGTCTGCCCGGCGCGACCATATGCGCCCTCGGGATGGATGAAGTCGTTCTGCAGGTCGATCGTCAGAAGCGCGGTTCGCGCGATATCCCATGTGCCCGGATTGCTCATGACGCGTCCTCCAGCGATTCAATGATGGTATTGCCAAACCGGTCAACTCGACCCTTCAAGTGCGGTTCGATCAGGACAGTCGTGTCGGGCTGCGTCAGGATCGCGGGTCCCTCTATGACAGTCCCCACGGGAAGCGAAAGCCGGTCATAGACGGCGGTATCGTGCCAGCCGTCGGCAAAATGCACCTGCCGGTGACCGATAGGTTCCGCCGGGCCTTCACTGGAGGGGGCCAGCGTGCCGAGGTCGAACTTGGGCCGCTTGCCCGTTACCGCGCTGCGCAGGTTCAGGATGCGCCGCACGCCGTTCTGCAACAGCCTGCCGAAAGTCGCGCCGTAGGCGGCATCGAAAGCCTCCTCGATCTCGGCGCGTGTCGGCGGAGTCACCTTTCCACCTGGCGCGGCAACGCTGATCGGAACCGACACGGTGTGTGTCTGCCCGATATAGGCCATGTCGAGTTCGAAGCTCAACTCGCGCGCCTCGAAATTGGTGCGGGCGGCATCGAGCAGCGCCATGCCCTGGTCGGCATGCGCCTGCATGAAAGCGCCTAGAGCAGCCTCATTCAGAGTGTTCACCAGCGAATTGATTGTCTGAACGAAATCCTGCCGCATGTCGGCAATCACACAGCCCATTGCGGAGGTGACGCCCGGATAGCGTGGCACGATGGCCCGCGCGATCCCGACCTCGGCCAGCATCGCGCCTGCATGGAGCGCGCCGCCCCCGCCGAAGGGCATGAAGGCGAAGCGCTTGGGATCGAAGCCACGCTCGATGCTGACAAGACGGATCGCGCCGGCCATTCGGCTATTGGCGACCCTCAGGATCGCCTCGGCGGCATCAACCGTGGAAAGTTTCAGGGGGCGGCCCACATGTTCATCGATCGCGCGCGCGGCCGCATCCACATCCAACCTTTCGAGCTTGCCGCCGATGGGGTTGTTCGGGTCGATCCGACCCAGCACGACATTAGCGTCCGTCACAGTCGGGCGCGTATTGCCCAGCCCGTAGGCCACGGGGCCGGGGTTGCTGCCCGCGCTTTCAGGCCCGATGTTGAGCAGCCCACCCTTGTCCACCGAGGCGATTGAGCCGCCGCCCGCGCCGATGGTGGTGATCTCGATCATCGGGTTGCGCACCACCATGCCGAAGTCGATGGAAGTTTGGGGCGACAGCATGGATTGGCCTTCAGCGATCAGCGATACGTCAAAGCTCGTGCCACCCATGTCGCCGGTGATGATGTTGGGAAACCCTGCCGACTGCGCGATGTAGCCGGCCGCGATCACGCCCGCCGCTGGACCGGAAAGCGCGGTGCGCACCGGCAGGCGGCATGCGGTCTCCACGGCCATCACACCGCCATTGGATTGCACGATCATGAACTCGCCATCGAATCCGCCCGCCTCGAGCGCGTTCTCGAGCCGCCCGATATAGCCGGACACTTCGGGCTGCAGGTAAGCGTTGAGCGCGGCAGTGGAGAACCGTTCGAATTCGCGGATCTCCGGCAGGATTTCGGACGAGGACGACACATGCTCATTGTGCCAGACCTCGCGCAGGGCAGCGGCGGCGGCATCTTCATTGGCGGTATTGGCATAGGAGTTGGCAAAGAGGACCGCCACGGCCTCGCATCCCTGCTCCTGTAGTGTCCGGGCGGCGGCGCGGACCGCGTCAAGGTCAACCGGGGTTCGAACGGTGCCGTCTGCCAGGGTCCTTTCGGAAACCTCGAGTCGATGGCGGCGGTCCACGACAGGTTCGAAATCCCCGCGCAACCCCCAAGTGCGGGGCCTGTCCCTGCGGCGCATCTCCAGCACGTCGCGCAGGCCTTCGGTACAGATCACGCCCGTCGTCGCGCCCTTGCGTTCCAGCAGGGCGTTGGTCCCAGCAGTCGTCCCATGCACGACCACGGCAATGTCCGACAGGTTCGGGACTTCGCGCCGGATGCCATCCAGAAAACCGCCCGACTGGTCGGGCCGTGTCGTGGAAACTTTGGCGACGCTTGCGGTGCCCTCGGCTTCGTTGAGAACGAATATATCCGTGAAGGTGCCGCCGACATCGACACCGATCATGCGGTTGCTCATGCCTGATCCTCCCGCCACTGTCTGCCGTAGGCGGTGTCCGCCTCTGCCGCGCTCACCAGTCCCCGTGCCACGTCGAGGGCTACGGATTTCGGGTCCCGCCCGGATGCGGTGCCATAACCGCCCCCACCCGGCGTTTCGAGGCGAACGGCCTGACCGGCCTTCAGCTTGATGCCCCGCATCTTCGAGGCAAGCGGCGGGCTGTGCCAGCCGTCATCCTGTTCATAGTGAAAAACGTTCAGAGCCCCGTCGCCGCCGCCTGCAATGCCCTTCGGGGCGAATCGTCCGCGTTCCCCGAAAAGAAACGCCTCGGCGCCGTTTTCTTCCAGCACCTCGATCTCGTAGACCGCGCCGAGCCCGCCACGATGCGCACCCGCACCGGCGCTGTCCGGGCGAAGCGCCCATTTGCGAAACATCACAGGGTAGGCGGCCTCGAGGATTTCCATCGGCGGGATCGTTGCCGTCGAGATCGGGGCATTGCCGTGGTTGAGCCCGTCCGTTTCGATCGAGCCGCCATGCCCGCCTCCATAGAAGCTGAACATTACCCACGGCTGACCGTTCTTGCGCTTGCCCGCGATGGACAGTGCATTGATCGTGCCGTAGGCGTTCGCGACGACGCGGTCCGGCGCGGCCTGGGCGAAAGCGCAGAAGACCACGTCGATCATGCGCAGGATCGTTTCGGTGTACCCGCCCGTCGGGGCAGGGAATTTCGCGGCAAGCAGGCTCCCCTCCGGCACGATCACCTCGATGGGACGCATGACACCCGCATTGGCTGGCAGACCCGGAAAGACATGCTTGATCGCGACATAGGCCGTGGCCACGGTCGTTGGCAGGGCGATGTTCACGGGGCCTGCGCACTGGGGCGACGACCCGGAGAAATCCAGGGTCATCCGATCTCCGCTGATCTCGAGAGCGATCCTTATCTTGAGCGGTTCGTCGATAATCCCGTCATTATCGAGGTAATCCTCCGCTTCCCAGCGGCCATCGGGCAGATCCGTCAGTTCAGACCGCATCAGCGCCTCGGCGCGGTGGCCGAGCGCCTCGAGTGCCGCGGTGATCGTGTCGGCGCCGTATTCATCCAGAAGCTCGTCCATGCGCCTGACACCGAGATCGAGCGCGCCAAGCTGGCCGTTGAGATCGCCCATCGCCGACTGCGGCAGGCGCGTGTTGCGCAGCAGGATGTCGACGATGTCCTGGTTGATCTCGCCCTTTCGGGCGAGTTTCACCGGCGGCAGGTTGAAGGCTTCCTGAAAGACGTCCGTCGCTGCCGGGTTGTAATTGCCCGGCACTGCTCCGCCGAGGTCATGCCAGTGGCCCACGGACGCGAGATAGCAAAAGAGCTTCCCGTCGCGGAAGTAGGGCCGCACGAGACGCATGTCTGACAGGTGCGTGCCGCCGATATGGGCGTCGTTGAAAATATAGATGTCGCCGTCTTCCAGATTGCCGTCTGCCGCGGCCTTCTCGATCACGGCCTTCACGGCAAAGGACATCACTCCGACAAAGATCGGCAGGCCGGATTTACCTTGCACGAGCGTGTCGCCCGACATCGCGTGATAGATGCCGTGACTGGCGTCATGTGCTTCGGCGATAATCGGGTTGAAGGCGGCGCGAAATAGCGTCGCGTCCATCTCGTCGGCGATCTGCTCCATGCGGCCCGCAAGAACCGACAGGGTGATGGGGTCAATCTCGGTCATGCGTTTGCCCTTGTTTCTGCCATGTCGTTCCAAACCTCTTGCCGCGTGATCTTGCCGTCCGTGACCTCGAACCGGTCGATGAAGCGGATACCCTCGAAGGTGCTGCCGTCGTGGAATTCGCCGCTGAGCGTGCCGCGGCAGTAGACGATGGCGGTGTTGCCTGCACCCTGCATCGCGTCGAAGCCGTCGAATGTCTTGGCAACGGACCTGTAGCGCGGCTTCGACCACGCGATCAGTTCGTCGAGCTTATGCATGGGCGCCGTTCCCGGGAAGGTCATGGCAAAGCCCTCTCCGAGCATGTCGCGCGCGACTTCGATCTCGCGCGCTTCCATTGCTGCAAGGTAGCCCTTCACAACTTCGATGGGGTCAGGGCGCGCCTCGGCCGGACTGCGCCGTATGCGGCCCCGGTAATAATTCTCGGTCGGCATGTCATGGATCATCACCGTCACAAGTTCCGGGGCTGCGGGAACGACGAAACGCACGGCATCGGTCAGAGCTTCGCCAAGACGTTGTTTTTCCTGACTGTCGTAGCCTTCCAGAACGTGCAGTTCGACGATCGGCATCATTTCCTCCCTGCAAAACCTGTATTGTTTGTAATACAAATAATGTATCTTGCCAGAGAAAAATTTTTGTACATCAGAGATGCTAATCCTTGCTTTTGGAGGGAACGCATTTACCCTCCGCCTGGAATGATCGGGGAATCACAGTTGCAGACGGAAGCGGTTCAGATACTGCCGGAAGGGGCCAAGGCGCGTCGCGTCTATCTGTCGCTGCGCGATCAGATCACTGGTGGAGTACTGCGCGATGGCGAATCCCTGCCCGGTGAACAGAAGCTCGCGGAAACCTTCGGGGTTAGTCGCGTCACCGTCCGTCGCGCGCTCAATGCACTCGCGCAAGGCGACCTGATAGAGCGCCGTGCAGGCAGCGGGACAAAGGTGCGTGCGCTGCCTGACAGCGGCCAGCGCGCCGCAATGGATTTCAACACGCTTATGCCGCAACTGGTCGAAATGGGGCAGCAGACCACGGCGCGGCTCCTGTCGTTTTCCTACGGCACAGCACCTGATTTCGTGACGTCGGCCATGAAGCTCGGCAGCGACACCAAGGTCCAGATCGCCACGCGCGTCCGCCTTGCGGTGGATGTTCCCTTTTCGCACCTCACGACCTACGTACCAGCCCAGATCTCGCAAAACTATTCCGAGAACGACCTTGCTACCACGCCTCTCTTCAAGCTGCTGGAGCGCAGCGGCGTCCAGATCAAGGAGGCGCACCAGTCGGTGAGTGCGACGCTCGCGGGCCCGGATGTGGCTGAGGCGCTCGAGGTTGACGTGGGCTCGGCACTTCTTTCGCTGCGTCGCGTCGTGCGCGATGTTGATGGCAACGGCGTGGAATACCTGTCGGGACTTTACCGGCCCGACATGTTCCGTCTCGAGATGCCGCTGACGCGCGTGGGGCAGGGGGCGGCCCGACACTGGGAGCCCGCTATCGGGCAGAGCGGGAGAGAGGGTTGATGCGCAAGCCGGAGACCATGCTCGACAAGCTTTGGGCGGCGCATGAGGTGTTGCGTCGCGAAGATGGCGTATCGCTGCTCTGGGTCGACCGGCATCTGGTGCACGAAGGTTCGCACCACGCTTTTGCCAAGATCGCGGAACGCGGCCTGCCCGTGGCCGAGCCAGGGCTGACCTTCGCCGTGGTCGATCACTATGCACCTACACGCGAACGGTCGAAGATCGCAGATCCCCGGATCGCACGGATGATAGACACGCTGCGCCGCAATGCCGCGCAGCATGGGGTACGGCTCTATGATCTCGACGATCCGCACCAAGGCATCGTGCATGTCGTGGGGCCGGAAGAGGGCCTCACGCTTCCGGGACTGCTCATCAACTGCGGCGACAGCCATACGTCCACGCATGGCGCTTTCGGGGCGTTGGCCTTTGGTATCGGCGCGACCGAAGTGGCCCATGTGCTCGCCACACAGACGGTGTGGCAGCGCAAGCCCAGATCGATGCGCATAACTGTCGATGGCACGCTCGGCGCGGGCGTCTCGGCCAAGGATATCGCGTTGGGTTGGATCGCAGAACTGGGGGCGGACGGTGCGCAGGGTTATGCCGTGGAATACGCAGGCAGCGCCATCCGAGGTTTGACGATGGAGGGGCGCATGACGCTGTGTAACCTGTCGATCGAGGGCGGTGCGCGGTTTGGCATGGTGGCGCCGGATGCGACGACCTTCGCCTATATCGAGGGACGCCGCTTCGCGCCGAAGGGTGCCGCCTGGGATGCGGCCTGCACTGACTGGCGCTTGCTCGCCAGCCACGCGGATGCAGTATTCGACCGAGAGGTGACGCTCGACGCCGCCCGGATTTCCCCGACCGTGACATGGGGTACAAGCCCCGAACAGGCGTTGCCGATCTGCGCGGCGATCCCCGACCCGGCAACTCTGCCCTCCGAAAAGGCGCAAGCCGCGCGGGCGGCACTCGACTACATGGCGTTGAAACCGGGGCAGAAGCTGGAAGGCACGCCGGTCGATCAGGTCTTCATCGGCTCCTGTACGAACGGGCGGATCGAGGATCTTCGCGCCGCCGCAACGGTACTGCGCGGTCGCAAGGCGAAGGTGCCGGGCCTGATCTCGCCGGGCTCCGCGCAGGTCAAGGCGCAGGCAGAAGCAGAGGGGCTTGACCGCGTGTTCACTGAGGCTGGCCTCGATTGGGTCGCTTCCGGGTGCTCCATGTGCGTTGGCATGAACGGTGATCTCGTCGAAGAGGGCAAACGGTGCGCATCCTCCACCAACCGTAATTTCAAGGGCCGGCAGGGGCGTGGAGCGCGGACGCACCTGATGAGCCCGGCCATGGTCGCTGCCGCCGCCGTGACGGGGACTCTGGCGGATGTGCGCCCGCTTCTTGTCGGAAGGGCTGACTGATGGCCGGGTGGCGCATACACAAGGGCACGGCGGTCAGCCTGCCAGTCGCGAACATCGATACCGATCAGCTGATCCCCGCGCGCTTCATGTCGGTGCCGCGCTCCGAAGGCTACGGGCCCTACCTCATGCATGACATGCGCCGCGACGAGACGGGCAAGCTGCGCGCGGACTTCCCGCTGAACGCCTGTCCCGGCGCCAGCGTGATCCTTGCTGGTCGCAACTTCGGCAGCGGATCCTCCCGCGAAGCGGCGGTTTACGCCCTTGTGGACGCAGGGCTTCGCGCGGTCATCGCACCCGGAATTGGCGACATCTTCGCCTCGAATGCGGTTAACAACGGTCTCTTGCCGGCAAGGGTCGGCGCGGAGGGCCACGCGGTTCTGGAGGCAGCGCTTTCAAAGGGCCCTCGGGACATCGCAATTGACATCGACAACCGCTGCATAGAACTCGGCGTCACCAAGGTGGATTTCGCGCTAGATGACAGTTGGGCCACAAAACTCGTCAATGGCTGGGACGATATCGACCTTACGCGCAATCACGGGCCTGCCATCGCGGCGTTCCGGCGCACTCGCAATCAAACCGCAGCCTGGGCAAGGCCCGCAGATACGGATTGAAACCAGCCGCATGACGCGGCAGCCACGGCCTGAGAATGGCCTTCCACACGGGGCGGAAACCCCACAAAAGCGGAGGACGACAAGATGAAGATGAGATTACTGGGCAGCCTGCTGGCAGGGGCCACGCTCGTAGCGGGCTCGCTCAAGGCCGAAGAGACGATTACGGCGGTGCATGCCTTCCCGGAGACACTGATCTATACGCAAAGCTTCCTGAGCTTCGTCGACAAGGTCAACGCGGCGGGCGAGGGCGTTGTCCGGATCGATGTGCGCGGTGGCCCCGAGGCCATCGGCATGTTCCAGCAGCCCGATGCCGTGCGCGATGGCGTCGTGGACATGGTCTATACCCCCGGCTCCTTCTACGGCGGCGCACTGCCCGAGAAAGACGCCATGGTCGCTTCGAACCTCACGGCAATCGAAACCCGCGAGAACGGCGGTATCGAACTGATCGACCAGATCCACCAGGAAAAGATGGGTCTTAAATACCTTGGCTGGTTCGACAGCGGTGTCTGCTACAACCTCTGGACCCGCAACGAGCCCACATTCGATGCCGATGGCAATCTCGAGGTCGAGGGCCTCAAGCTGCGCGGCAACAACGTATACAACGCGTTCTTCACCAACTATCTCGGTGCACAGGTCATCGACCTTCCGACCGGCGAAGTCTATTCGGCGTTGCAGCGCGGCGTGGTGGATGCCACCGGCTGGACGCAGATCGGCCTGATCGACCTCAAGTGGAACGAGTTCCTCAACTATCGCATCGAGCCGTGCTTTTTCTCGACCGACCTTGGCGTGATCGTGAACAATGAAAAGTGGAACTCGCTGTCCGAAGAGGCTCGCCAGATCCTCCAGGACGTTGCCATACAGCACGAAAAGGACAGCGTGGAGGCCCTGCGCATCAAGCGTGACGAAGACTTCGCGGCACTTGAAGCGGCCGGCATGAAGGTGGTGTCGCTGGAAGGCGAAGCCAAGGCGAATTACCTCGCCGCCGCCCGCGAAAAGACGTGGGAACGCATGAAGGAAGTCATGGCGGAGCAGCCGGGCGGTACCGCCAACTATGACCGCCTGATCGAGCTCTTCTACGATCTAGACGCAGCCAACTAAGCTCTTTTGCAGGCTCGCCGCACTGGCGAGCCTGCCCGTTTCCCGGAGCCTTCCGCGATGGTCAACACAACTTACAAGGCGGCGCTCTACGGGATGGCCGGCGTTTCAGGGTTCATGCTGGTCTGGATCATGGTGTCAGTCATCGTCTCGGTGGTGATGCGCAATCTCGGCATGCAACCCTTCGCGTGGCTCTTCACATCGGCCGAATACGGTCTTCTCTACATGACGATGCTCGGTGCGCCCTGGCTGGTGCGTGAAAAGGGGCACGTGCACATCGAACTTCTGACCGCTGCCCTGCCCGACGGCCCCCGACGGCTTCTGAGCCGCGCGGTCGCCGCAGCCTGCGTGCTGGTCTGCGCGATCCTCACGTGGAAGGGCGTCGAACTGGTGATGACCAACATCGAACGGGGCGATTTCGACACGCGCGCCTACTACTTTCCCCGCTGGCTTCTTACCGTTGCCTTTCCGCTGTCCTTCGGCCTCATGGCGATCGAATTCTCGCGTTTCGTTGTCGGAGACGAACTGATGCACAGCGGCGAAGCGGGGATACACGAATAATGGAATGGTTCGAGGCACTGGCGCTGCTGCTCGGCACGATCATGCTGCTGATGGCCGTCGGCATGCCGATCGCGCTGGCCTTTCTCGCGGCCAACATCCTCGGGGCCTGGATCTTCATGGGCGGTGAGCGCGGGGTGATGCAGCTACTGAACAACGGGTTGGGTTCGCTCACCACATATGCCCTGATGCCCATCCCGCTGTTTCTGCTGATGGGCGAGATCTTCTTTCATACGGGGCTCGGTGGGCGCATGTTTAACGCCATCGACAAGCTCATGGGCCGTCTTCCGGGGCGGCTGAGTTACGTCACGGTTCTGGGGGGCACGGCCTTTTCCACGCTCTCTGGCTCGTCCATGGGCTCAACTGCCCTTTTGGGCTCGCTCATGGTGCCGGAGATGAGCCGCCGGGGCTACAAGTCGCACATGAGCATCGGTCCGATCCTCGGCACCGGAGGCCTTGCGATCATCATCCCCCCCTCGGCCCTCGCCGTTCTTCTGGCGACGCTGGCGCGGATCGACGTAGCTGCACTGCTGATCGCCGGGGTGATCCCCGGCCTGATCCTCGCGGGTTTCTACATCGTTACGATCTGGCTGCAGACCCGACTCGATCCGTCAGCCGCCCCGGCCTACGATGTTGAACCGATGGCCTTCCGCGCTAAGCTTGGCCTTGTGCTGCGCGAAGTGCTCCCGATGGTGAGCGTCATGGCCATCGTCATAACGCTAATGATCCAGGGCTTCGTTACCCCGTCCGAAGCCGCAGCCTTCGGTGCGCTCGGCGCGTTGATCCTGGCCGCGATCTTTCGGTGCCTGACCTGGGACGCGATGAAGAAATCTGTTGTTGGAGCGCTCAAGGTCACGCTCATGGCCTATCTCATCGTCTTTGGCTCTGCCACGTTCAGCCAGCTTCTGGCCTTCTCGGGGGCGTCGCGCGGGCTTGTGAACTGGGCGACAAGCTTCGATCTTGCGCCGCTGGCCATGCTTCTCGTGATGTTCGCCGTGCTTTTGCTGCTCGGCATGTTCATGGAACAAATCTCGATCATGCTGCTGACGGTTCCGATCTTCTTTCCGCTCGCGCAGACGCTTGGCTTCGATCCGATCTGGTTCGGGCTCATCATGTTGCTGTCCCTCGAGATCAGTTTCACCACGCCGCCCTTCGGGCTGCTGCTCTTCGTGATGAAAGGGGTGGCACCCCCCGGCACGACCATGCGCGAGATCTATTCGTCTGCCTTTCCGTTCATCTTCTGCTCGCTTTTGCTAGTTGGTCTGCTCGTCGTCTTTCCGCAACTAGCCTTATGGCTGCCGTCTCTATGACCAGGCCCAAAAACAGATCGCGTAGTAGCTCGCTCTCGCAGAACCGCTCACCTTGATCGGCCTGCCTTGCAACGTCTGATGCAGGCGGTGGATGAGAAACGCGTGGATCAGATAGTGGTGTACAAGATCGACCGCCTGACCCGATCGCTGGCCGACTTCGCCAAGCTGGTTGAGCGACTGGATCAAGCGGATGCGTCGTTCGTCTCGGTGACCCAGAGCTTCAATACAGCCACCAGCATGGGCCGCCTGACGCTGAATGTGCTGCTCAGTTTTGCGCAGTTCGAACGGGAGGTCACGGCAGAACGCATCCGGGACAAGATTGCGGCCTCTAAGCGCAAGGGGCTCTGGATGGGAGGCAATGTCCCGCTCGGCTATGAGGCAGACGGAAGAACACTGAGGATCGACGAAGCCGAGGCTTTGACCATCAAAACTCTGTACGATCTCTATCTTGAGAACGGTCTGATTCGGGTGGTGAAAGAGCGCGCGGAAGATCTTGGTCTGAGATCGCGCCGACGGGTTCGCGGGGCAGGGCGCGTCTCCGGTGGAAAGCCCTTTGATCGGGGACACATCCATCACCTGCTGAGCAATCCCATTTATGCTGGGCGCATACGGCACAAGGGGCAGGTCTTTGACGGGCAGCACCCGGCCATTATCGATCCGGATGTCTGGGATCAGGTTCAGGCAATGCTTGAGGGCGCAGCCGCCAAATCCCGGGGAGCCACCAGAAAGGCCAAACGATCCCCGCTGGCCGGCAAGCTCTTCGACGAAACAGGGGATCGGCTGACGCCCAGCCACAGCCGGAAGAATGGCAAGCGCCTGCGCTATTACATCTCTCACAGGCTGGTAAAGGATCGGAGCCGGAAGCATCCGGGGGCTTGGCGCCTGCCGGCTGAGCAACTGGAGAGCCTGATCGCGGATCTCGTCCGTCAGAAATTAGGTCAACCCGACATCGTCACGGCGATGGTCCGAGACATATCCGCTTCGGAGATCGCGGCCAGATCCGATGCCCTGCATGACTTCCTCCAGGCAAAGCAACACCTGCGCCTCGTCGAACGGGGTGACTTGTTCTCCGGCACGTTCACTGTTCTGTTGAATTCTCAAGAACTCGCGATGGCTTTGGATTGTAAGGCAGATCGCATCAATCCAAAGCAGCTTACACTGTCATCGCCGTTTCGGATGCGTCGGCGCGGCGTCGAACTAAAGCTGCATCTCGGTGCGGCGCCGCCTGAGATCGACCGGGCGCTCGTTCAAAATATCGTCAAGGCGCAGAAGTGGATGGCCATGATCATCGATGGGAACACATTCACTGACATCGCAAAGGATGAGGGGACATCAAAGCGCCGGGTGCAGGACGTTGTCGATCTCGCAATGCTCGCACCGGATATCCTTGATGTCATCGCAAACGGCGAACAGCCGGATGGCCTGACGTCCCACTATCTCATCAAGTCAGGCGTGCCGGCTGTCTGGACCGACCAGCGCGAATTGTTCGGCAAGCTGTAAGTCAGAACCTCCCTGCAACTTCCAAACTCGTACCGCCGGAATCGCAAACTGAGACTACGGCTTGAAATTGGCCGGATATGTGCTCACGTTCGCGTCTCTGTCGGAAATCCCGCAGGTCAAGCGTCGGAAAACACGCCACAATACCAGGGCAGTCTCTCGTCAGCTGAAAATACGGGAGTGGGTGGCTGGGCAGGTATGATTCGAACCCACGGTACAAGGTCGTTTCTAATCCTTTGAATTCGCGACACTATTTGCGGCTCGATTTCGGGAATAAGTCTCTGATTCCGAACGATTTTCGGGCTCTGCGGCGGACGCCAATAGCCATGGGATGTTCTGGGCTGCCAAGACTTGGGAAGTGATGAAGCATCTAAAGGATGCGGTAGCACCATTGTCAGAGGGCAACCTGGTACCGTGAAAATCCCCGTCCGAGACTGGGCCCGAAATTCGGCGGGAAACTGGTGTTTCGAGACCGGAAGACGATGCATCCATAGCCGCAAAGCTCCGGAATTGCGGGCGCAATTTCATATTTTATTTATTTATAACAGTAACTTGAGGGCTCTTGGCTGGGCGCATCGGGTTCGAGCCAGCAATACATCTTTTGATCGATCTGAAAAAGATATTTAAAGTCAGTGGATTTTGGGGTTCGTTCCAGTGCTTCGGTTTGGTCGCTAGCAGTTAGAACTAGGTGGGTCTATCGTCACCGCTTCAGTGCGGACGTATGTAGCAGTTCAGATTGCCTCCAGCCTCCACGCCGGAAAGAGATTCGCCCTTTGGCAATAGGTACCGGTGTCCTCCCCGGCAAAAAGCCCATCGCGTGCGACAAGTACGGTGCGCCAGCTGCGGGCCTCTGCTCCCAAGATATCGGTATGCAACGTATCGCCGCACATCGCGATGCGCTCGGGGTCAACGCCCGGCAAAGAGGCTTCGATCATCTCGTAGACTTCGGGAAATGGTTTGCCGAAGAACCTGATATCGGTCACTCCGCCGTCCGCAAGCAGGTGCCCGAAATACCCCGGCTCAAGGCTGAAACGCCCCTCTCGTGGAGCCACCAGATCGGCGTTTGCGATCAAGACAGGCCTTGGATGGCGTCGGAGCGACGCCGTCAAAATCGCCTGACGGTCGTCGGTCCAGGATTCGCTGGACAGAAAAAGAAACCCGTCGACCTTGTCGTAATCTTTAGGGTCATTCTCCAACCTGCAGGTTCCGTAAGGGATATCGGACAGGTTATCTGCCGGAGCCGCTATGCATCCCCACAGGCCGGGTGGCAAGTTCCGGAGGGTGGCGTCGCGGCTTGTCACGATCTCGTCCGTGTCCACCCTCATGCCAAGTCGGTGAAACTTTTCGGCAGCCATCGTATGGTTGTAACTTGCCGCATTGGACAGGATGCGGATCTTGCACCGCATGCTTCTGAGTTGGTCGAGCCGCTCCGAGGCGCCCGGGATCGGCGTCTCTCCGACGTTGAGAACTCCAAATGCATCGAAGACAAAAGCATCTACCTCGGTCGCGATATCAAGCAGCGAACCGATGTCCCGCGTGCGGGTGTCGGTTTGGACGGCCGGGAATCGACCCCTTACGGCTTCGTAGCGATCGAATATGTTTTGAACACTGTCCATGCGTACTCAGTTGTTCGTTTGCTTCCGGCAAAGCCCCGGGTTGTTTCGCCTGGAGCGTCGTAACGACCTTACAACGTGACTATCAAAATGGAAGAAAAAACAACAAAACAACAAAAATTATACCGGCGAGACGGCTGGTTGGGTCCTGTTACTACTGAGGCGAAGGGGGCAATTATCTGTTTTAAATAAAAAATATAGTGCGCGATGATTTAATTGCAATGTGTGGCTTGAAAATAAAGATTCGGGAAATGGAAATTTATGTTGTTTTGTTGCTTTTGTGGGGATAGCCTTATCATTAGGGAGCGGGGGACACGCATGGCCTCGAAAAAACTTCGTCGACGGGATTTGATACAACAGGTTGCGCAGGAGCGTGGCGGTGTGAGCGTGGGTGCGCTCGCGGACATGCTGGGCGTTTCGACGCAGACGATCCGGCGCGATCTCGATATTCTTTGCGATGGAGAAACCCTGCGCCGGGCGCATGGGCGCATCGAACTGGCCGAGGATCGGCTCAACACGCCCTTCGACCAGCGAGCCGGAACGAATCTTGTCGGAAAGCGCGCCATTGGCGAAGCGGTGGCGGCGAAGATTCCGGATGGGGCCACGCTGTTCCTGTCGATCGGCTCGACCACGCTCAGCGTGGCCCGGGCGTTGCACCGCCGCAAGCAGCTGACCGTCATCACCAACAACCTCAGTGCCGCGATGGCGCTGAGCGAAGAGGTTTCAAACCGCATCATTCTCCCGGGTGGTGAGGTCCGCTTGCCCGACCGGGATTTCGTGGGGGAAGAGGTGATCGCTTTCTTCGCGCGATACCGGGCCGAATTCGCGATCTTCGGGACCGCCGGCGTAGACGTGGACGGCGGCCTGCTGGAATTTCATCAGTCGGAAGTCAGGGCCACTGAACAGATGCGTGGGAACGCACAGATCTCGGTGCTTGCCATCGACCGGAGCAAGTTCGGTCGTCTCGCTCCTGCGCTCGGGGGAAATCTTTCCGATATCGACCATATCGTCTGTGACCGCCCGCCCGCCGATCCTTTTCCCGCGCTGTTCCGCGACCTTGGTTGCCGGATCGAATTTGCCGAGGACATCGAATGACCGAGACAGACCCTTTCGTGAAAGTAGAGAATGTCGCCAAGCGCTGGAACGGACAGCTTGGCGTCGAGCACATCGATCTGTCGATCCCGCGCGGGTCTTTCGTGGCGCTCCTGGGGCCATCTGGTTGTGGCAAGTCAACAACGTTGCGGCTCTTGTCGGGGCTCGAGCTTCCGGATGAAGGGAAGATCACCATCGACGGTCGGAACGTGACGGCCGCCGCACCCTCCGAGCGTAACCTGTCGATGGTCTTTCAATCCTATGCGCTTTTTCCGCATCTGAGTGTTGCCGAAAACGTCGTCTTTGGCCTGAAGGTGCGCAAGGTCGCAGCGTCGGAGCGGCGCGAGAAATTGCATCGTGCGCTGGAGATCACGGGACTGCTTGGCTACGAGAGCCGCAAGCCCGGGGAGCTATCCGGCGGCCAGCGGCAGCGCGTCGCACTCGCGCGCGCCATCGTTGCCAACCAGCCGCTGTGCTTGATGGACGAGCCGCTGTCGAACCTCGACGCAAAGCTTCGCGCATCAGTGCGCAAGGACATCAAGAAGCTGCAACTCGACCTTGGAATCACCGTTGTCTACGTCACGCACGACCAGACCGAGGCGATGAGCATGGCCGACATGGTCGTGCTGATGAAAGATGGGCATATCCAGCAAACGGGAGCGCCGGAGGATCTCTACTACCGGCCTGCAAACACCTTTGTCGCGGAGTTCGTCGGTGCGCCGCCGATGGCCCTGCTCGACACCGGTGTACTGCCCGGCTTTGAGGGTGCTTCGAAAATTGGACTCCGTGCCGAGAACCTGCGTGTCACCGATCCGGGCAAGGGTAGACTGACCTGCAAAGTCAGCGAATGCGAATTCCTCGGCTCAGAAACCTTCATCGGTCTTGAACTGAAAGGCACTCGCGGTCTGACCGTGGCCATGCCCGGACTCAAACACATCCCCCAAGGCGAAGCCCTCGACATCACCTTTGCCGATGAGGATCTGCATTTCTTCGATGCTGCTGGTGTCAGAACGACCCAGCCAAATTTTGCGCCGGGCTGATAGGACCCGGAGTCGGACCAAAAACTCAAAGGGAGGAAAACATGACGAAATTCACAAAATTAGGGCTAGCGGCTGCTGCTGTGGTCGGTCTCTCGGCTCCGGCATCTGCCGAGACCGAACTGACGATGTATTATCCCATCGCTGTAGGCGGTGCTTTAACCGAAGTTGTCGACGGAATCGTGGCTGATTTCGAGGCTGCCAACCCCGATATCAAGGTCAACGCGATTTATTCCGGCAACTACGATGATACCCGCGTCCGGGCGCTGTCGGCGCTGGCTTCGGGGGAACCGGCTCAGCTTGCGGTGATGTTCTCGATCGATGCCTACGACCTGATCGAGCAGGACCTGATCGTGGCTTTCGAGGACATCGAAGGTGTGGACCCGGCTTGGCTTGACAGTTTCTATCCCGCGCTGATGGCGAACGGCCGGGTCGAGGGCAAGACCTGGGGCATTCCGTTCCAGCGCTCGACCATCGTGGCCTATTACAACAAGGACATGTTCAAGGCTGCCGGTCTCGATCCGGAAGCTCCGCCAACCACATGGGACGAGATGATCTCGATGGGCAAGGCGCTGACCAAGGATGGCACCTACGGGCTGATGATCCCCTCGACCGGCTATCCTTACTGGATGTTCCAGGCGCTGGCGATCCAGAACGGCAAGGAAGTGATGTCCGATGACGGGTTGACCACCTACTTCGACGATCCGGCTGTGGTCGAGACGCTGGAGTTCTGGAAGTCGCTGAGCGCAGAACACGGCATCATGCCCGAAGGCACGGTCGAATGGGGCACGCTGCGGCAGGCCTTCCTCGAAGGGCAGACCGCGATGATGTGGCATTCGACCGGCAACCTGACGGCAGTCAAGAACAGCGCTGCCTTCGATTTCGGCGTGGCCGAGTTGCCAGCGAACGTCCGAAAGGGGTCGCCCACCGGCGGCGGAAATTTCTACGTCTTCAAGGATACCACTCCCGAAGAGCAGGCAGCGGCCCTCAAGCTGATCGAGTTCATGACCTCGCCTGAACAGGCCGCCGCCTGGTCGATCGGCACCGGTTACATGGGCGTCTCTCCGGCAGCCTATGAGACCGAAGCGCTCAAGGCCTACACCGCAGAGTTCCCGCCGGCGTTGGTCGCCCGCAACCAGCTTGAGCACGCCGTGGCCGAATTCTCGACCTTCGAGACGGCACGAGTCCGCGAAGGCCTGAACAATGCTATCCAGGCGGCACTGACCGGTGCCAAGTCGCCGGCGGATGCGCTGGCCGAAGCGCAGGAAGCTGCCGTGCGCCTCCTCCGGGACTACCAGTAATCCTCCCTGTGGGCGCCCCGTGCGAACGGGGCGTCCGCGAACCTGCAAGACAAGGGAACAGGACATGGCCGATCACGTCACAGACGAACGCCGCAGGCAGGCGGTCTACGGTTGGATCCTTCTGTCACCAGCCGCGATTCTTCTGACGACTTTCGCCTTCTATCCCTCACTCGCGACGCTTTGGTCGAGCCTTTTCAGTCGCGAGACCCGGCGTCGCCCGTCCGAGTTCGTTGGTGCTGAAAATTATACCGATCTGTTTGCTGATCCGACTTTTTGGAAGGTGGTGACCAACAATCTGATTTACGCGGGCGCGACCATTCCGATTTCTATCGCCATCGCACTTGGCATGGCGCTTTGGGCCAATTCAAAGATCCCTGCGCGCGGTTTCATCCGCACCGCCTACTTCACACCAACCGTCCTTCCCATGATCGCCGCGGCGAACCTGTGGCTATTCTTCTACACGCCGGGCCTTGGTGTTCTCGACCAGATCGGCAGCCTTTTCGGCCTGCCGTCCGTCAACTGGCTGGGGCAACCGGAAACCGCTCTCTGGGCCGTAATCATCGTGACGATCTGGAAAGAGGCCGGGTTCTTCATGATCTTCTACCTTGCGGCTCTGCAGACGATCCCCGAGGATCTCAAGGAAGCCGCAGACATCGAGGGCGCCTCGCGCTGGACCTATACGCGACGCATCGTCTTTCCGTTGCTGATGCCGACGACGCTTTTCATCATGGTTAATGCGCTCATCAACTCGGTAAAACTGATCGACCACCTCTTCATCCTGACAAAGGGCGGGCCGAACGACGCCTCCAAGCTGATCCTCTACTACATCTGGGAAATGGCTTTCGCCTTCTTCGATGCACCGCACGCGGCGGCGATGACGATCCTTGTGCTGGTGGTGCTTGGCGTGGTCGCGGGAATCAAGTTCACCATTCTTGACAAGCGGACCCATTACCAATGAGCGGCATTTCCAGACATATCGAAAGCCTTGGCGCGCTCTTGCTGGCGGTGATCTGGATTTCGCCCCTGGTCTTCGCCTTCTGGGCGGCGTTCCACACCACGTCGGACTCGGTAAACTTCAACCTCACCGCGCCGTGGACGCTGGACAACTTCCGCACCGCCTGGGCCGGCGCGCCCTGGCTACGGTATTTCCTGAACACCTTCCTGCTGGTGACGGTGATCCTGATCGGCCAGTTCTTCGTGACGACACTGGCAGGCTTCGCCTTCGCGCAGGTACGCTTTCCGGGGCGCGACTTCGTCTTCATCCTTGTGCTGATGCAGCTTTTCATCCTGCCCGAAGTGCTGATCGTCGAGAACTACGCCATGGTGTCCCGCCTTGGTCTCTTCGACACGATCCTCGGGGTCGGCATGCCATACATGGCGTCGGCCTTCGGCATCTTCCTGATGCGTCAGGCGTTCAAGGGGGTGCCGATCGAGTTGCACGAGGCCGCGCGGGTCGAAGGCTGCGGCTGGTTCGGCATCCTGTGGCGGGTCTACGTTCCGCTGGCGCGCCCGACCTATCTTGCCTACGCGCTGGTGTCGGTCTCAACCCATTGGAACAACTTCCTGTGGCCGCTCATCGTAACCAATTCCCCAGACACGCGGCCGCTGACCGTGGGGCTCTCGATCTTCGGAGCGCCCGAGAACGGCGTCGACATCTCGGTGATCTCGGCGGCCACGATGATGTCGGTGGCGCCTCTGCTGGTCGCCTTCCTCGTTTTCCAGCGCCAGTTCGTGCAAGCTTTCCTGCGCGCGGGGATCAAGTAACGCATGGCGCGTGTTCTGCAGCTGAGCGACCTGCACACCGTTCGCCCGGGGGCGCTGGCCTCAGGCGTGCTCGACACCAATGCCCTTTTGCGTGCGGCCATCGACACGCTGGTTGAGCGGCTCGGCGCGCTCGCGCCACTGGATGCCGTGCTCGTGACCGGGGATGTCAGCGACGACGGGACGCCGGAAAGCTACCAGATCGCACAGGCTGAACTCGACCGACTGAGGCTGCCCGTGCTCGCCATTCCCGGCAATCACGACGCGCGCGAGCCATTTCGCGCGGCTTTCCGCGACATGCCGGGCATGCCCGACGTTGGATGGATCGACTGGGCGCACGACCTGCAGGACGCGCGCATCGTCGGGATCGACACGCTGATCGAGGGCCAAGGCGGCGGTACGGTCCGGCCGGAAAGCCTCGGCCATCTGTCGCGCGCACTTGCCGATGCCGGTGGCAAGCCGGTCATCGTGGCGCTGCATCACCCGCCGTTGCGCACCGGCATCCGTTTCATGGATGCGATCGGGCTGGCGGATGCGGAAGCGCTCAAGGCGGTCGTTTCGCGCTATCCCGGTCCACTGCGGCTGGTGGCGGGCCACGTGCACGGTGTTTTCCACGGGATGCTCGGTCAGCACCCGGTCGCTACCGCACCTTCGACCTGCAGTGCTTTCCGTCTGGACCGGCGCGCGGAGGCGCCGGTCGGCTTTATGACGTGCCCGCTGGGGTGCGCTGTCATCGACACCGTCGATAATACCTGGATCGAATTGCCGCTTGACAATGGCGATGGTCCCCATGGTTTCTGACAGCACGAGAGAGGGCGCTTCCCCCATGACCGGTGAAGACTTCGATGCATGAAAGCCCGCTGATTTTCCTTTTGAACATCGCCGCTGCCGCAGCCCTTCTGATCTGGGCGGTGCGGCTGGTGCGGACCCGGCTTCGAACGCGCTTTCGGACAACACATGCGCCTTTGGTTGCGCCGCTCGACCTCGAACCGGATCGCCGCAGCGCTGACCGGTGCCGGAGCAGCGATCCTGATGCAAAGCTCGACCGCTGTCGCGATGCTGATGGCGGGGTTCCTATCCGCAGGCGCCATCGGAAGCCTGGCCGGACTGGCGATCATTCTCGGGGCCGATTTGGGATCTGCGGTGGTCGCATTGATCCTCAATTCCCGGATTGCCTTCCTGACGCCTATTCTGCTTTTGGCAGGGGTTGCGATCTTTTTGCAGAGTTCCGGACGTCGCCTGCGGCAGATTGGCAGGATCCTGATCGGTCTTTCCCTGATCTTCGTCTCGCTCGATCTCATACGATCCGCCAGCCTTCCCCTGACGGAAAGCGCGGGAGCGAGCGCCGTCACGCTCTACCTTGCCGAAGACGTTGCCACGGCCTTTCTGGTCGGGGCCGTGTTCGCCTGGCTGGTACATTCCAGCGTGGCAGCGATCCTGATCTTTGTCACACTTGCATCGCAGAACATCATGCCAGCGCAGGCCACGTTCGCGATGGTGCTGGGCGCGAACCTGGGCGGTTCGATGATCGCGTTTTTCCTCACACTCAATTCGGCGGCGATCGTTCGCCGGGTTGTTTGGACGAACGTGGTTCTACGGGGCGGCGGGGCGGCGCTGGCGTTGTTCCTTTTGATCCGGTTCGACCTGCCAACGGCGAGCCTTGGCTCAGGGATCGGCCAGCAGGCGCTCGGCTTACACCTCGCCTACAATTTGATCGTGCTGATTGTCTGCCTTCCCTTCGCCCGACAGATGATGCGTCTCGCCGGTTTGGTGATCCCAGATGCACCACCAACCGACGTCGAATTGGTCCGGCGTACAGCACTTGATCCGGCGGCCCAAAACGATCCGAAGCGGGCCTTCGGCTGCGCCTTGCGAGAAATCGTAGAAATGGGAAACCGCATTGAGGCGATGCTCCGTGACGCAATGGGATTGTTCGAGACCTACGACGCCGCCGTCTCGGGACGGCTGCGGCGCGAGATGGAGGCGATAGCCCAGACCTCGCTCGATGTCCGGGTGTATCTGTCGGCTGTTCGCAGCACTGACCCCGAAGAGGACACCGGCACGCGCAGCTTTGATCTTTCGGGCATTGCGGTCAACCTTGAGGCCGGGGCCGACATGATCGCTCGTAAAATGGTTGACCTGGCGGAACTGCGGCATAGGGAGGGCGTGAATTTTTCACCCGAGGGCTCACGCGAACTGTCAGATTTCTACGATCTCGTTCTGCGAAACGTTCAGCACGGCATATCGGTTCTCATGTCGGAAGACATAGGTCTGGCGCGCGAACTCGTTGAGCAAAAACAGGCAGTCCGCGAATTGGAGCAAGACTTGCAAAGACGCCATCTCAAGCGCCTGCGCCAGGGTCTGGCTGAGACTTTCGAGACGAGCGCGATCCACCTTGATTTGCTGAGGGCGCTAAAGGCACTTAATACGTCGTTCGCCATGACCGCCTACCCTCTGCTCGAGAACAAGGGCGAACTTTTGGAAAGCCGCCTGTCGACTGCTTGACCTCAATAAATACGATGCCGCGTCCTCTCGGAGTATAGTCCGCTCGAAAAAAATCCCGGAACTGCGCTCGTCGGAAGCCTGCATTTCCACGTCAGACGGTCATGATTCCACTGGACTTGTGGGCCAAACGGAGCGGTACTGTGGGTGTCGCGACGCACTTGGCGCCGCGCGCCGCCTTCTCCGCCCGGGGCTCCGGGCTTTGCTCAGTAGCAGGATCACGTCGGTCCTGCGTGAACGGAATAAGGAGAAGATGGAATGACAAAGCAGAGCAAACCCAAAACCAAGAAAGCGCAGCTGATCCGGTTGCTGACCCGCAAGGCTGGTGCGGATGTTACGACGATCAGCGACAAGCTCGGCTGGCAGTCCCATACGACGCGGGCGGCGCTGACCGGCCTGCGTAAGGCGGGGTTCGAGATTTCCGCTGAGAAACCGGGGGAGGGGAAACCCCTGAGCTACCGTATCACGGCACAACCCGCGGATGCCGCCTGATGGCCGGCAATGCGGACATCGCCGCGCGTTGGGAAAACCTCGGTCAGATGGACCGGGCGGCCCTGCGCGTGGCCTGGGCGGCGGCGTTTGGCGACGCCCCGCCACACTTCCTGTCGATGATCTTCATGCGCAAGGCGCTGATCTGGCATGAACAGTGTCGGGCCTTCGGTGGCCTGACCACAGAGGTGAAGCGCACAATGAAGGCCGCTGCTGGCGGCAAATCCGTCAAGCCGCCCGCACCCGTGATCAAAACCGGTACGCAGCTTGTGCGGGAGTGGAATGGCCGGCGGTATCAGGTGGAGGTGCGGGACGACGGCTTCCTGATGAATGGCGATCACTACAAATCCCTGTCCGCTATCGCGCTTCAGATCACCGGCACGACATGGTCCGGGCCGCGTTTCTTTGGACTGAACGGTCAGGCAGGGCCTCACTCATGAAGAAGATCCGCTGCGCTATCTACACCCGCAAAAGCTCCGAGGAGGGTCTGGAGCAGGAGTTCAATTCCCTTGATGCCCAGTATGAGGCTTGTGCGGCCTACATCGCCAGCCAGAAGGCGGAAGGCTGGATCCTGCTGCCGGAACGCTATGACGACGGAGGCCTTTCTGGTGGCAGCATGGAGCGGCCTGGCTTGCAGCGCCTGCTGACCGATATCGACCGGGGTACCGTGGATCAGATCCTCGTTTACAAGATCGACCGATTGACGCGTTCACTGGCGGACTTCGCCAAGATGGTGGAACGACTGGATGCCGCGGGCACCTCCTTCGTCTCCGTCACCCAGTCTTTCAATACGGCCACCAGCATGGGGCGGCTGACGCTGAACATGCTGCTCAGCTTTGCCCAGTTCGAGCGCGAAGTGACCGCTGAGCGCATCCGGGACAAGATCGCGGCCTCGAAGAAGAAGGGCCTGTGGATGGGTGCCACCGTGCCTTTGGGTTATGCCGCCGATGGTCGGTCGCTGAAGATCGCGGAGCCGGATGCGGACACCATCCGGACGATCTATGACCTTTATCTCGAGCATCGCAACGCGCGTGTCGTCAAAGAAGCGGTTGATGCCCTCGGCTTGAAGACACCTGTCCGCACACTGATCTCGGGTAGAGTAAAAGGCGGGGCGCCTTTCAGCTATGGTCACATCCACTACATCCTGACTAACCCGGTCTATGCCGGGCGCATCCGGCATCACGCGAAAGTCTATCCCGGACAGCATCCGCCGCTGATTGATCCGGAGGTTTGGGACAGTATCCAGGACCAGCTCGGATCGGATGCGTTGAAGGACCGAACCTTCAAGAAGCGGAACCGGAAGGGTGCCAGAGCCTCAGCTTCACCGCTGGCTGGCAAGATTTTCGATCAGACCGGGGATCGCCTCACGCCCAGCTATTCAAAAACGGCGAAGGGTCGCAAGCTTAGATACTATGTATCGCATAGGCTGGTCCGGGGAACGGCGCCGCGCGATCCGTCTGGCTGGCGGTTGCCGGCTGCGGAGCTGGAAGACAAGGTCGCTAATCTAATCCGCCAGCATCTGAACCAGCCGGAGGTTCTCGCGGGCATTCTGCAAGACGCCACTGCAGACGAAACCGCCAGGGTCGGATCCCGACTATCTAAATTGTCAGAGGGTGACACCGCCGACGTCAAAGATGCGAAACGCCATTGTTTGATCCTGATTGACCGTATCGATATCGCGCCCGGCGATATCCGCATCGCCTTGTCAGGCGAGCCTCTCGCTGATCTTCTTGATGTCGATCCATCGCGCATCGTCGAAGACCTGTTGGTAATCAAAGCCCCATTCCAGCATCGCAAGCGCGGCGTGGAAACCAAACTCATCATCGGCGATGCGCAGCCGGAGATCGACACCACCCTTCTGCGCAACATCGCCCGCGCGCATCGGTATTTTGATCTGGTCCGGTCAGGGAAAACCTTTGCTGAAATTGCTGGGATCGAAGCCGTCTCCAAACGGCGCGTCCAGCAACTGATCGAACTGGTCTTCCTGGCGCCGGACGTCATCCGTGCCGTTCGAGAAGGACGGCAGCCCGTCGGCATGACGTCAGACTGGCTCAAGCGGCATGCCTTCTCGCCGATTTGGACCGAACAGCGCGACGCCTTCGCTACTCTGTAAATCTTCGCATAATCAGAACGTTGCACGCGTCGGTATCCGGCGAACGGATACTTCAGCGCCGTGCCGTGACGCGTTGCAATCTTTCCTGGAAAAAGGGCGATGCTACACCCATCACATGTGCCCAAACTGCTACCGCGGAAATGGCGATTCCAGACTTTTCGAGGAAACGGGCAGAACATCGGAGATCTGTCGGTCTGGGGTAAATTAACACCTCTGAAGGCGCCCGAAACGACGCGCTGAATTCCAGAAATCTACATTATATCAATAACTTAGAAGGTGGTGGCTGGGGTGGTAGGATTCGAACCTACGGTACGCGGTACCAAAAACCGTTGCCTTACCACTTGGCTACACCCCAACGGTGAGCGGCTATCTACGACTCTTGTTGGCGGGGTTCAAGGCCCATTTCGCAAAAAATGTGAGCCTTGGCATTCATTTTTTCCGGTGCTCAATCCGCGGTTTTCAAAAGCACCGCACCGGTGCGTTTTCCGGCCTCGACGGCCTCATGCGCAAGGTGGCAATCGGCGAGGCCGTGGATGGATTGGACGGGGCAGCGAAGGGCATTTGCGTTCAGCGCGCCGGTCAGTTTCGCAATGGCCGCGGCGCGCAGGGCAGGCGGCAGAAGATAGATCAGCGTCATCTCAAGCGTGACCGCTTTGAACATCAGCGGATAGAACGGCAGGGTGGGCGACATCTGCGCCGCCGAGCCATAGGCGTTGATGCGGCCGTTCTCGGCAATGACTTGGGTGTCCGTCCGGACGTTGAGGCCGAATTCGACCTCGACGATCCGGTCCACGGACCGGCCGCCATTGGCGGACAGAATCTGTTGCGGCAGATCGGGGTCCGAATAGTCGACAACGGCATCCGCCCCGGCGTCACGCACGCGGTCGAAACTGGCGGGCGCGGCAGTGGCGATCACCTTGGCGCCGCCCCATTTGGCAAGCTGCACCGCGAGATAGCCGACGGTGCCTGCGCCGCCCTGAACAAGAACGGTCTGCCCCGCCACGTCGCCGCCGGAAAACACCGTGTGACATGCGGTGAGGCCCGGAATGCCCAGAACCGCCCCGGTTTCCAGCGACACTGCATCGGGCAGGCGTACCGCCTGTTCCGTGGGCAGCGCGATCTGCTGGGCAGCGGTTCCGAAAGCGCGCTGCCACTGGCCGTTCCAGATCCACACGCGCTCGCCGATGCGGGTCTGCGGCACGCCGTCACCTACGGCGGAAATCACTCCTGCGCCATCACTGTGCGGAATGATGACGGGAAAGGGCGGCCTGGTGACGCCGGGCCGGGCCCCGGCGCGGGCCTTGACGTCGGACGGGTTCACGCCGGAATACTCCAGATCGACCAGCACCTCGCCGGGGGCGGGTTTGGGCGGATCCAGTTCGGTGAGTGTCAGGACGTCCTTCGCCGGGCCAAAGCTGCTGTAGGTGATGGCTTTCATGTGGTCTCTCCGCAGGGGCTGAGACCGGCACGATAACGCGATATGCGGCGAAGGCCAGACCCCACGGCGCGGCGATTTCGGCCCTATTCGCGGATCTCGTCAGCCGCCACGCCCCAGAGGTTGGTTTTCGGCGTCCAGCCGCGATAGCCCCCGGCCGAGATCCGGCACCAGTCGATGGTGCAGGTGCCAAGTCGGGCGACGACGCCGGTTTCGAACCGGGCGTTGACCTGCGAAGCGGGATCGGGGCGGGAATGGATCGGAACCATGTCCTGTTCGATCAGCACCGTCCTTGCGCCTGACAACAGCGCGTAATGCACCCAGCCACCGGCGCCGTCACGGTCCTGCACGCGGCGCCAGTTGCCGAATTCGGCGGTGATCTGCAGCGGCATGTCGCGGCGTTTGAACACCCAGTCGATTCGGTGGGTCAGCGACGGGCCACGCCGGACGTTGCCCTCGTTGGCTTTCATCGACACGAAACGGGGCAGCGGCAGGTTGGTGACCTGACCGCGTTTTTCCTCGGCGCTCGCGGCGGAAATGCCGAACGCGATGAGAAGAGTCGAAAACAGCGCCAGATACTGGCGTTTCACCGATACCGAATGCCTCACTGCCTGCCTGCTCTTATGCCTGTTGATCCGGTTTTGAAAAAAGGCTGCGTCAATTCAGCTTGGGGTTCTTGTGCCCCGCCTGATCCTGCGCCACGATGCCATGGCGCGCGCAGGATTGCAAAGCAGTGGGAGGGCCGAAGTGCCAAGAGAACGTCTGAGTGTTGTCGTAACGCGACGGTTGCCCGAAGCCGTCGAAACCCGGCTGAGTGAACTCTTTGATGTGCGTCTGCGCGAAGATGACACGCCGATGACCCGAACCGAGCTTGTCGAGGCGGTGAAAACCGCCGATGTGCTGGTGCCGACCGTGACCGACACGATCGATGCAGGATTGCTGGGGCAGGCGGGTGAACAGTTGCGGCTGATCGCGAATTACGGGGCCGGGGTGGATCATATCGACGTATCGACCGCACGGCAGCGGGGAATACTGGTGTCGAACACGCCCGGCGTTCTGACCGACGATACCGCCGACATGACCATGGCGCTGATCCTCGCCGTCACGCGACGCATTCCCGAAGGCCTGGCGGTGATGCAGAAAGGCGACTGGACAGGGTGGGCGCCGACCGCTTTGCTGGGTGGCCGCATCGGTGGCCGCCGCCTTGGCATTCTGGGCATGGGGCGGATCGGTCAGGCCGTTGCCCGACGCGCGCGGGCCTTTGGCATGCAGGTGCATTACCACAACCGCCGCCGCCTGCGCCCCGAGGTCGAGGAAGAGCTGGAGGCGACCTATTGGGACAGCCTTGATCAGATGGTGGCGCGGATGGACGTGATCTCGGTCAACTGCCCGTCGACGCCGTCCACCTTTCATCTGATGAACGCGCGCCGTCTGAAACTGATGAAACCGTCTGCCGTGATCGTGAACACCTCGCGCGGTGAGGTGATCGACGAAAATGCCCTGACCCGCCTGATCCGTGCGGATGAAATCGCCGGGGCGGGGCTGGACGTATATGAACACGGCACCAACGTGAACCCGCGCCTGCGGCAATTGCCCAACGTGGTGCTGTTGCCGCACATGGGATCGGCCACCATCGAGGGCCGGATCGAGATGGGCGAGAAGGTCATCATCAACATCAAGACCTTCGAGGACGGCCACCGTCCGCCCGATCAGGTCGTGCCGTCGATGCTTTGAACGACCCCGGCGCCCGGCCATTTGTGCCGGGCGTTTTTGGTTTTGTTGTCAGGCCGGGCCGTTCTGCGGCGCCGGTCAATGGTATTCGCACAGTCTGATTGTCAGGAGGAAAACATGCGCACACACCGTATTTCCAGTTATTTCATGGCCGCCATGCTGTCGGTTTCGCCCGCTTTGGCGCAGCAGACCGCTGATGCCGTGGCCCCGGAACTGGCAACCTCGGGTCAGGTCGAGACGCTGTCGCAGGCCGCAAAGGATGCTCTGGCGGCCAAGGACGCCGGTCAACCGGTCGAGGCAGCGAACTGGATGGTGGCGGCCGCCAATCCACTGGCGGTCGAAGCCGGGGCGCGGGTGCTGCGCGCGGGTGGCACGGCGGCCGATGCGATGGTGGCGGTGCAGGTCGTTCTGGGGCTGGTCGAGCCGCAATCCTCGGGGTTGGGCGGCGGGGCGTTCCTTGTCTGGTATGACGCTGCAAGCGGCGAGCTGACCACGCTGGACGCCCGCGAAACCGCGCCGCGCGCGGCGACGCCGACCTTGTTTCAGGACGAAAATGGCGAACCGCTGGGGTTCTTCGATGCGGTTGTCGGCGGTCTGTCCGTGGGCACCCCCGGCACGCCCGCGCTGCTGGAGGCGGCGCACCGCCGCTGGGGCGGCAAGCCGTGGCCGTCGCTGTTCGATGATGCGATCGGGCTGGCCGAGGGCGGTTTTGCCGTCTCTCCGCGCCTCGCCGGTCTGGTTGCCGCCGATGCCGAGCGGCTGGCCCGGTTCCCGGCAACTGCCGACTATTTCCTGCCGGGTGGGCAGCCCGTAGCCGAAGGCGACACGTTGAAAAACCCTGCCTATGCCGAAACGCTGCGAACACTGGCCGCCGAGGGATCGGCGGGGTTTTACGGCGGTGACATCGCGGCGGGCATCGTCAGCGCCGTACGCTCTGCCCCCGGCAATCCCGGTGTCCTGTCCGGTGTCGATCTGGCGCTCTATCAGGTGATCGAGCGTGCGCCGGTCTGCGCTGCCTATCGCGCCTATGAGGTCTGTGGCATGGGGCCGCCTTCGTCGGGGGCGCTGACGGTGGGACAGATCCTGGGGATGCTCGACAGCTATGATCTGGCAGCGCTTGGTCCAACCAGCGCCGAAGCGTGGCGGCTGATCGGCGATGCCTCGCGCCTCGCCTTTGCGGATCGGGGCCGGTACATGGCCGACAGTGATTTCGTGCCGATGCCGACCAAGGGGCTGGTCGATTCCGCCTATCTGAGCGGGCGCGGCGCGCTGCTGGACACCGGCGCGGCCCTGTCCGACGTGGCCCCCGGTACTCCCGAATTCGATCACGCCCTGATCTGGGCCGATGATCAATCGATCGAATTTCCGTCCACCTCGCATATTTCGATCGTGGACGCGCAGGGCAATGTCCTGTCGATGACCACGACGATCGAAAACGGCTTTGGCTCGCGCCTGATGGCGAACGGGTTTCTGCTCAACAACGAACTGACCGATTTTTCGTTCCGCACCCATGCTGACGGTGTACCCATCGCCAACCGGCTGGAACCCGGAAAGCGGCCACGTTCATCGATGAGCCCGACCATCGTGATGAAGGACGGCAAGCCGGTGCTGGCCATCGGCTCTCCGGGCGGCAGCCGGATCATCGGCTATGTGGCCAAATCCATCATCGCGTGGGCGGATTGGGGCATGGATGTGCAACAGGCGTTGGCCCTGCCGCATCTGGTCAATCGATTTGGCACCTATGACGTGGAACAGGACACCGCCGCGACCGAACTGACCGAACCGCTGACCGCGCTGGGCTATGAGGTCAACGCGCGCGATCTGACCTCTGGCCTGCACGCCATCGAGATCGGCGAGGTGCTGAAAGGCGGGGCGGACCCGCGTCGCGAAGGCATCGCGCTGGGCGAATGAACCGCTACCGGGTTGTGGGTATTGTCCGCGACGCGCACGTTTCGTAGCAATGCGGGGCGGTCACGCAGACCGCAAAGGGGAGAAACACCATGGTTCAGGCCACGGCGCTGCCGCGCAACGAGACCGGCATAGAAACCGTCATCGGCATCCTGAAACAACGATTTGGCGACAGGTTGCAGACCGGTGCATCAATCCGCGAACAACACGGCCACACGACGACCTGGATCAACAACCAGTCCCCCGACGCGGTGGTGTTTCCCGAAACCACGTCGGAAGTTTCGGACATCGTCAAGACCTGCGCCCGACACAGGGTTCCGGTCATTGCCTTCGGCACCGGCACCTCGCTGGAAGGGCATGTAAACGCGCCCGCTGGCGGGATTTCGGTTGATCTGATGCGAATGAACAAGGTTCTTGCGGTTCATGCCGAGGATCTGGATTGCGTGGTTCAACCCGGTGTCACCCGCGAGGACCTGAACACCTACCTTCGCGATCAGGGCCTGTTCTTTCCAATCGATCCCGGCGCCAATGCCTCGCTGGGCGGCATGGCCGCGACGCGCGCCTCGGGCACCAACGCGGTGCGCTACGGGACGATGAAGGACAACATCCTGAGCCTTGAGGCGGTGATGCCCGATGGCCGGATCATCCGCACCGGCACCCGCGCCAGGAAATCCTCGGCAGGTTACGACCTGACCCGCCTGCTGATCGGCTCCGAGGGGACGCTTGGCCTGATCACCGAAATCACCCTGCGCCTGCAGGGCATCCCCGAGGCGATCAGCTCGGCCCGCTGTTCCTTCCCCTCGGTCGATGCCGCCTGCCGCGCGGTGATGACGACGATCCAATACGGCATTCCGGTGGCCCGGATCGAGCTTCTGGACGAGCTTTCGGTTGCCGCCGCCAATGCCTATTCCAGGCTGGACCTGCCGGAAACGCCGCTGCTTCTGCTGGAATTTCACGGATCCGAGGCCGGGGTGGTCGAACAGGCGGAAACATTCGGGGCCATCGCCGAGGAATTCGGCGGCACCGATTTTGCCGCCACCACCTCGACCGAAGACCGCAACAAGCTCTGGCAGGCGCGCCACGACATGTACTGGGCGTGCCTGCAACTGCGTCCGGGGGCGCAGGGGATTTCCACCGATGTCTGCGTTCCGATCTCGCGGCTGGCCGAAGCGGTGACCATGGCACAGGCCAAGACGGCAGAGCTTGGGCTGCTGGCCCCCGTCGTCGGCCATGTCGGTGACGGGAATTTCCACACGCTCGTGCTGTTGGACATGGCCAATCCCGACGAGGTTGCCAAGGCCGAAACCTTTGTCGGCTGGCTGAACGAACTGGCGATAGCGATGGACGGAACCTGCACGGGTGAGCATGGAATCGGGCAGGGCAAAAAGCCCTATCTCGAAAAGGAACTCGGCCCGGCCACGCTTTACATGAAAGCGGTCAAGGCGGCGCTTGATCCCGACAACATCATGAACCCGGGCAAGATTCTCTAACTTTGCAAAGCCGCGAGTTTCGCGCCCTTGCCGGCGCTGCAAGTCGTCAATCGTCGGCTTGTGAGTGGCCTAGGTCGGTTTTGCGCAATTTTAAGTCGGATGGACTTGGCGCTGTGCCCTGCCGTTCGGCATAAACCATCCCAAACAGACTCAATCCGGAGAGCGGGCAAATGAAAACCCAAGTCAAAGCACTGGTCGTCGGCGGTGGTGCCGTCGGGACCTCGATTGCCTATCACCTGGCCAAGGCGGGCTGGGACGACGTCATGCTGATCGAGCGGGACGAACTCACCTCGGGTTCGACATGGCACGCGGCGGGTCTGCTGCCGCTCTTCAACATGTCTTACGCGACCACCCACATTCACAAATATTCGGTCGATTTCTACAAGACGCTGGAAGAGGAAACCGGGCTGAACGCCGGTTTCGCCGTCGTTGGCAACCTGCGCATGGCGCAGACGCAAGAGCGTATGGACGAATACATGCTCTATGCCTCGACCGCCGAAACCTGCGACGTGAAATACGAGTGGCTGACCCCGGACCAGATCAAGGAACGCTGGCCACTGATCGAAACGGGCGACTTGAAGGGCGCGATCTATCACACCGAGGATGGCTATATTAACCCCGCCGACGTGACGCAGGCGATGGCCAAGGGCGCCCGCCAGCGCGGTGTCGATATCGTGCGCAAGATGCAGGCCGATGCCTTTCACTGGAACGGCACCCATTGGGAGGTCACCTGCACCAAGATGGTCGAGCAGGGAGGCAACCTGGTGCCTTCGGACGAGCAGGTGGTGATCACCGCCGAGCATGTCGTGACTGCCAGCGGCAACCATGCGCAGCGCACCGCCAAGATGCTGGGCATCAAGATGCCCGCGATCCCGGTCGAACACACCTTTATCGTCATGGACAAGGACCCCGAGCTGGTCAAATGGCGCGAAGCGGGCAACCCGGAGCACCCGGTTGTGCGCGACGCCGACAACGAATCCTACGCCCGCGAAGAGCGCGGCGGCTGGATTTTGGGCATCTATGAACACGGCGCGCCCGCGCGGTTCGAACATGGCGTGCCCGACAGCTTCCGCGCCGATCTGTTCCCGCTGGATCTGGACCGGATTGCCGAACAGTACATGGCGATGGCCGAACGCGTGCCGTCCTGTGCCGAAAGCGGCCTCAAGGACGATTTCAACGGCCCGATCTGCTATACCCCCGACGGCAACCCGCTGGTCGGTCCGGCGCCTGGCCTGCGCAACATGTGGCTGGCCGAGGGTTTCAGCTTTGGCATCACCGCCGCGGGCGGCACCGGCTATTACCTGGCGCAGATGATGGTCGATGGCGAGGCCGAAATCGACATGGCGTCGCTCGACCCCAAGCGGTATTCGTCGAACTGGATGACCACCGAATTCGCGGCCCGCAAGAACGAAGAGTGCTATGAGCACGTCTATATCCTGCACCACCCGGACGAAGAGCGTCAGGCCTGCCGTCCGCTGCGTACCGCGCCCGCCTACGACCGCCAGAAGGCCCGCGGTGCACAGTTCGGCTGGGTCAACGGCTGGGAACGCCCCAACTATTATGGCCCGCTGGACGCACCGGAAAACTTCGACCACGACGCCCGCTCCTTCCGCCGTGGCGGCTGGTGGCAATATGCCGTTGAAGAAGCCAAGGCGATCCGCAACGGCGTTGGCCTGATCGACGCGACCGCGTTCACCAAGCATGTCGTCAAAGGCCCCGGTGTCACTCAGTTCCTGGATTGGTTCACCTGCAACAAGCTGCCCAAGGTCGGCCGCATCAACCTGACCTATGCCCTGACCTCGCACGGCACCACCCGCACCGAATACACCATCGTCCGCAACGGCGAGAACAATTACTATCTGGTCTCTGCCGGTGCCTGGTCCGAGTATGACGCGGACTTCCTGCGCAAGGCCGCCGAAGACAAGATGGAAGAGTTCGGCTATATCGAGATCCAGGACGTGACCACCCAATGGGGTGTCTTCGCCATCGCCGGGCCGAAATCGCGTGATTTGCTGAAAGAGGTGATCGTCGACGCCGATCCGGCAACCGCGCTGTCGAACAAGCGATTCCCGTGGCTGTCGGCCAAGCAGATCGAACTGGGCATGTGCCCGGTGAACGCGATCCGCGTGGCCTATACCGGCGAGCTGGGCTGGGAGCTGCATCACCCGATCGAGATGCAGAACTACCTGTTCGACCTGCTGGAGAAGGCTGGCGAGAAGCACGGCATGAAGCTGGTGGGGGCACGCGCCCAGAACTGGTTGCGCCAGGAGAAATCCTATCGCGCCTTCGGTAACGAACTGGGCCGCGACGCGACCCCGCTGGAAGCCGACCTGCCGCGCTTTGTTGATCTGGAGAAGGACTTCAACGGCAAAGCCAAACTGGAAGAGACCGGCGTCCGCGTCAAATGCTGCACCCTGCTGATCGACGGCCCTGCCGATGCCGATCCCTGGGGCCGCGAGGCGCTTTATGCCGAAGACGGCACCCGTGTGGGCCGCCTGACCTCGGGCGGCTACTCGGTGGCGTTCGAGAAATCCATCGGCATGGGCTACGTGAAGCCCGACTACGCAGTGGAAGGCACCAGGCTGCAGGTCAAGATCCAGGACAAGCTGTGGGATGCGGTCGTCACCTGCGACAGCCCCTATGATCCCAAGAACGAAGTCATCCGCAAGGACGGCTGATCAAACAAGGCCCCGGAGAGATCCGGGGCCTTTGCCTTTCTGGGCAACAGCCAACCGATGGCGACGCAACGGTTGCACTGACCGATTTCGATGAGCGGTTCCAGCCTACATCTGGCAGATGCTGAAAAGCGAAGAATTGAACGCTCTCAAAGTCCCATCTGGTGAGCAAGGATCGCTAGAGCTCTTCGATCAGTGAAAAAAATGCGCCGTCCGGATCACTAAAGACGACCTTGCGGCGTTTTCCAGCCATTGTTTCGCTGTCACTTACCCGACGCGCCCCATTGTCTTCGGCAAGGTGGCAAGCATCTTTGGTTGACTTGACCCTGATGCTTGGAACCCATGTTGCCGTCGAACCGTCTGGTCGATGCCTTCGATGTTGCGTAGCGACCGGGGTGCCCGACGGTCCGATTATGGTAACATCTTCCTGTTCCCTCTTGGGACAGACTCGCCAGCCAAAGAGCTCGGCGTAGAACAGTTCCGGGAATTCTTTCTCTTCGGTGAAGTAGACCTCGGGGCCGAATTGTCGGCAAGGCACCGGGAAACCATGCCTGGATAGTGAAATCCCCAGAAGCGCTCCGAGTGGATCTCGAATGAGCGCATTGCGCCCAACGCCTGGTACCTCGAATGGGGCCCGGACGTTCGTTCCTCCAAGCGTTTTGGCGCGCTCCACCGCCACGTCCACATCCGGGACTTCGGTGTAGGCGATCCAACCATTCGACTGCTTGGACGGGGTTTCGGCAAGTCCGGCGCCTGCTTCGTCATCGGAAAAGGCCAGGACAAAATCCTTCTCACCGCCACCCCAGGCAAAATCCGTTGCCCGCTCGATTTGGTACGTCCAATTGGTGATACGCTGGTAGAATGCCATCGAGCGCTTCCTGTCAGACGTGAAGAGATCATGCCATACGATTTGACCGACTTTCGACTGCGTCATCATCCTATCTCCTGACATCTTTGTGCTTCTTGACGCTTCGGACCATCTTACCGAAGGCCTTGTCGCGTGACCTGCGTTCGGCGAGGCTGGCAGAGTTAAACGCGTCTTCGGCCAAGAGTTTGCGCCATCTTTCCAGCCGCGAAGCATCTAGGGCACCTTCTTCGATAGCCTCCAGAACGGCGCACCCCGGTTCGGTTCTGTGCTGACAATCCTTGAAACGGCAGTTTGCGGCCAACTCCTGGATATCGGAGAAAAGGTTACTGATCCCCTGAACCGCGTTGGTGAGCTGCAACTCCCGCATACCAGGGGTGTCCAGAATCAGACAGCTATTGGGCATCGGATGAAGCTCGCGCCTTGTCGTGGTGTGCCGACCTTTTGCGTCATCCTCGCGGATGGCCTTGGTTTCGATGGCTTGGCTGTCGAGCAGCGAATTGGTCAGCGTCGACTTCCCGACTCCGGACGAACCGAGGAAAGCCACCGTCTTGCCCGGCTTGCACCAGTCGGCGAGTTCCGCCCGGGGCGCGCTGCCACGAGCATCGAGTGCAACTATGTCGATCAGGTCCGACACAGCACGGGCCGCGTCGATGTAGCGTTGCGGGTCTGTAGCCAGGTCGGTCTTCGTGAGCACGATAACCGGCGTGATCCTTGCCTCGAACGCCAGTGCGACATAGCGTTCGAGCCGGGCAATGTTGAAGTCCTGATTGCAAGACGTGACGATGAAGGCCGTGTCGATGTTTGCAGCGATCAGTTGTTCCTGGCGGTCGGTGCCAGGTGCGCGTCGTTTGATGAGGCTTTGACGCCCGAGCACCTGACTGGACCTCGGGCGATCCGGGTCCAGCATCAGCCAGTCTCCGACAGTTACATCGTGTCTGGGCGGAAGCATTGTTTCAATGTTCTCGCCAATGACGTGTACCGCGTTGCGATGTATTTCGACCACCCGGACTGGTGGTGTCGCGGCCAATTCGTCGACGCTTATTTGCTGGGCGAAGAAGGGCTTCCAACCCAGTGCCTGAAGAGGGCTGAGTTTTGCCTTGATATCGGTGTCACTTTGGCGCGGTGAAAGGAAATGGGAATAATCCCGTATCATTGCGTGTCAACTTTCATGTCTTGGCCGCAAGTTGGGCTTGGGCGCTGATGGTTTGGAAAAAGATTGCAACCCAACAGTCGCCGTCAAAAAAAGAGTGACGGCGTCATCTATCGAGGTTGGATTTGCACCGGGAGGCTCACTGCCTCCCTTCCTTACCGGGACATGAAATCTCCATTTCGGATGGCGGCTGTATAGGTTCAAATGATGCCAGACGCAACCGTATGCATGTGACAAAGACCGTTCCGTACATTCAAGAGAGCGGTTAATCGACCAGAGGAAAGGAATAAGCGTTTCGTTCGCTGACCCGCCTCTGATTTGGTTTCGCAATTGCCAAGTCGTTCCGCGTGTGGTGCCGCCGTGTCGAGGTCGTACAGCTTGTGTTCTCAGACCCGGGTTGACCGTTTCTTATCAACGTCCGTTTGAACCAGGCACCCCAATGACCGATTCAGGTAGCAACCTCCAGTTGGTCGACGGCGCCGTATTTAACTAGATGGCGACCGAAACCACGCACCCTCAATCCGTTGCGTAATGCTTTGACTTAATTCAACAGCTTCAGGCGGGCCAGCACGTCGTCCATGGCGTTCACATAAGGATGGCAGGTCAGCGAGACGACCTGTGTGAACTGTCCGCTGACATAGGTCCGGACAAAGTGGCCCTCCCAGGCGTCGCCCTTGCATCGCTTGATGTTCAGCTGATCGTGGCCCTTGTAGTTCACCGAGTACTTTCCAAGCGACACTTCGCTGAACGCGGTGCGATATTCGGCCTTGTTGGTGATGCTCGACACGCCCTTGAAGCTGCTTGCCGGAAACGGCTCTTCGATCAGGACATTCGCCCTGTCCGGCTCGCCCATATAGATCGACAGGCCGGTGGCCGGGTCATGAGTGTAATCGACGATGAACGTCGCGCCGGGTGAATACTCCTCGGCCTGACCAACATGTGTGTCCGAGCGGTCACCGTGAGTGGGGACAAAGCGATTGGCCAGCACCTCGCAGATCATGCGCCCCCTGATCGGGTCTTGTTGTGCCAGCACTTGCGAAGACAGCAAGATCAGCAGAATGGCGGCTATGGTCTTCATGGCAGGTATACTCCCAATCAGGAGTGTACCACAAAACCGCCTTCAGATCATCCGAGGGCTTCCAAACCTCAATTTGCCTTGCTGCCCCTTCACCCCCCGAAATCGGCCGATGTGACCTGACCGTCACCATCCTTGTCGACCTTGGCAAACCAGCTTTCGGTGCCGTTCAGGAATTCTTCCTGGCTGACCGATCCGTCGCCATCGACGTCGTTGAATTCGCGGCGCAGGCCGTTCACCGGGCCTTTCAGCCCCTGTGGGGCGTCGTTGGCCGCCATGTCTGCTGCGCGGGTTTCGTCGAACAGGTCGTATTCCGAGGGGTCCAGCACCTGATTCTCGTCCGCGTCGAACATATAGAACACGTCCGCGCGCTTTTCGCGGGCTTCTTCCAATGACACGGCACCGTCCCCGTCGTTGTCCCAGTTCTCGATGAAATGTGCGCCCGGAACCGGCGTTTCGGCCAGTGCAAATCCAACCACCAGAATGAATGCAGGTCCTGCTAGCAATGCGGGTTTCATGGCGTGATCTTCCTTTTCGTTTTCATGCCCTGAATGTGAAACGGATCAGCGCCGGATATCCGGCGCTGCCAGAATGACGCAGGTCATCCGGTCAGTTCATCAAAACAATTCAGGGCCTTGGCCGCATACATCATCGACGGCCCGCCACCCATCTGGATCGACATGGCCAGAACGTCGGCGACCTCTTCCCGCGACGCGCCCGCATTGACCAATGCCTCGACATGCAACGAGATGCAGGGTTCGCACCGAACCGCCACCGAGATGCCAAGCGCTACGTATTCCTTGGTCTTGTAATCCAGCGTGCCGCCTTCCTTGACGGCCTTGCCCAAAGCCCCGAAGGCGCGCGCGGTGTCGGGGATAGCCCCGTTCAGGTTCCGCAGGCCGGACCGGGTTGCGGACAGTTTCTCTTGCCAGTTCATGCAGGGTGCCCCTTTGCAAACATATCATTGTTTGCATGTGTAGGGCGCTGACCGGGCCGTCTCCTTGATCTTGATCAGGTGCGGGGCCTTTCCGCGATCAGGGCGAGGTTGTTTGCGGGCATCTCCACCACTTCGACCATCTCAAGGCCCGAGGCCTGGATCAGGTCGATCATGTCGAAATCGTCCTTGTAGCCGATCTCGGGGTCCTGCGCGGTCAGGGCCGCGTGGAACCTGGCATCGCCCTCGCTGGTCAGCTCTCCGGCGCGCATGAACGGCCCGTACAGAACGAATCGCCCACCGGGGGCGAGGGCCGCTGCAACCTCGCGGATCAGCGCCGTGGTTTCGGGCTGGCTGATGAGGTGCAGCAGGTTGATCAGGATGATCAGGTTCCGCCCGCCGTGGCAGGAGCCCCACCCCTCGGCCGTCGCATTCAGGTTCCGCGCGGGCAGGACATTCGCCAGATCCGCAGCATAGGCGTCGATGCTGGCCCGGCGCTCGGCGTCGACCTCGGTCGGCTGCCATGTGGTCTGCGGAAACCGCTCGGCAAAGGCGGCAACATGCTGTCCGGTGCCGCTGGCCAGTTCCAGCGCCTTGCCTTGGCTCGGCGCCACATGGGCCAGCAGGTCGCACAGCGCCTGCGCGTTGCGGCTGGCGGCCGGCGCCACGAGCCTTGCGCCGTCGCCCTGTTCGGCAACGCTGGCATTCGCGGGCAGCTTGCGCCGGGTCATGACCGCAACCTGTCCGGCCGCAGCGCGGCGACCACCTGTGACTCCAGTTCCGGCGCGTTGCCGACGGTCAGATCCGCCACCAGTCGCGACGCGGCAGGGGCGGACTGAAACCCGTACCCACCCTGACCGGCGCACCAGACAAAGCTTGGCCGGGCCGGGTCGGGGCCCAGCACCAGCGATTTGTCGGGGGCAAAGCTGCGCAACCCGGCCCAGTTGGTTTCGACCCGCGTCACCGGTTCGGTGACCATTTCTTCGTACCGCGCCAGCCCCTCGGCCAGAACCATGTCGTCGGCATAGGCGTCATGCGGTTCCACCGGATCGGCTTCGGCGGGCGAGACCAGCAGCTTTCCCGCGTCAGGCTTGGCATACCACGTCTCGCCAACCCCCATCAGCAGGGGCCAGCCGGTCACGTCATGCCCGCCCGGCGCGGGCAGGCGCGCCATCGAGCGGCGGCAGGGTGTGATGCCAATGGGATCGATCCCGGCCAAGCGGGCGATCTGATCCGCCCAGGCTCCGGCAGCATTCACGAGTGTGCGGGCCTCATACCGGCCGTTGGCGTCGACCAGCCAATGACCGTCACTGACGATACCGGTCACCTGTTTCCGGGTCAGAACCGACCCGCCATTGGCGCGGATTTGCCGCGCGAAATCCTGCAGCATCCGGTCGGTGTCGATATCCTGCGCCCGGCCGCAATAGGCGGCAAATGCGACAGTATCGGGATTCAGGATGGGCACGCGCGCAAAGGCGTCGTCCAGCCCGATCGGCTCCAGCCCGAGATCCAGACAGTCGGCATCGAATTGCGTCCTCTGATCGTGCCCGCCAATCAGCATCAGACCGCGCGGGCTCAGGTAACCGCCGTTTGCCGTGGTGTGGTATTCCGTGCTGGCCATGCTCAGGGCGATCACCGGCGGCAGGCCATAATTCGGCTCGAACAGGGCCGCCGACCGGCCTGACGTGTGATAGCCCAGCGCGTCCTCGGCCTCCAGCACGGTGACCGAACCATGCTCGGACAGCCGCGCACCCGCGCTCAGCCCGGCAATTCCGCCGCCGATCACCAGAAAATCGATCATGCCTGTTCCTCCGTGCGGTCGGTGGCGGGCGGCGGTGTTTGGCTCAGCGCGGTGATCCGCGTGTAAAGTTCGGGTGACATTTCATCCGAAATCGCCGCCAGCGAGGGCGCAAGCTGTTCCGCGCTGCGCGCCGAGATGATCGGCAGCAGGCCCGCCGGATTGGCCGCGACCCACGCTACCGCAAGGGTCGCCGGGTGGGTTCCCAGCTCTGCCGCCAGATCGGCCAGCGCCCGTGCGGTGTCGTACATCCAGCTTTGCCCATACCGCACGGCATACCCCTTGTCTTCGGTCAGCCGCCCCTGACCCGAATTGGCGTATTTGCCGGTCAACAACCCCCCGCCCAGTGGGGAATAGGGCGCAACCGCGATGCCCTGATCGGCGCAGGCGGGCAGGATCTCGACCTCGGCCTGGCGTTTGACCAGATTGTACATCGGCTGCAACAGGTCGATACGCAGGTCGAACCCGGAGGCGACGCCCGCGGCCTTCATCACTTGCCATGCGGCAAAGTTGGACAGGCCGATATAGCGGATCTGCCCTTTTCGTTTGAACTCGGCAAAACAGGCCAGTGTCTCGGCTAGATCGGTGCCGGGATCGAAGCGGTGCAGGTACAGCGCATCCACCATGTCGAGGTTCAGCCGCCTGCGGCAGGTGTCGAACTGCGCCCGGATATTGTCGGGCTTTGCACTGTCATAGCCCACCTTGGTCGCGATCATCAGCCTGTCGCGATCCTGCATGATCATCTCACCCAGAAGCGTCTCGGCCTGACCGTCGGTATAGACAAAGGCAGTGTCGAAATGGGTGATGCCCGCGGCGCGGCTGGCCTCATACATCCTGCGGCTTTCGGCGGCGTCCGCGCGCCCGCCAAATTGCATCGTGCCAAAGGCGAACCGGCTGATCGGGGTTCCGTCGGGGGTGGTCAGTCTGGTGGTCATGGCCGGACCATTGCATGCCGGTGCTGGGTGGGAAAGAGCTAAGATTTTTCGCGATAACTTGCCTTTGCTCGATGCGGCGTCCCATAGTGCGCAAAAGAACATTTCAGGGGGAGAGAACGTGGACAGTCAGGCACTGCACCCGATCGCAACCGCACATATACCCGGTTACATGCCCGGTCCCGATGGCAGCGATCCGCTTTTCATCGGCGTCGCCATCGTGACCATCGGACTGATCGTGTTCATCGGCGCGATGTATTTCACGCTGCACTCCTTGCCCGAGCGAATGGCGCATCACGGCAATCACACGCAATTCCAGGTCATCGGCATCCTCGCCCTGATCGCACTGTTCACGCATAACAACATCTTCTGGGTCGCGGCGCTGTTGATCGCGGCATTCCGGATGCCCGATTTCCTGACCCCGCTGCAGTCGATGGCGTCGTCGCTCAGCGGCATCCTCAGCCGCATACCGGGCGGGGCCGCGGCCGCGCCGGAACAGGCGGAGCCGCAGCCCCAGGCAGAGGAGGGTCAGCGCGATGTTTGAGCTTCTGATCTGTTCGCTTGTCACCATCCTGCCCGATTATCTCTATCGCCGCTATCGCCAGGGCAAGCGCTGGGGGCATGAGATCACCTTCTTCTCGATGTGGTACGAGTTGCGGCATGGCATAACGCTCTGTGCGGTTCTGACCATTTCCCTGATCACGCTGGTGTTTTTCTATCATCCGTCGGCCACCTCCGTGCAGTCTTTCTTTCGCACGGTGACGATCCTGCCCGAAACCGGCGGGCGTGTGTCCGAGGTGCATGTCGAGAACAACCAGTTCGTCGAGGCAGGCACGCTGCTGTTCCGGCTGGACGATGCCAGCCAGCAGGCAGCGGTTGAAACGGCCGGGCGCAAGGTCGAAGAGGTCGAGGCCTCCAAGGTCGTGGCGCAGGCTGATCTTGCCGCCGCCATGGGCTCGGTCGCGCGGGCCGAGGCATCGTTGCAGCAGGCCAATGACGATCTGGCACGCGAGCAGGAACTGCTGGATCGCGGATCGAGCGCTGCGCGGGAAAAAGAGGTCGAACGTTTCACCAATCTGGTGGATATCCGCGAGGGTGAACTTTCTGCGGCCCGGGCGCAGCAACAGGCGGTCGAGGAAAACATTCGCGTGCTGATCCCGGCGCAGCTGGCCAGCGCAAATGCCGCGCTGGAACAGGCAGAGGCCGAGCTTGCCAAGACATCCGTCTATGCGGGCGTCTCGGGGACGATCGAACAGTTCACGCTGCAAGTGGGCGATTACATCAATCCGATCCTGCGCCCCGCCGGAATTCTGGTGCCCAGGGAATTCATCGACCGCCACCGCTATGTCGCCGGGTTCCCGCAAATCAGCGCCAGCGTGATCAAGCCGGGCATGTACGCGGAAATGGCCTGTCTGGCAAAACCCTTCACGGTCATTCCGATGGTCATTGTCGGGATTCAGGATGTGGTGCCGTCGGGCCAGCTGCGGCCAAGCGATCAACTGGTCGATCCGCAGGATTATCCGCGCCCGGGAACCGTGACCGTATTCATGGAGCCGATCTATGAGGGCCAGGCCGACGGCATACCCGCAGGTTCGACCTGCATGGCCAACGCCTATACCAACAACCACGACATCCTGCACCACGAGGATCTGAGCACCGGGCGCTGGGCATACCTGCATGTGGTCGACACGGTGGGTCTGGTCCACGCGATCCTTCTGCGTATCCAGATGCTGCTTCTGCCCGTCAAGACGCTGGTGCTGAGCGGGCATTGAAAAAGGCCCGCCGGGTATCGGCGGGCCTTGGTTTTGCGGTCGCTTGGAACGTTACTGCGGAATGTCGCCTTCGATGCCTTCGACATAGAAGTTCATGCCGGCCAGCGTGCCGTCATCGGCGGTCTCGCCCTCGGCCAGCCAGTCGGAGCCGTCCTGCTTCTTCAGCGGGCCGGTGAACGGGTGGTAGGAGCCGTCGGCGATCGAGTCCTTCAGCGCCAGCGCCGAGGCCTTGACTTCGGCCGGAACCGCGTCCGTGATCTCACCGATGCCAACCATGCCTGCGCCGATGCCGTCCCAGGTGTTCACGGTTTCCCAGCTGCCGTCCATCACCGCCTTGGTGCGCGCGATATAGTAGGGCGCCCAGTTGTCGATGATCGAGGAGACACGCGGTTTGGGAGCGTATTCGCTCATGTCCGAGGCCTGGCCAAAGGTGATCACGTTGCCCGCGGCCTGCGCTGCGGCCTGCGGTGCGGTCGAATCGGTGTGCTGCAGGATCACGTCGGCGCCCTGTTCGATCAGCACCTTGGCGGCGTCGGCCTCTTTCGCCGGGTCGAACCAGGTATAGGCCCAGACGATCTTGAACTCGACATCCGGGTTCACCTTCTTGGCGTGGATATAGGCCGAGTTGATGCCCCGGATCACTTCGGGGATCGGGTAGGAGCCGATATAGCCGACGATGTTCGATTGCGTCATGTTGCCCGCAATATGGCCCTGCACCGCGCGGCCTTCATAGAAGCGGGCGGAATAGACCGACACGTTCGGCGCGGTCTTGTACCCGGTGGCGTGTTCGAATTTCACGTTCGGGAATTTCTTGGCCACGTTGATTGTCGGGTCCATGTAGCCGAACGAGGTGGTGAAGATCAGGTCGGCCCCTTCCAGTGCCATCTGGGTCATCACCCGCTCGGCGTCCGGGCCTTCGGGTACCGATTCGACAAATACCGTTTCGACCTTGTCGCCGAACTCGGCTTCGACGGCCTGGCGGCCCTTGTCGTGCTCATAGGTCCAGCCGCCGTCGCCCACCGGGCCGACATAGACGAAACCGACCTTGGTCTTGTCCTGCGCAACGGCGCCGGTCGCCAGACCGATCGCCACTGCGGCTGTTGCCAGAAGTGAAGTGATTTTCATGTGGTTACTCCCCAAGTTGGTTCAGTTGGCCACTCTTAATGAGTGGCGTGGAAGGACCGGCCGAGCGAGGCAGGCGCGCTGCTCTTGTCGGCCGAAAGGATCACAAGCACAAGGATCGTGATGAGATAGGGCGACATTGCCAGATACTCGACCGGGATGGCAACGCCCGCCGCCTGCAGGTTCAGCTGCACCACGGTCACGCCGCCAAACAGATAGGCCCCCAGCAGCACGCGCCACGGTTTCCAGCTGGCAAAGACCACCAGCGCCAGCGCGATCCAGCCGACGCCCGCCGTCATGCCCTCGGTCCACTGCGGTACGCGGATGAGGCTGATATAGGCCCCGCCCAGACCGGCGCAGGCGCCGCCGAACATGATTGCCAGAATGCGGATCTTGATCACCTTGTAACCCAGCGCATGGGCGGCATCGTGGTTTTCGCCCACCGCGCGCAGGATCAGGCCGACGCGGGTGTATTTCAGCACGTACCAGACCGCCGCGATCAACGCGATGCCGAGATAGAGGATAAGGTCGTGGCTGAACAGAATCGGGCCCACGACCGGCAGATCGCTGAGGACGGGAATGTCCAGCCGCCCCATCTGCGGCGGTTTGATGCCGACATAGGATTGCCCCATCAGCGCGCTCAGGCCCAGACCGAACAGGGTCAGCGCCAGACCGCTGGCAACCTGGTTGGCCAGCGCGATCTGGGTCAGGATCACGAACAGCAGCGACAGGATCGCGCCGCCGATGGCCGCCGCGACAAAGCCCAGCCAGGGCGAGCCGGTTTCGACCGAGATGGCAAAGCCGCAGATCGCGCCGACGATCATCATGCCTTCGACGCCAAGGTTCAGAACCCCCGCTTTTTCCACCACCAGTTCGCCAATGGCGGCCAGCAGCAGCGGGGTGGCGGCGACCATCAGCGAGGCCACCAGCAGGACGGGATTGATTGCAGACAGGTCCATGGATCAGGCCACCTCTTTGCGGGCCGCGCGAACGCGGTAGTTGGTCAGAAGATCAAGCGCCAGCAGGAAGAACAACAGCATCCCCTGGAACACCTGGATCGCGGCAGCTGGCAGGCCCAGGCTGCCCTGGGCGATCTCGCCGCCGATATAGGTCAGCGCCATCAGGCCCCCGGCCAGCAGGATGCCCACCGGATGCAGGCGGCCCAGAAAGGCCACGATGATCGCGGTAAAGCCATAGCCGACGTTGAAGTCGATCGAGATCTGCCCCGATGGGCCGGCCACCTCGAACAGTCCGGCAAGCCCAGCCAGCGCCCCCGACATTCCAAGGCAGAACAGGATCAGCCGCGCCGGGTTGACACCCGCGAATTTCGCGGCGCGCGGCGCTTCGCCGGTCAGTCGGATGTGGAACCCGGTCATGTGACGGTTCAGCAGCACATAGGCAAAGATCACCGCGACAAAGGCCGCGACCACACCCCAGTGCATGCCCGATCCGGCAAAGATCTCGGCGTTATGCGCGCTGGCATAGGATTGCAGGTTGCGCGAGCCGGGAAAGCCGAACCCTTCGGGGTTCTTCAACAGACCCAGCGAGACCGAGGCCAGCATCTGTTCGGCCACATAGACCAGCATCAGCGAGACGAGGATCTCGTTGGTGCCGAAACGCACCTTCAGAAAGGCCGGGATGCTCGCCCAGAGCCAGCCGCCGAATGCGCCGGCGATCACCATGATCGGAAAGATGTAAAAGGCCTCCATCGGGTAAAAGGCCAGCCCCGCACCGGCGCCGAAAATGGCGCCCATGATGTATTGGCCTTCGGCCCCGATGTTCCAGATGCCGGCGCGAAATCCCAGCGAAAGGCCGATGGCGATCAGCACCAGCGGCGCACCCTTTACCAGCAGTTGCGGGCGATAGAAGAACGCGAACTCGCCAAACAGCGGATCCCAGAAAATGGTCTTGATCGCCTCGACCGGGTTTTTGCCCAACGCGGCGAACAGCAGCCCGCCGAACACCATTGTCGCCAGCACCGCAACCAGCGGCGTCGCCATCGACCAGGCCTGTGACGGCTGCGGCCGTTTCTCCAGCACGATCATCTGCTCATCCCCCCATTGATTTCATCTTTTTGAAAATACGCCCGCCAGCGGCGGCTGAATCTCTCAGACATGGGCCACCTCCATGCCATGGGCGCCGCCCATCATCAGGCCGATTTCGTCCACCGTCAGGCCCGCGGTGGTGCGCGGCGCGCTCAGGCGGCCCTCGTTCAGGGCGGCAAAGCTGTCCGAGATTTCCATCAGCTCATCCAGGTCCTGACTGATGCAGACCACCGCGGCCCCCTTGGCCGCCAGATCCAGGATCGCCTGCCGGATCGCCGCCGCGGCGGCGGCATCGACGCCCCAGGTCGGCTGGTTGACCACCAGCACCTCGGGGTTTTGCAGCACTTCGCGGCCAATCACGAATTTCTGCAGGTTTCCGCCCGACAGCGACCGGGCCGCATTGTCAGGCCCCGGAGTGCGCACGTCGAACTCCTTGATGATCTTCTCGGCAAAGCTCTGGGTTTCCGCCCATTTCAGAAAACCGTTGCTTTCCAGCCCTTCGCGCACCGATCCGGTGAGCAGGGCATTCTCTGTCAGGCTCATGTTGGGCGCCGCCGCATGGCCAAGACGCTCTTCGGGCGCCGTCAGCAGACCCAGCTTGCGCCTTGCGGTCGGCCCCAGCCTGCCGATCGGCTGACCGGCCATTTTCACCGCATCGGCGGCCGTCAGGATTTCGCCCGACAGAACGGCAAGCAATTCGTCCTGCCCGTTGCCGGCAACCCCGCCGATACCCAGAACTTCGCCCTTGTGCACCGTCATGTGCAGGTTTTTCAGTGCGGTTCCGAATTCAGTGGGCGACGGCACGCTCAGCCCGCTGATATCCAGCGCCACCTCGCCGAACTCGCGCCCGGACCGTTCCGGCGTCTGCAGGGCCGTGCCGACCATCATTTCCGCCATGTCGCGTGCCGAGGTATCCTTTGGCACGCATTCGCCCACATTCTTGCCCAGCCGCAGAATGGTGGCGTGGTCACACAGCGTGCGGATCTCTTCCAGCTTGTGCGAGATATAGAGGATCGAGGTGCCCTCCGAGCGCAGCTTTTGCAGCGTCTCGAACAGGATGTCGACCTCCTGCGGTGTCAGCACCGACGTGGGTTCGTCCATGATCAGCAGCTTGGGGTCCTGCAACAGGCACCGGATGATCTCGACCCGCTGGCGTTCGCCCGCCGACAAGTCACCAACCGTCCGGTACGGGTCCAGCGGCAGGCCATAGGTTTCCGACACCTCGCGGATACGCGAGGCCAGATCGCTCATCTGCGGCGGGTTCTCCATCCCCAGCGCGATGTTTTCCGCCACATTCAGCGCATCGAACAGCGAGAAATGCTGGAATACCATCGCGATCCCGTCGGCGCGCGCCGCGCGCGGTTCGGGCGGGGCATAGGTCTGCCCGCGCAACAGCATGGTGCCGCTGTCGGGCTTTACCAGCCCATAGATCATTTTCACCAGCGTGGATTTCCCCGCGCCGTTTTCCCCCAGCAGCGCGTGCACCTCGCCCTCGCCGATATCGAACGAGACGTTGTCGTTGGCCACGACGCCGGGATAGGCCTTGGTCAGCCCCTGCAATCTCAAAAGTGGTGTGGTCACGCGCTCAGATCCTTCTTCAAGTCGTTCTGCATTGCGGGGCGCAGCATTCGTGCCGCCACACCCACCGCGATCATCTGCGGATGTTTGCCCAAGGCGGGGTCGCCAATCGGGCAGGTGATCCGGCCGATCCGCTCGGGCGCATGGCCCAGCGCGGCAAGCCGCGATCTGAACCGCGCCCACTTGGTAGCCGAACCAATCAGCCCGGCAAAGCGGAAATCGTGCAAAAGCAAACGGTTGCACAGCTCCAGGTCCAGATTGTGCGAATAAGTCAACACCAGATGCTCGGCGTCGCGCGGTGCATGGCGCACCAGCTCCGCCGGCTTGGCCACTGGTGCCGCCGTCACCCCTGCGGGGATCGTTTCGGGAAACCGCTCCGGCCCGGTATCGACCCAGGTGATTGCCAGATCGGGCAGTGGCGACAATACGTCGACCAGCGCCCGGCCCACATGGCCCGCACCCCAGATCCACAGCTTGCGCGCGCGCTGGTGCACCGGCTCGATCATCCAGCCGTCGACCAGTTGCGGTTCGGGCCGAAGGCCCTGACCGCGTGCCTTTGCCAGCACGCGCTTGACCGCCAGCGGCATGGCGCTGCCACCGGGCGTTCGCGCGATCACCGTCTCCTCCAGCCGGTCCACCGCCGCCAGGTCATAAACCTCGCTCAGCAGAGTGACCGCACCGCCGCAGCATTGCCCGAGGTCGGGGCCCAGCGCATGCTGGCTCAGCCTTGCGGGGCTTTGCTGCCCGCGCGCCGCTTCTGCCGCCTGAAACTCCAGCGTTCCGCCGCCGATGGTGCCCGACTGGCCACCGTCCCAGACCAGCATCGCGGCCCCCACCTCGCGGGGCGATGATCCCCGGATGGCGGCAATGACCACCCGCACCACGCGCCCGTGGATCTTGACCGCCTCCCTCAAAGCCTCCCGATCAAATCCCATCGCGTACCCTCCTGATGCCGCGCCAGATCTCTTCCGCCGTGGCGGGCGCGTCCAGCGCCGGGTAAGCCTTGCCGCAGGCCGCCACCGCGTTCGACAGCGCCAGCCAGGCCGAGATGCCCAGCATGAAGGGCGGCTCGCCCACCGCTTTCGAGCGATAGATCGTGTCCTCGCGGTTTTGTCCGTCCCAAAGCGACACGTTGAAAATGTCGGGCCGGTCCGAACAGGCCGGGATCTTGTAGGTCGAGGGCGCATGCGTGGTCAGCCGCCCCTTGCCGTCCCAGACCAGTTCTTCGGTGGTCAGCCAGCCCGCGCCCTGCACGTAACCGCCCTCGACCTGTCCCTTGTCCAGCGCCGGGTTCAACGAGGCGCCCGCATCATGCAGGATATCGGTGCGCAGAATGCGGTTTTCACCGGTCAGCGTGTCCACCGCCACTTCGGTAATGGCCGCGCCATAGGCGAAGTAATAGAATGGCCGCCCATGGCCCTTGATCCGGTCCCATTCGATCTTGGGGGTCTTGTAGAAACCGGTCGCCGACAGGCTGATCCGGCCCTGATAGGCCAGCGCCGCCGCCTCGGCAAAGGTATAGCGCGCCTCGCCCACCTCGACATGGCCATCGCCAAAGCGCACCGATTGCGGATCGGCCTGATGCCGCTCGGCCAGAAAATCGGCCATCCGGTCGCGGATCGTGTCACAGGCCGCCTTGACCGCCATGCCATTCAGGTCGCTGCCCGACGAGGCCGCCGTGGCCGAAGTATTCGGCACCTTGGCGGTGTCGGTCGCGGTGATCTTGATCGCTTCCAGCGGAATGCCGAACCGGCTGGCCGCCACCTGCGCCACCTTCTGGAACAGGCCCTGTCCCATCTCGGTGCCGCCATGGTTCAGATGCACCGAGCCGTCCTGATAGACATGCACCAGCGCGCCGGCCTGATTCAGGTGCGTCAGCGTGAACGAAATCCCGAATTTCACCGGCGAAAAGGCGATGCCTTTCTTGACCACCCGGTTCTCGGCGTTCCATTTCTCCACCGCCGCCTTGCGCGCGGCATAATCCGACGAGGCCAGCAGCGCCTCGGTCATTTCATGCAGCTCGAAATCCTCGACCTCCATCCCGTATGGCGTGGTGTTCTTCATCTTTTCCGAAATGCTCCGGGAGCCAGCGCCCCCCTGCGACGGCGCGGCATAGTAATTCCGCCGCCGCAGCTCGACCGGGTCGATCCCCAGCGCGTGTGCGGCGTGGTCCATCACCCGCTCGATCGCGACCATTCCCTGTGGCCCGCCAAACCCGCGATAGGCGGTGGCGGACTGGGTGTTGGTCTTCAGCCGGTGGCTTTCGATCCGCGCATTCGGCAGCAGATAGGCATTGTCCGAATGCAGCATCGCCCGGTCGGCAACCGGCAGCGACAGGTCCTGCGCCCAGCCACAGATCGCGTATTGCAGGAACGAGACCCCCTGTATGTGACCTTCTGCGTCAAAGCCCGCCCGATACGAAATACGAAAGGCGTGGCGCTTGCCGGTGATGACCATGTCGTCATCACGGTCATAGCGCATCTTGCAGGCACGGCCGGTGGCGCGCGCCGCGATGGCGCAGGCCACGGCCAGCGCGTTGCCCTGACTTTCCTTGCCGCCGAAACCGCCGCCCATGCGGCGGGTCTCGACGCGCACGCCATGCATCGGCACGCCCAGGGCCTCGGCCACCTTGTGCTGAATCTCGGTCGGGTGCTGGGTCGAGCTGTGCACCAGCATGTCACCGCCCTCGTTCGGCACCGCCAGCGCGGCCTGACCTTCCAGATAGAAATGCTCCTGCCCGCCCATCTCGAACGTGTCTTCGATGACATGCGCTGCAGTGGCGATGGCGGCCTCGGCATCCCCCTTGGCATAGATGCGCGGCCCTTCTTCGAACCGGCTGTCGGCGGCCAGTGCCTCTTCGACGGTCAGAATCGGGGTGTCCTCGGCATATTCGACCTTGCCCAGCCGCACCGCCTTGCGTGCCGCCAGATGGCTGGTGGCCACCACCAGAAACACCGGCTGGCCGACATAGTTCACGCTGCCGTCCGACAGCAGCGGCTCGTCATGGATCGAGGGCGAGACATCGTTGGCAAAGGGTAGGTCATCCGCCGTCATCACCAGAACGACGCCTGCGGCCGCACGCACCGCCGACAGGTCCATCGACGTGATGCTGCCCTTGGCAATCGGGCTTTGGCCAAAGGCCAGATGCAGCGTGCCTTTGGGCGTCGGGATGTCATCGACATACCGCGCGGTGCCCGCCACATGCAGGGGCGCCGCGTCATGGGGAAGCGGTTTGGTCACGCTCATGCCGTCACCTCCAATACGTTGGTCACTTCGCCCTGATCCTCGGCGAAATAGCGCTCCAGCATCGCGCGCGCGGTTTCCAGCCGGTATTCGGCCGAGGCGCGCATGTCCGTAAGCGGTGTGAAATCGTCGTCAAAGGCGGGCAGGGCGTCCCTGACGGTCGTTTCCGTCCACGGCTTGCCGGTCAGTGCCGCCTCGACGGCGCTGGCGCGTTTCGGGATGCCCGCCATGCCGCCAAAGGCGATGCGCGCGCCGGTTACCACGCCGTCCGAGACGGTGATGTTGAAACAGCCGCACACGGCCGAGATATCCTGATCGAACCGCTTGCTCAGCTTGTAGCATTTCAGCCGGTCCGCCTGACGGGCAAAACTGACGGCCTCGACAAACTCGCCTTTGGCCCGGTCCTGCTTGCCATAGTCGATAAAGAACTCTTCCAGCGGCAGGTCGCGGCGGGTATCGCCCTTGCGCAGATGCAGCGTGGCCCCCAGCGCGATCAGCGCCGGTGGGTTGTCACCGATGGGCGAGCCATTGGCGATATTGCCGCCCACGGTGGCGGCATGGCGCACCTGCACGCTGGCATAGCGGCGGATCATCTCGGCATAAGACGGATGCAGCCCGGCAATCGCCGCGCCCATCCGGTTCATGTCCACCATCGCGCCAAAACGCACCTGCGTATCGGTGATCTCGAATCGTTTCAGGTCGTCGCAGCCCGCCAGAAAGATCACCGGGTCCAGATCGCGCAACTGCTTGGTCACCCACAGGCCCACATCGGTCGCGCCCGCGACCAGAACCGCGTCGGGGTTGGCGGCATAGACCTCGGCCAGTTCGTCCGATGACCGGGGCATCATCGGCGAGGTGGCCTTGGTCGCAACCGGTTTGTCCTTGACCCAGACCGGCACCGGCTGGGCCTCGATCGCTTCCGCGGCGCGGATGATCGGGGCATAGCCGGTGCAGCGGCACAGGTTTCCGGCCAGCTGGGTGTCGTGATCGGTGGCGCCCTCGGCGTGGCTGGCGACCATCGACATCACGAAGCCGGGCGTGCAGAACCCGCATTGCGAGCCGTGATGCTCGACCATGGCCGCCTGCGCCGGGTGCATCTGGCCATCCGGGCCGCAGGCCCCCTCGACCGTGCGCACCGCCTTGCCGTGCAGCTGCGGCAGAAACAGGATGCACGAGTTCAGCGCCTTGGCGCCATCCTCGTCCGTGACCATGACGGTGCAGGCGCCGCAATCGCCTTCGTTGCAGCCCTCCTTGGTGCCGGTCAGCCCGCGTTCCTCGCGCAGCCAGTCCAGCAGAGTTGCGGTTGGCGAAATATCCGCCAACTCCACAGTCTCTCCGTTCAGAAGAAACGTGATCTTCATGAGTGAAACCCGTCGCCTTACCCCGTTGGCCCCAGTTGCCCTCCTTCGATGCGACGTAGAAAGAGGTGCGGGCTTATCGTCTTGTCTCAGGTTAGAAACAGCAGATGCGATCTGGCAAGAAAAACCAATCGTCGGGACAGGCGGCGCACAGGGCCAGCGTCATTTTGTCCTGCCGATTTTTGACATAAGTCAATGAATGTAGAAGAAATTCCTGCAACATGCCCTGCTCGGCCTCGAAACACCTTCTGGATTTTCCGAATAATCAGGTTTCGTTTTTTGGGCATCGGGGGGTAGTCAGCCGATTGTCTGCGCCCGAGTCAAATCAGCGAAAACAGGCGCTGCACGCCGATGCAGATTGCCAAAACCCCCACCGCAATCGTCAGCGGGCGTTTGGGCGCCACGGCTGCCAGGCGTCCACCGACCAAAGCGGCAGGAACGCCCCCGGCCACCAGCCCGGCAACCGGGAAAAGCACGTCTTGCAGGTCGCGCCCTCCGCCCCATTGGCCCAGCTTGAACGTGGTCATCAGAACCGCAAATACGGTGATGCTGACCGCCAGCTCGGCCACCGCAGACGATCCGATGGCCCGCCGAGGTTCATGCCCCGAACCGATCAGCGCGCTTGTCACGACCGGTCCCCAGCTGCCGCCAATTCCTTCGATCAGCCCGCCGGTCGCTCCGACTGCCGTGACCCGCCCTGACGCCAGAAATCCTGGCGACCGGCCCGAAAGGCCCCGCCACAGGATCAGACTGCCAATCAGCAACAGGTATGACGAGATGAAGATCGTCAGCACCGGCCGTTTCAACTCGCCCAGGATCAGCGCCCCGACAATGCCACCCAGAATGCCGGCCACAGCCAGCCGGACAACCAGTTTGCGATCGATGTTTCCGTTCAGCGTGTGTGACACGCCCGACGCGACACCTGTCGGAATCTTGGCTGCGTTCACGCTCGCCGAAACCAGCGGCGGCGGTACGCCCTGCGCCAGCAGAACCGATGATGAGATGATACCGAAACCCATGCCCAGAGCGCTGTCGGCAAGCTGTGCAAAAAAGCCCACAAATGCGAAAGTCAGGAACAGGTCCACCGCGACTCGCTGGAAAAGAGCCAAATCTCCGAATCGTTATTCCTGCGCGCAGGAAACTGCAATTTACATTTTGAAGCTCAGGCGCGACTTGAGTGATGGAAGCCGTGACCATGATCGCCTATCGTGACGCCATGAGCAGCACCCCCCGATTCATCCATCTTCGCGTTCACACCGAATATTCCCTTCTGGAAGGGGCAATGCGGCTGAAAAAGCTGCCCGGCCTGTGCGAAAAGATGGACATGCCCGCCGTCGCGGTGACCGATACCAACAGCATGTTTTCGGCGCTGGAGTTCTCCGTCGCCGCCAGCGGCGCGGGCATTCAGCCGATCATCGGCTGTCAGGTGGATCTGACCTATGTGCAGGCGCAGCCGGGCGAAAAGCCGAAATCCCCCGCGCCAGTGGTGCTGCTGGCCCAGTCAGAGGCCGGGTATGAAAACCTGATGAAGCTCAGCTCCTGCCTTTATGTGGACAACGGCGGGCAACTGCCGCAGGTCACTCTGGATGAGCTGGAACGCCACGCGGACGGGCTGATCTGCCTGACCGGCGGGCCGGGCGGCCCGGTTGGGCGGCTGTTGCAACAGGGCCAGCGCCCGGCCGCCGAGGCGCTGGTGGACAGGCTGGCCGCGATGTACCCCGACCGGCTCTATGTCGAGCTGCAACGCCATCCGGGCGAAGACGGACAGCCCGAGGCGGAACGCCTGACCGAACGCGGCCATGTCGAAATGGCCTATTCCAGAAACCTGCCGCTGGTTGCCACCAACGACGTCTATTTTCCGACCCCCGACATGTACGAGGCGCATGACGCGCTGATCTGCATCGCCGAGGGGGCCTATGTCGACCAGCAGGAAGGCCGCCGCCGCCTGACAGCGCAGCACTATTTCAAATCGCAACAGGAAATGATCACCCTGTTTGCCGATTTGCCCGAAGCGGTCGAGAACACCGTCGAAATCGCGAAACGCTGCGCCTTCATGGCCTATCGCCGCGACCCGATTCTGCCCAAATTCGCAGATGACGAGGTGCAGGAACTGCGGCGTCAGGCCAACGAGGGCCTGCAACAGCGCCTCGCGGTCATTCCCCATGCTGTGACGCCCGAGGAATATCAGGAACGGCTGGATTTCGAACTGGGCATCATCGAGGGCATGGGCTTTCCCGGTTATTTCCTGATCGTTGCCGATTTCATCAAATGGGCCAAGGATCATGACATTCCCGTCGGCCCCGGCCGGGGCTCGGGCGCGGGTTCGCTGGTGGCCTATGCGCTGACCATCACCGACCTCGATCCGCTGCGCTATTCGCTCCTGTTCGAACGCTTCCTGAACCCCGAGCGGGTCAGCATGCCGGACTTCGACATCGACTTCTGCATGGACCGCCGCGAAGAGGTAATCCGCTACGTGCAGGGCAAATACGGGCGCGACAAGGTGGGCCAGATCATCACCTTTGGTGCGTTGCTGTCCAAGGCCGCCGTGCGCGACATCGGGCGGGTGCTGCAGATGCCTTATGGCCAGGTGGACCGGCTGTCCAAGATGATCCCGGTCGAAGGCGTCAAGCCCGTTTCGATCGAAAAGGCGCTGAAAGACGAACCGCGGCTGCGCGAAGAGGCCCGCAACGAAGAGGTGGTGGAGCGCCTGCTCAATTACGGCCAGCAGGTCGAGGGGCTGTTGCGCAACGCCTCGACCCACGCCGCCGGTGTGGTGATCGGCGACCGGCCATTGGACGCGCTGGTGCCACTCTATCAGGACCCGCGCTCGGACATGCCCGCGACCCAGTTCAACATGAAATGGGTGGAACAGGCCGGTCTGGTGAAATTCGACTTTCTGGGTCTCAAGACGCTCACCGTGATCCAGAACGCCGTTGACCTGATCCGAAAGTCGGGCCGCGACCTGCACGTAGCCGCCGACGGCACGCAGCTTTACGACCCGCCCGAAGGCGCGGTGAACGAGATCAACGCCATCCCGCTGGATGACGAGGCGACCTACAAGCTCTATTCGGCGGCAAAGACGGTTGCGGTGTTTCAGGTGGAAAGCTCGGGCATGATGGATGCGCTCAAGCGCATGAAACCCACCTGTATCGAGGATATCGTGGCCCTCGTGGCGCTTTACCGCCCCGGCCCGATGGAGAACATCCCCACCTATTGCGAAGTCAAGAACGGCTTGCGCGAGATCACATCCGTCCACCCCCTGATCGACCACATCCTCGAAGAAACCCAGGGCATCATCGTCTATCAGGAACAGGTGATGCAGATCGCACAGGTGATGGCGGGCTATTCGCTCGGCGGCGCCGACCTGCTGCGCCGCGCCATGGGCAAGAAGATCAAAGAGGCGATGGACGCCGAACGCCCGAAATTCGAAAAGGGCGCGGCGGAAAATGGGGTCGACAAGAAAAAGGCCTCCGAGGTTTTCGACCTGCTGGAAAAATTCGCCAACTACGGCTTCAACAAGTCCCACGCCGCAGCCTATGCGGTGGTCAGCTACCAGACCGGCTGGCTCAAGGCCAATCATCCGGTCGAGTTCATGGCCGGTGTCATGAACTGCGACATCCACCTGACCGACAAGCTGGGCGTCTATTTCGAAGAGGTCCGCAAGGGGCTGGGCCTGCCTTATGTGCCGCCTTGCGTGAACCGGTCGCTGGCAACCTTCGACGTGGTGAATGGCGAACTGGTCTATGCGCTGGGCGCGCTCAAGAACGTGGGCGTCGAGGCGATGAACCTTGTGGTTCAGGGGCGGGGCGACAAGCCTTTCGTCAACCTCTTCGACGTCGCCCGCCGGGTCGATCTGAAAAAGGTCGGCAAGCGGCCCTTGGAAATGCTCGCCCGCGCTGGCGCCTTCGACCAGCTCGACCCCAACCGCCGCCGCGTCTTCGACAGTCTCGAGGCGCTGGTGCAATACTCGGCCGCGATTCACGAGCAGAAGAACTCGAACCAGGTGTCGCTGTTTGGCGAGGCCGGCGACGACCTGCCCGAACCGCGCCTCAGCCAGACCCCCGACTGGCTGCCCGCCGAGCGGCTGAGCGAGGAATTCAAGGCCATCGGCTTCTACCTTTCCGGACACCCGCTGGACGATTACATGCCGTCGCTCAAGCGCAAGCAGGTGATGACGCTGGACGAGGTGACGGAAAAGGCCCGTTCCGGCCCGCTGATCGCCAAGATGGCCGGTGTCGTGGCCGGTCGGCAGGAGCGCAAATCCGCCCGCGGCAACCGTTTTGCCTTTGCCCAGCTTTCCGACCCCACAGGTGCCTACGAGGTCACGCTGTTCTCGGAAACGCTGGAGAAAAGCCGCGAGTTTCTGGAAACCGGCGCCCATGTGGTGCTGACCGCCGAAGCGACGATGGAGGCGGACCAGCTGAAACTTCTGGGCCGCTCCGTCGGCCCCATCGACGCCGCTGTGGCCGAGGCCGGTGCAACCGGCCTGCGCATCTTCGTGGACGAGGTTCAGGCCCTGCCCGTCGTCGCCCGGGTGTTGGAAGATGCGGCATCAGCGGCGCGCGGGGCCTCAAAGGGGCCGATCCAGCTCTGCCTGCTGGCCCCCGGCCTGCCCGGCGATGTCGAGATGGATCTGGGTCAGGATTTCCCGATCACCCCCCAAATCAAGGGCGCGATCAAATCGCTTGAAGGGGTCATCGACGTCGAGGAACTCTAGCCATCCCACCCCTTTGCGGAAATCCGGTTTGGACAGGGACACCTGTTCAAGCTACCATGGACAAAGAAGGATTTTCGTAGGGGAGGACGGGATGACCGATCTCAGACATTACAGAACCCTGTGCGCGGCCCTTGCCGCCGCGCTGTTCCTCGCGCTGCCACACATGGCCGAGGCCGACAAGAAAACGGACAACGCGGTCAAGGGCGCGCTGATTGGTGCCGGTGTCGGCGCTCTGGTCGGTGACAGCAAGGGCGCTGCCGCCGGCGCCGTGGTCGGGGCCATCATCGGCGCCAACAAGGATTGACGAGTTACACGGGCCGAACCATCGGTCCCGAGTTCAGGAGGTTGCCTGCCATGCACGGGAAATGGATTTTCAACGGGGCTGCGCTATTGACGATCACCGCCACGCCCCTTCTGGCCGATGCCGAAGCCGAACAGATGGTAGAGGACGCGATGCCGGTCATGTATCACACCTGCGCCAGCGTCATCGAAGAGGCGGATGGCGATGACGAATACGTCGTCGAGGTGGTCCGGAAAATGGCCGCGCTGTCACTTTATAACCGCGAGGTGAATATCGAGGACCACGCCGCCACGGACGCCGAAAAGGCGGCTCTTCGCCAGACCTTCATCGACGCTTTGCGGGCAGGGTGCGAAGGCGATCAAGACGCCCTTCTCGCCGGTGTGGTCGATGACGCGGTGAAATCCTCGTTGGGCCTGTGATCCGGTAATGCCCTGAATTTTCTGGCGTACGGCCCGAGAAATCTCGATTGCGCACAGACAGGTCTCAATCTGGACAACATCCTGAGCGATAGGCAGCTTTGAGGCTGACTACTTATGGGTGCAAAGCATGTTTCGATTGATTTACAGGCAACGTCGCCGGTTGCTGTTTGGGACGTTCTTTCTGATGACCACCGGAGTCATTCAATTCTCAAACGAGTATCCGGGTCAATTTGATGAAATGGCGTCTGTCAGTGGCCCGGCGATAGCGTGGCTGGCAATGGGGTTGACCTTGCTTTTAGCAAGCGGGGTCGTTTTTGCAGGGCTTGCACTCTTCATCCTGATATTCCGCCGCATGCGCATGATGGTCGAAATCGTGCCATTTTGGCTTGTTTTCAATGAAACGTTCAATCCGGCGCAATCGATGGTGGATCTTTTTGAACTGCCTGCGGCGATGACCGGGATTATCAGCCTCGTGATATTGCTGACCTTCATTTCCGTCACCTACGGGGTCGTGCTGGATCGATTTCGCTTTGGTCTGGATTGGAAATCCAAACGGCGCGTGCGCGTAAACCGCCCTGTCGAGGAAGTTTGGAGTGCATTTGCAATAGCTCATCATGGAGCTGAGCCGAATTGGAATCCTGTCCTGCACGAGGCCAGACCAGTTCCCAACGACCCGAATAGTTTCGACGTTTACTACACGATGGGTCCGTCCATATTTCAGCACCAGCGGCAGACCGTTCTGAACAGCGAAGCGCCACGGCACTATCGCTATCGATTTTCCGGAAACATCAGCGCGAAAAACCATCGACTGACCGATGGAGAGTTCGACGTGACGCTTGAACCCGATGGCAAGGGTGGAACCTGCGTCACGGCCTTCCAGCACAACAAGGCCATGCTGCCGCGCAATGCCCTGGAACTTTGGTTTGACGATCAGCTTGGAGACGCCCTCGACGGGTTTGCCGCTCGATTACGCGGCAAGCGCGACTGGTCAATGACTGGTTTGTGGCAACGCAAGGTTCTCAGCCTGTCATAGGGGCTGAGTTCCTTGCTTAGTAATGCGGCGGGCGTTCGTCGCCCAGAACGATCCCGCCCGATCCTTCCTGCTCGCGCGCGGCCTCGCGCTGCATCAGCATCTCGACACGGCGGGTCAGCCGGTCGATCTCGGCCTGTTGGCGCGCGACCACGGCGCTCAAGTCATCGACGCTGCGCGTCAGGTGCGCGATCTGTTCCTCGAGATGCTGCATCGGCTGGCCCCCTGATTGTGCTGCCCCCGCTCATAAAGGCGCGACGTCACACTTGCCAGCCCCGCCACCCAACGCAAGGCTGAAAAGCAGGAGGGGACCGCCATGACCATTCTGACAGACATCACCGGGCCGATCACCACCATCGCCCTCAACCGCCCCGAGGCGCGCAACGCGGTCGATCCCGCCACGGCGCGGGCGCTTTACGCTGCGTTTCTCGCCTTCGAGGCGGACGAGACGCAACAAGTCGCCATTCTGACCGGCACGGGCGGCTATTTCTGCGCGGGCTTCGATCTCAAGGCGGCCGGATCGGGGCAGGCAGATGGCTGGATTTCCTCGCTGGACATTCCCGCCGGCTGGACCGACCCGATCCATGACCCGCGCCCCGGCCCGATGGGGCCGTCGCGGCTGATGCTCTCGAAACCGGTCATCGCCGCCATCGAAGGCCCGGCGGTGGCGGGCGGCATGGAACTGGCCGCGTGGTGCGATCTGCGGGTGATGGCCAAGGGCGCGGTGACTGGCGTGTTCTGCCGCCGATGGGGCGTGCCGCTGATCGACGGCGGCACCGTCAGGCTGCCCGCGATTCTGGGGCAGGGGCGGGCCAACGACCTGATCCTCACCGGACGCCCCGTCGACGACGCCGAGGCTTTGACCCTGGGCTTTGCCAACCGGACCTGCCCCAAGGGCGAGGCTCTGGCGGTGGCGCAGGATCTGGCCCGCGATCTCGCCCGCTTTCCGCAGGCCTGTCTGCGCGCCGATCACCTGTCGGCCCGGATGCCGCCCGCCGATCTGGCCGCCGCCCTGCGCCGCGAATGGCGCTCGGCCGCCGCATTCACCGCCGAGGGGCGCGCGGGCGCGGCGCGGTTTGCCTCGGGCAGGGGGCGGTCTGGGGATTTCCGCGAAATCTGACGGAACGGCCAGGGGAATGACCCGACATGCGGGCCTGCGGCAGCGCATTGCCTTGCCCCTGCGTGGACCATCGGCTAGACCGCGCGCGAAACAGGAATATCCGCAAGGACGCCCCAAATGGCCAAGCCCAAGAAACAGCCCCGCCCCAAGGCCGTGACGCCGAAAGGGTTCCGCGACTATTTCGGCTCGGAAGTCACGCAGCGCGCCGAGATGCTGCGAACCATCGCAGGCGTCTATCATCGGTACGGCTTTGACGCGCTGGAAAGCAGCGCGGTGGAAACCGTCGAGGCGCTGGGCAAGTTCCTGCCCGACGTGGATCGCCCGAACGAGGGCGTCTTTGCGTGGCAGGAGTTTGACGAGGGCGGGCAGGGTGACTGGATGGCGCTGCGCTATGACCTGACCGCGCCGCTGGCCCGCGTCTATGCCCAGCACCGCAACGACCTGCCGACGCCTTATCGCCGCTATGCGATGGGTCCGGTCTGGCGCAACGAAAAGCCGGGGCCGGGGCGGTACCGTCAATTCTATCAATGCGATGCCGATACGGTCGGCACCGCCTCGATGGCCGCCGACGCCGAGATCTGCGCCATGCTGGCCGACACGCTGGAAGAGGTCGGAATTCCCCGTGGGGATTACCTGATCCGGGTGAACAACCGGAAGGTTTTGAATGGTGTGCTGGAAACCATGGGGCTAGCCGACGAAGCGCAGCGCGACGCGGTCCTCCGCACTATCGACAAGTTCGACAAGGTAGGTGAACAGGGTGTACGCGAGTTGCTGACCAAGGGTCGTCTGGACGCGTCGGGCGCGTTTATCGACGGTGTCGGCCTTAGCGATGATCAGGCCGAGCCGGTTATCGCCTTCCTGACGTCGAAAGCCGCAGACACCGCCGGAACACTGGCCAACCTTCGCATTGCGGTGGGTGACAGCGAGATCGGGGCGGATGGGATTGCTGAACTGGAACAGATCGCTGACCTCCTTGCCGCCCTAGGCTACGGCCCCGACCGCATCGTCATCGACCCCTCCGTCGTCCGTGGCCTCGGCTACTATACCGGCCCGGTCTACGAGGCCGAGCTGACCTTTGAAATCTTCGACGAGAAAGGCCGCAAGCGGCAGTTCGGCTCGGTCGCGGGTGGCGGGCGCTATGACGATCTGGTCAAGCGCTTCACCGGACAGGAAGTGCCCGCAACCGGCGTGTCCATCGGTGTTGACCGGCTGCTGGCGGCCCTGCGCGAAAAGGGCCGGATGCAGGCCGTTGAACATGGCCCCGTCGTGGTGACGGTGATGGATCGCGACCGCATGGCCGACTATCAGGCGATGGTGGCCGAGCTGCGCAACGCCGGCATCCGGGCCGAGGTCTATCTGGGCAACCCCAAGAACTTCGGCAATCAGCTCAAATACGCGGACAAGCGCAACTCTCCGGTCGCGGTGATCGAAGGCGGCGACGAAAAGGCCAAGGGCATCGTGCAGATCAAGGACCTGATCCTTGGCGCCAAGATCGCCGAAAGCGCCACGCTGGAAGAATGGAAAGAACGCCCCAGCCAGTTCGAGGTGCCGCGCGCCGACCTGGTCGCCAAGGTGCGTGAAATCCTCGACGGGCAGGGCTGACGATGCCGAACCGGTCCCAGATACAGGCCCGCGCCGCGATGATGCGCGTGCGTTTCGAGGCCGCCGGCGCGCAGGTGGTCGACCCGCCGCTGCTGCAACCGGCGGATTTGCTGCTTGACCTTTACGGCGAGGATATCCGCGCCCGCGCTTATGTCACCTCGGACGCGCTGCGGGGCGAACAGATGCTGCGCCCCGATTTCACCGTGCCGGTGGTGCAGATGCATATGAACGACGGCGCCGAACCGGCCCGCTACACCTATTCGGGCGAGGTGTTCCGCCGTCAGGAACTCGACCCCGACCGCGCCAATGAATACGTGCAGGTGGGCTATGAGGTGTTCGACCGCGAGGACCCGGCGGCAGCCGATGCCGAGGTGTTCTCGCTCTTTGCCCTGCAACTGCGCGGGCTGCCCCTGCGGGCGGCCACCGGCGATATCGGCATCCTGATCGCCGCCGTTCAGGGGCTGAACACGACCGAACGGCGCAAGGCCGCGCTGATGCGCCACCTGTGGCGGCCCCGGCGGTTCCGGGCGCTGATCGACCGCTTTTCCGGACGGGCTGCGGAACCGGCAAGCCGTACGGCGCTGCTGGCCTCGGCCAATCCGATGGCCTGCGACGCTCCGGCCATCGGCAAGCGCGGCGTGGCCGAGATCGCCGAGCGGATCGAGGCGCTGCGCGCGGACAAGGCGGCGGGTCCGATCTCGGATCATGAGATCGCCGGTCTGGAAACTCTGATGGCGGTGCGCGAAACCATGCCCTTTGCGCTGGAGCGCCTGCGTGACGTGGCGGTGGACCTGCCGCAGATCACCCCGGCGCTCGACCGGCTCGAAGCGCGGATCAAGGCCCTTGCGGCGCGCGGCGTCGATGTCGACCGGCTGGATTTCGAGGCCTCCTATGGCCGGACCTCGATGGAGTATTACGACGGTTTCGTCTTTGGCTTCTATGCCGAGGGCCGTCCCGACCTGCCTCCCGTCGCAACCGGCGGGCGCTATGACGCGCTGACGCGGCATCTGGGCAATGGCAAGGAAATCCCCGCCATCGGCGGCGTGCTGCGCCCCGACCTGATGCTCGAGATCGAGGAGGCCGCGGCATGAGCGTGAAACTGGGTGTTCCCTCCAAGGGCCGGCTCATGGACAAGACCTTTGCATGGTTCGAAAAGCGGGGCGTCTCGCTCAGCCGGGCCGGGGCCGACCGCGAATATGCCGGTCGCGTCGATGGCATCGACGGGGTGTCTCTGGTGCTGCTGTCCGCCGGGGAAATTCCCCGCGAACTGGCGGCGGGACGCATACACATGGGCGTCACCGGAACCGACCTGATCCACGAAAAGCTGCCCCGCTGGGAACAGCAGCTTGAACACGTGGCCGCGCTCGGATTTGGTCAGGCCGATCTGGTGGTCGCGGTTCCGGCCTGCTGGGTCGATGTGGATACGCTCGATGATCTGGACGCGGCGGCCTCGGCCTTTCGCCGCTCGCACGGCCACCGCCTGCGCATCGCCACCAAGTATCACCGTCTGGTGCGCGAGTTCCTGAACGGGGCCGGCGTCGCCGATTACACGCTGGTCGACAGCCAGGGCGCGACCGAAGGCACCGTCAAGAACGAAACCGCCGAGGCGATAGCCGATATCACCTCCAGCGGCGAGACGCTGCGCGCCAACCATCTCAAGATCCTGGCGGACGGTCTGGTTCTCAAATCGCAGGCCACGCTGTGGCGCAGCCGCGTTGCGCATTGCGAAGGCCAGGACAAAAAGACCCTGACCGCCCTGATCGACAAGCTGCGCTGACGGGCGTCTGCCCTACAGCACGCCAATCTCGGCCAGCGCCCGGTTCAACTCGTCCGGCAGCGCATCGTCCTGCACCCGCCCTCTGGGCAGGTCGGGCGGCGTGTCCTCGGGCTTCAGGTAACGCCAGCCCTGAAACGGGCGTTTCTGCGCGCTCTGGGTGCGATGCAGGTCCGGTTCCAGCACGATGGCGCAGCGGCGGATGCCGTCCTGCCCCATCACCTCGTCCAGCCGCAGGATGCGCTGGCGGCACTGCACCAGACCCTTGATCACCCAATAGATCGAACCGCCGTTCAATATCTCGGTCTCGCGCTTGGGCCACATGCGGGTGACATGGCGCGGCAACCCGTCCTCGGTCTGCGCTGCGCGCGTGCGCTGCCACTCGTCCAGCGTGTCAACGCTTTCCGAGCCGACCGAAAGCTTGATCAGGTTGATGTACTTATCCACAACTTCCCCACAGAGTCGTCCCAAGGCCCGACTTCATATTGTAGCCCGGCAACAGAATTCATCAACCTATTGTGACGAGCCTCACAATAGGTTTAATCTGGATACCTCTTCCGGAACAGGGAATCACACATGAGCCGCTTTGCCGCCCCCATCGCCGAGCAGATCTGGGATATGAAATACCGCTTCAAACAGGCGGATGGCACCCCCATCGATCAGACGGTTGAAGACAGCTGGCGGCGCATCGCCCGTGATCTCGCGCGGGTCGAGAATGACCCCGCGCATTGGGAGGATAAATTCTTCGAGGCGCTGGAAGATTTCAAATACTTGCCCGCCGGGCGCATCACCGCAGGCGCAGGCACCGCGCGGCAGGTGACGCTGTTCAACTGCTTCGTCATGGGCACCATCCCCGACAGCATGGGCGGTATCTTCGACATGCTGAAAGAGGCCGCGCTGACCATGCAGCAGGGCGGCGGCATCGGTTACGATTTCTCGACCATCCGCCCGCGCGGCGCGGATGTAAAAGGCGTGGCGGCAGATGCCTCGGGCCCGCTCAGCTTTATGGATGTGTGGGACGCCATGTGCCGCACGATCATGTCCGCGGGCTCGCGTCGCGGCGCGATGATGGCGACCATGCGCTGCGATCACCCCGATATCGAACAGTTCATCACCGCCAAATCCGACCCGGCCCGCCTGCGCATGTTCAACATGTCGGTGCTGGTGACCGACGCTTTCATGGAGGCGGTCAAGGCCGACGGCCCGTGGGAGCTGGTCTTCGACAACAAGATCTATCACACCGTGCAGGCGCGCGATCTGTGGAACAAGATCATGCAGGCGACCTATGACTATGCCGAACCGGGCGTGATCTTCATCGACCGCATCAATCAGGCCAACAACCTCAGCTATGTCGAAACCATCGCCGCCACCAACCCCTGCGGCGAACAGCCGTTGCCGCCCTATGGGGCCTGCCTGCTGGGCTCGGTCAACCTGGCGCGGCTGGTCACCAACCCGTTCGAGGCGAACGCGGAACTGGACCCCGCGGCGCTCGGGGATCTGGTGGCGACAGCCGTGCGGATGATGGACAACGTGGTGGACGTGTCGAAATTCCCGCTGCCCGAACAGGCCGCCGAAGCGCAGGCCAAACGCCGCATCGGCCTTGGCGTCACCGGGCTGGCCGACGCTCTCCTGATGCTGGGCCTGCGCTATGGCTCGGACGAGGCGGCGCACCAGACCGAACGCTGGTTGCACGCCATCGCCCGCGCCGCATACCTGGCGTCGGTCGATCTGGCCAAGGAGAAAGGCGCGTTCCCCCTGTTCGACGCCGAAAAATTCCTGGCCAGCGGCACCATGCGCGCCATGGACGATGACGTGCGCGACGCGATCCGCGAACACGGCATCCGCAACGCGCTGCTGACCTCGATTGCGCCCACCGGCACGATTTCGCTTTATGCCGGGAACGTGTCGTCGGGGATCGAGCCTGTCTTTGCCTATGCCTACACCCGCAAGGTGCTGCAGAAAGACGGCTCGCGCACCGAGGAAGAGGTGGTGGATTACGCCGTTCAGATGTGGCGCGACAAATTCGGCGACGCGGCGCTGCCCGACTATTTCGTCAATGCCCAGACCCTGACACCCCTTGATCATGTCAGGATGCAGGCGGCGGCGCAGAAATGGATCGACAGCTCGATTTCCAAGACCATCAACTGCCCCGAGGACATCAGCTTTGACGCCTTCAAGGACGTCTACATGCAGGCCTGGGATCAGGGCTGCAAAGGCTGCACGACCTATCGCCCCAATGACGTGACGGGGAGCGTTTTGAGTGTTGCGGAGGAAAAAAAGGAGCTGCCCCAGTTGGAGACTGTTCCTGCACGTCTGGATTGGGCTAGGGAAAACGCGGGATTGCCGACAAAGCGTGCATTGGCCGAAGCTATAGGCACGTCCGAGCAAGTTATCGGCCCTGTTCTCAACGGCAAGCGTGAACTCTCCAAAGAACTCGCGGCGAAAGCAGCTAAAGCATTAAAGGTACCCGCTGGTTGGATACTCTTTGGAGAAACCAAGCCAGCACCTGAGGTTATTTCGAATTCGGACGACGCCGAACCTCAGCGCCCCCACGGCGACGTCATCTACATGTCGGAACCGCTGGACCGCCCGCAATCGCTCGAAGGGTCGACCTACAAGCTGAAATGGCCCGACAGCGAGCACGCGATCTATCTGACCATCAACGACATCATCATCTCGGGGCGCCGCCGCCCGTTCGAAGTGTTCATCAACTCCAAGAACATGGAACATTACGCCTGGACGCTGGCGCTGACCCGGATGATCTCGGCCGTGTTCCGGCGCGGCGGCGACGTGTCCTTTGTGGTCGAAGAGCTGAAGGCCGTGTTCGACCCGCGCGGCGGGGCGTGGGTCAAGGGCAAATACATCCCCTCGATCCTGGCCGCGATCGGCGGCGTGATCGAACAGCACATGGTCGCCATCGGCTTTCTGGAAGGCGAGGGGATGGGCCTGAAATCCGACCCCCAGGCACAAGTGGTCAACGCGGGTGAATCACGCGGCAAGGCCTGCCCCAGCTGCGGCCAGTACGACATGCAGATGATCGAAGGCTGCATGACCTGCCGCAGCTGCGGCTATTCCAAGTGCCAGTGATTGCGCGCTGACGGGCCGGAAACCCCGGCCCGTGCCATGCCTCAGGACAGGTGGTGCACTTCCTGCAGGCCATAGACCGGCGTGTCGATGCCCTCCATCCGGGCCTTGATCTGCAGCGACAGGAACTGCGAATAGTGCCGTGACTGATGCAGGTTGCCACCGTGGAACCACAGCGCCTCCTGCCGGGTCGGTTTCCACATGTTGCGCTCTTCGCCTTCCCACGGCCCCGGATCCTTGGTGGTGTCCGACCCCAGCCCCCAGACCTTGCCGACCCTGTCGGCCATCTCCTGCCCGGCCAGATCGGCCACCCAGCCGTTCATCGAGTTATAGCCGGTGGCATAGACGATGACGTCCGCGTCCAGATGGGTGCCGTCATCCAGGATCACCCCGGTTTCATCAACCTCAACAACCTGCCCGCGCCTGATCTTGATCTCACCGTCAATGATCAGCTGGCTGGCTCCGATATCGATGTAATAGCCTGAACCGCGCCGCAGGTACTTCATGAACAAGCCGGACTCGTCGTCGCCCCAATCCAGCCAGAACCCCGCTTTCTCAAGCCCGTCATAAAACGCCTTGTCCTGCTCCTTCATCGCCGCATAGGCGGGGATCTGGAACTCGTGCAGGATCGCATAAGGCAGCGAGGCAAAGATCAGATCGGCCTTTTCCGTGGTCATGCCGGCCTGAACCGCGCGCTCGGAATAAAGATCGCCCAGACCGATCTCCATCAAAGTGTCCGACCGCACGATATGGGTCGAGGACCGCTGCACCATGGTGACGTCGACATCGTTCTCCCACAGCGCCGCCGCGATATCATGGGCCGAGTTGTTCGAGCCGACGATCACCGCCTTCTTGCCCTTGTACCTGTCCGGGCCGGGATGCCGCGAGGAATGGTGCTGATCGCCCCTGAATTTTTCCATGCCGGGGAAATTCGGCATATTGGCCTTGCCCGACATGCCGGTCGCCATCACCAGTTGCCTGGGCTTCAGCACGACCTCTTCGCCGTCGCGGTCCACGACCACGGTCCATTCCTTGGCCGCCGCATCATAGCTGGCGGATTTGGCCGTGGTCCGGGTCCAATAGTTCAGCTCCATGACCTTGGTATACATTTCCAGCCAGTCGCCGATCTTGTCCTTGGGCGAAAACACCGGCCAGTTCTCGGGGAACTTGATATAGGGCAGGTGGTCATACCAGACCGGGTCATGCAGGCACAAAGACTTGTAGCGGTTGCGCCAGCTGTCGCCGGGACGGTCGTTGCGCTCGACGATGATGGTCGGCACGCCAAGCTGACGCAGCCTTGCGCCCAGGGCGATCCCGCCCTGACCGCCACCGATGATCAGGCAATAAGGCTGGGTCTTGTACCCAAGCTCCGCCTCTTCCGCCTCGCGCTCCTCTTTCCAGGTGGTGCGGTGCTTGCCCGCTCCGTGTTTCGCTCCCAGCGGGCGCTGGAAACCCTTCGGCTCTTCATGCCCCTTGAGTTCCACCATCGTCGTCAGCAGGGTCCAGATCCGCCCGTCCCTAAGGCGCAACAGACCATAGCCGCGCGCCACCTCCGTTTCGAACTCGATCCAGGCGGTGATTACTCCGCCATCTTCGGCGGCAAGCTCGCCGTCGGCAACTTTCCAGTTCCGCGGCTTTGTCGTGGCCAGTTGGTGGCGCAGCATGTCGGCCACCTGCGCCTTGCCCTCGACCGTTTTGATGTTCCACGTGAACGAAACCAGATCCCGCCAATAGCAATCGTCCTGAAACATTCCGGTTGCGGCCTCGATGTCACCCTGCTCAAGGGCCTTGCCAAACGCATCCAGAAATTCCTGCGTCTGGTCCGTCAATGTCGTGTCGAGCATCTTCTCCTCCCTTTTTTGTTTGCCTTGTTCAGGACAGTCTAAGGGAATTTTTCCATTTCGATCCAGCTTTTCGAAAAAGCCGGGCCAAGGCGGGTTTGAATGCGGCTGCGCTCAAGGACCTGACCTAAGTCAAGTTGCCCGATTCAAATCAGGCGTAGGACTCGGGGCGTATACCAATTCCGAGTCGGATTTTACATGTTCGCCCGTCGCCCTAATCCTTTCCTAACCGCCCGCGCGTTCCAAGCGGTGGCTGGGGTTTTGGGCATCCTCCTGTTGCTGTTGCAGCTTGTCGCTCCGTCGCTGGCGAGCGCGGAGCAGGGTGAATGGATGGAAATCTGCTCGGAGGCAGGGGCGGTGTGGGTACAGGTGACTCCTGAAGACAATAACCCCGACACCGGCCCCTGCCAGGACTGCGCGCACTGCGCCCTGTGCGCGGTGACAGCCGCCGCGCCATTGCCGCAGATGCCCCAAATCGACCCGCTTCGTTTTGTACAAAATGAACAATGGGGGGTGCACGACCTGTACATTTCGCACAAGTCACAGCATCTCTGGCCCGCTGGCCGGGGCCCCCCGTGCGCGCCCCAAGACAGAACCGAACGCGCCCCGCGCGCGTCCATGGCGTCAATCCAAGTAACCGGAGGTGCGCCGTGGTCGTAAGTCGCGCAATCCATTTCCTTCTGGCCCTCGTTCTGTCCTGCGTTGTCGCAATCAGTGCGCGCGCCGACAGTCTTGCCAGCTTTCTTCCTGACATTGATCCGGCTGACCTGGCCCCGGGCGCCGACGCGTTTGGCCCGGTACGCAGCGACGTGAAAGTTGCCCCGGTCCTTCGAGGCGGTGAAACTATCGCGTGGGCTTTTCTGACTTCGGACTTTGTAGGCACGACCGGATATTCCGGCAAACCCATTCACGTGGTTGCCGCCATCGACGCGGATGCTGTTCTGACCGGCGTTCAGCTGGTCAAGCATTCCGAACCCATCGTTCTGATCGGCATTCCCAATTCCCGGATGGTCGAACTGACCGAAGGCTATGCGGGCCTTGACCTGAAACGAGAGGCCGAGACCGGGGGTGAGGGGCATGACCTCGACATCATCTCGGGCGCGACCGTGACGATCATGGTGATCGATGACAGCCTTGTGCGCGGCGGGATCAAAGTGGCCCGCGCGCTGGGTCTGGGCGGTTTGTCCCCGGTGCAGGCTGACGGGCCGCAGCGCGAAGTCGACATGGCGCAGGATGCGGTCTACGACTGGACTACCCTTTCCGGAGACGGCTCGGTCCGGCGCATGACGCTGGATGTCGGTCAGGTCAATGCTGCCTTTGAAGCCACCGGGGATCAGCGCGCGATCAAGCGCCCCGAACAGGGTGAGCCGGATGACACTTTCATTGACATGCATATGGCGCTGGTCTCGGTCCCGTCCATCGGCAAGTCGCTGCTGGGTGAGGCCGAGTACCAGAACCTGACCAACTGGCTGAACGAAGGCGAACAGGCCATTCTGGTACTGGGTCGCGGGGCCTATAGTTTCAAGGGGTCGGGCTATGTCCGGGGTGGGATCTTTGACCGGATTCAGCTGATCCAGGGCGACAGTTCGGTGCGGTTCTTCGACAAGCAGCAGCGCCGTCTGGGTGAGGTTGCAGCACCGGATGCCCCCAGCTTTACTGAACTGGATATTTTCAAGATCCCGGCTGATGCCGAGTTTGACCCGGCCGAGCCGTTCCGCCTGCAATTGCTGGTGCAGCGTGCCGTCGGGGCTGTGGAAAAGACCTTTCTGACCTTCGATCTGGGATACAAGCTGCCGGAACAGTACCTGTTGCCCGTCACCGCCCCATCGGTCGTGGATGATGCAACCGGCGAAGCGGCTGCCAAGGCGGCATTGTGGAAACGAATCTGGAAGGACCGCACCGTCGAGATTGCCGGGCTTGGTGTCATGCTGCTGGTGCTGACGGCGACGTTCTTCTTCCAGTTCCACGCCACGATGAATGCGCGCGTGTTCTACTGGTTCCGTATCGGCTATCTGACGATGACCCTGTTCTTCATCGGCTGGTATGCCAATGCACAGCTGAGCGTGGTGAACCTGATGGCGCTGGCGGGCAGCCTGCGCACTGGGTTCTCGTGGGACGCGTTCCTGCTGGATCCGCTGGTCTTTATCCAGTGGTTTGCCGTGGCCGCCGCCCTGCTGTTCTGGGGCCGTGGGGCCTATTGTGGCTGGCTGTGCCCGTTTGGCGCGCTTCAGGAGCTGACCAACAAGATCGCGCGGGCGTTCAAAGTGCCGCAATGGACTTTGCCTTGGGGTCTGAACGAGCGCCTGTGGCCTGCTAAATACATGATCTTCCTGGGCCTTTTTGGTCTGAGTTTCGTGTCGATCCCGCTGGCCGAGCAATATGCCGAGATCGAGCCGTTCAAGACCGCGATCATTCTGAAATTCATGCGCGACTGGCCGTTTGTGGTCTTTGCGCTGGTCCTGCTGGGGATCGGGCTGTTCGTTGAGCGGTTCTATTGCCGCTATCTTTGCCCGCTGGGCGGAGCGCTGGCGATCCCTGCCCGTATCCGCATGTTCGACTGGCTGCGCCGCTACAAAGATTGCGGCACGCCCTGTCAGACCTGCGCCAATGAATGCCCCGTTCAGGCGATCCACCCCACCGGTGAGATCAATCCGAACGAGTGCGTCACCTGCCTGCATTGTCAGGTGCTCTATCAGTCCGAGACCAAATGTCCCGTCGTCATCCGCCAGATCAAACGGCGGGCCAAGACAGGGTCGGTCGATCTCAAGACCCCGCTCGGACAACCACCGGCGAACCATCCAAACGCCAAACCGCAAGAAGTTTCCTGAAAGGAGGAACGATCATGTCGGAACACGATAAAAAACTGAACGTCACCCGCCGCGGATTGTTGGGAGCATCCGCCACTGGCGCGGTGCTGGCCGGCACCGGTCTGGGCTCGACCCTGATGACCGCCCGCGAGGCATCTGCCGCGGCCAATGCAAGCCTGGAGCCAGGTGAGCTGGACGAATATTACGGCTTCTGGTCCTCGGGCCAGTCCGGCGAGTTGCGCATTCTGGGCGTGCCGTCCATGCGCGAACTGATGCGGGTGCCGGTGTTCAACCGCTGCTCGGCCACGGGCTGGGGCCAGACCAACGAGTCGCTGAAGGTTCTGACCGAAGGCCTGCTGCCTGAAACCAAGGAATACCTGGCTGCGAACGGCAAGGTCACCTATGACAACGGCGACCTGCACCACCCGCATATGTCGTTCACCGACGGCACCTATGATGGCCGTTATCTGTTCATGAACGACAAAGCCAACACCCGCGTGGCCCGTGTGCGTTGTGACGTGATGAAATGCGACAAGATCATCGAGATCCCGAACGCGCACGACATCCACGGCCTGCGCCCACAGAAATACCCGCGCACCGGCTATATTTTCGCCAATGGTGAACACGAGGCACCGCTGGTCAATGATGGCTCGATCCTTGATGATCCGTCGCAATACGTGAACATCTTTACCGCCATCGACGGTGATACGATGGAAATCGCGTGGCAGGTGATGGTGTCGGGCAACCTCGACAACACCGACTGCGACTATCAGGGCAAATACGCCTTCTCGACCTCGTACAACTCGGAAATGGGTATGAACCTGGCCGAGATGACCGAGAACGAGCTGGACCATGTGGTCGTGTTCAACCTCAAAGGTATCGAAGAGGCCGTAGCGGCCGGGAACTATCAGGAACTGAACGGCGTCAAGGTCGTGGACGGACGTAAAGAGGCGGGTGGAAACCTGACCCGGTACATCCCGATCCCGAACTCGCCGCACGGTGTGAACGCAGCACCCGACAAGAAACACATCATGATCAACGGCAAGCTGTCGCCGACCGTGTCCGTGATCGATGTGGAAAAGGTCGATGCGCTGTTCAGCGAAAACGCCGATCCGCGTTCTGCTGTTGTCGCCGAGCCGCAGCTGGGTCTTGGCCCGCTTCACACTGCGTTCGACGGCAAGGGCAACGCCTATACCACCCTGTTCCTGGACAGCCAGGTGGTGAAGTGGAACATCGCCAAGGCGATCGAGGCCTATGCAGGTGCCGATGTTGACCCGATCGTCGACAAGGTCGACGTGCATTACCAGCCGGGTCACAACTCGACCTCGATGGGTGAAACTGCCGAAGCCGACGGCAAGTGGCTGATTTCGATGAACAAGTTCTCGAAGGACCGCTTCCTGAACGTAGGCCCGCTGAAGCCCGAGAATGAGCAGCTGATCGATATCTCCGGTGACAAGATGAAGGTGGTCCATGACGGCCCGACCTTTGCCGAACCGCATGACTCGATCATTGTTCACCGGTCCAAGGTGAACCCGGTCAACGTCTGGGACCGCAACGACCCGATGTGGGAAGAGGCGCGTGCGCAGGCTGCCGCTGACGGTGTCGATCTGGACGAAGGTGCCGAGGAACCGATCCGGGATGGCAACAAAGTGCGGGTCTACATGACCTCGACCGCGCCCGTGTTCAGCATGGAGAAGTTCACCGTCAAACAAGGTGATGAAGTGACGGTCTATGTCACCAACCTGGATGACGTGGATGATGTGACCCACGGCTTCTGCCTGTCGAACTTCGGTATCGCGATGGAAGTTGCGCCGCAGGCCACCGCCTCGGTCACGTTCATTGCCGACCGTCCGGGCGTGCACTGGTTCTACTGCCAGTGGTTCTGCCACGCGCTTCACATGGAGATGCGCGGCCGGATGTTCGTCGAGCCGCGGGGAGCATAACCCATGCGCTGGTCCCTGCTGATACCGCTCCTGCTCGGCTCGCCCCTCTGGGCGGCGGAATGGGATGTACCCAATCGGGCAGGGGCCATTGCTGAGACATTGGCGCAGGCGGAGGAGGGAGACACCCTTCGCCTGTCGCCAGGCGTTTACACAGAGCAGTTGGTTCTGGACCGGCCCGTCACCATCGACGGGCTGGGGCAGGCCACTATCGACGGACAGGGCGCAGGCAGCGTCATCACCATCACCGGGCCGGGTGTAACCGTGCGCGGTCTGACAGTGATCGGCTCGGGCTCGGATCATGAAGGGATCGACAGCGGCATCAAGCTGACCAAGACGGCCAAAGCGCCGGTGGTCGAGGATAACGTTCTGATCGGCAACCTCTATGGCGTCGACATTCACGGGGCCAGAGACAGCCTTGTGAAGGGCAACCGGATCGAAGGTCGCCAGGACCGCCACATGAATTCGCGTGGCAATGGCGTCTATGTCTGGAACGCTCCGGGCGCGGTGGTCGATGGCAATGACATCCAATATGGCCGCGACGGGATCTTCGTGAATTCGTCCAAGAAAAACACGTTCACGAACAACCTGTTTCGCGACCTTCGCTTTGCCGTACACTACATGTACGCCGACAATTCCGAGGTCTCGGGCAATGTTTCAATCGGCAACGATCTTGGCTATGCCGTGATGTTCACCAAACGGGTGAAGATTACCGACAACGTCTCGATCGGCGATCGGGAACACGGAGTCATGCTGAACTATGCCAACCAGAGCGTGATCTCGGGCAATGTGGTGAAGGGGGCCAAGGAAAAGTGCACCTTCCTCTACAATGCCAACAAGAACGAATTCTCGGACAACTGGTTCGAAGGGTGCGGCATCGGCATCCATTTCACCGCCGGGTCCGAGGGCAACAGGATTGTCGGCAATGCGTTTGTCGGCAACCGCACACAGGTTAAATACGTATCGACCCGCTGGGTCGAATGGTCCGAGGACGGTCGCGGCAACTATTGGTCCGATTTTGCGGCCTATGACGTGAACGGCGACGGTGTCGCCGACGCCCCCTATCGCCCCAACGATAGCATGGATCAGGTGTTGTGGACTCAACCCGCAGCCAAACTGTTGCTCGGCTCCCCGGCCGTGCAACTGGTGCGCTGGTCGCAATCGGCCTTTCCGGCATTGTTGCCGGGTGGCGTGATCGACAGCAATCCCCTGATGCAAGCCCCGAAACCCCTAGCAATGCAAAAGGTGCCTCATGACGGATAAGGCCCTGACTATTCAGAAAGTATGCAAGGATCGCGGCCCCAACCGCGTTCTGAGCGACGTTGACCTGACCCTTGCCCCCGGCGAGCGCGTGGCGCTGTTGGGTCACAACGGAGCGGGCAAGTCGACGCTGATCAAATCCATTCTTGGGCTGATCCCCATCGACGGCGGATCGATCCGTGTCGGCGATGCCCATCCCGGCAGCGCGACCGCGCGGCGCGATACGGCCTACTTGCCCGAGGCGGTATCGTTCCATCCTGCCCTGACCGGGCGTGAGCAACTGAGCCTGTTCGCCAGCTTGTCTGGAGAGAAAGCCGACATTGCCAGTCTGCTTGATCGTGTCGGACTGAGTGAAGCCCTGGATCGTCGCATCGGCACCTATTCCAAGGGAATGCGGCAGCGTCTCGGGCTGGCGCAGGTTCTGTTGGGCCGCCCCAAAGTGGCCCTGCTGGACGAACCTACCAGCGGGCTTGATCCGATCTCGCGCCAGGATCTTTACGCTATCATCGACGAGTTGGCGGGGCATGGCACAGCAGTGCTGATCGCCAGCCACGCCCTGACCGAGGTCGAGGCCCGTACCGACCGCATCGCCATTTTGCGCAGGGGCGTGAAGGTAGCAGATGATACCTTGTCGAATCTGTCGGAACTGGCGGGGCTGCCGATCCGGCTGCGCGTGCGCGCGTCGCAAAATGCCGAGGCTCTGGCTGCAGAACTGGGCGGCAGCCGCGTCAATGGCGCATCGGTCGAATTGCTTTGTTCGCCTGCGGACAAGATGCAGGCCCTGCGTCGGATTGCAGGGCTGGGCGATGCAGTGGCAGATGTCGAGATGACACCGCCCAAGTTGGAAGATCTCTATCGTCACTACGCACGGGAGGGCCTGCAATGACTCGGTTTCTTGCCATAACCCGCGCCGAAATGCTGATATTGCGCCGAAACCGCTGGCTGCTGGTGGCGACGCTGATCATGGTGCTGTTTGCGCTGGCGCTGACATTTGCCGGCAGCGCGCCGACTGGTACGCTGGGTGTCGACATGCTGACAGTATCTGTGGCGTCGATGACCACGCTGTCGGTCTACCTCGCGCCGCTGCTGGCCCTGATGATTTCATTCGACGCCATCGCCGGCGACGTGGATCGGGGCAGCCTGGCCTTGCTGCTGTCCTATCCTGCAGGGCGTGGTGAAATCCTGTTGGGCAAGTTCACCGCGCATCTTGCGGCACTGGCCTTTGCCATGGCCGTCGGCTTTGGCACTGCCGGGGCGGTGGCGGCATGGTTCGGCGGTGCGGGGCCGGAAAGCCTGTTGGCGCTGGCGCGTCTTATCGTGACTTCGATCCTGTTAGGCGCCGTGTTTCTGGCGCTGGGTTACCTGCTGTCGGCCCTGGCACGGGGCGCCACGGCGGCGGCAGGTCTGTCGGCCGGGCTCTGGCTCATCTTTGTCGTTCTCTATGATCTGGGGCTTTTGGGGGCCGTGGTCATGGACAAAAGCGGCAACTTCACCCAATCCGTCTTTCCATGGGTGATGGTGGCTAACCCGGCCGACGCATTCCGTCTCTGGAACATCGCCGCGACCGAAAGCGTGGCAATGGCTTCGGGCATGACCGGCGCGGCGCAGGCGCTGCCTGTGTGGGCCGCTCCGGCTTCGCTGTTGATCTGGCCGGTGCTGGGCTTTGCCCTGGCCCGTCTCGCTTTCCGGAGGGTCGAACCATGAGACGCCTCGCCCTGATTGCTCTGTTCGCGCTTTCTGCATGCAAGGAGGAACAGGCCGCCGCGCCCCCTGCGCCGGTTGACCTGACCGAGGTCGCGCTCAGCTACTTCTGCCAGATGAATGTCGCCGAACACGGTGGACCCAAGGGCCAGATCCACCTGGAAGGCCATCCTGCGCCGCTGTTCTTTGCGCAGGTGCGGGACATGCTGGCCTACCTCAAGGGACCGGAGCGGGATGCCGAAATAACGGCCGTCTATGTCAGCGACATGGGGGCCGCGCAAAACTGGGCGAACCCCGGTATATCCAATTGGATCGATGCCGGTGCCGCTACCTTTGTCGTTGGCGCCAATGTGGCAGGCGGAATGGGCGCGCCCGAGGTCGTTCCCTTTGCCGATCCTGCCGCCGCGATGACATTTATCGACCAATACGGCGGCAAGGCCCTGCCGCTGTCTGACATTCCCGAGGCCGAGGTTCTTGGCCCCGTCGATCTGGACCTGACGCTGGAGACACCGGCATGACACTTGTTTCACGCCGCCGCTTTCTGACCGTTTCCGCCGCCTGCGCGGCGCTGCCCACGGGTGCATTCGCTGCACCGGTTGCCCGGTGGCGTGGCATTTCGCTGGGCGCGGGGGCCAGCCTGCGCCTTGAAGGACTTGATGAGGTGCAGGCTGCGCCCATCTTCGCCGCAATCGAGGCGGAATTGGAGCGGCTGGAACGGATTTTCAGCCTATACCGCCCGGACTCTCAGCTCAGCCAGTTGAACGCGCTAGGGTACCTTCAAGACCCCGCGCCGGAATTGCTGGATATCCTCAGCCTGTGTTCTTCTTTGAACGAGGCGACCGATGGGGCATTCGATCCCAGTGTACAGCCGTTGTGGATGGCGCTGGCTTTGGGCAAAAGGCAGGCCGAAATCGACGCGGCCCGCGCCGCGGTCGGATGGGAAAGAGTTCGTGTCACGTCGCACGACGTACGGCTGGCTCAGCCCGGACTGTCAGGGCTGACCCTCAACGGCATTGCGCAGGGCGCGATAACGGACCGCATCGCCGATTTGTTGAAATCGTTCGGGTTGCGAGACGTACTCGTGGACATGGGCGAGATCGCGGCGCTGGGCGCGCATGCCGACGGTTCGGCCTGGAGCGTCGGGCTGGTCGGTCCTGACGAAACCGTCCGTCAGCGGATAACGTTGCGCGACCGAGCCGTAGCCACATCGACCCCAAGCGGCACCATGCTGAGCGCGCAACAGGGTCATATCCTGGACCCGCGCGGTGGGTATGCTGTGCATCAAACCGTATCGGTGTCTGCTCCGCGCGCGGCCGTGGCGGATGGGCTTTCGACGGCCTTGTGCCTGCTTTCGGCAGAGAAGGCCGCAAACGTCCTTTCCAGGTTCCCGCAGGCAAAGTTGGAGATGCTTCTGTAGGGTCCGGAACGCTGTGCCAGCCTTCACGCCTGGCGCAGTGTATTGAGACAGGTTAGGATTTCGCTTAACTGACGGCGCTGTGGAGCGTCCGGGCGGGTGACAAGGTACATGGGCAACAACAGGTCTCGCGCCTCTGGAACTTCTGTCAGCTGGCCGGTGCGAAGATATGCGCCGATGACGTAATCCGGGAAATATCCGCGACCACCGCGGTTCAGCACATAGCGAAGCGCCATCATGCAATTGCCCAGAAAAATCGTTTGCCCCGATGCCTGACGCGCGACCGTGCGAACATGATGCTGATAAAGGTCGCCAAGCTCGAGATTGACGAAAATTGTGTCGTCGTCCGACCCAAGGCCGGGCGTTTCCACCAACAACAACCGTTCAGGCGGCAGTTCTTCGAACACAATCTGCTTGTTGCGCGGTTTTTCGTGGGTGAGCGCTGCGTCCAGCACATTCGTTGACACCGCCTCGACCATGTTCAGATCGTGGTCATAATTCAGCGTCAGCAGCAGCTTGCCGAAGTTCCGCTCCAGACTGATGGCCAGATCGACCAGAAGAGGGTCCCAGATGCTGAGTTGCGCACCCAGCCGGATCGACAGGCGATTTGGGGCCTGAGTGGCGAGGTCCTGCGTTGCAAAACTCCACAGCCCGACCATCTGTTCGGCATAGGGGCGGAACTGATGGCCGAACTCTGTTAGTGCCGTGCCGCCTGCGCCCCGCGTGAACAAGTCTTGTCCCAAAGCCTGTTCAAGCGCGCGTATTCTGGCGCTCACTGCCGTCTGCGTGACGTTCATCTTGCGCGCGGCCGCATGAAACCCTCCGGTTTCGGCCACTGATAGAAAGGTTTTCAGCGCATTGATCTGCATTTGAAAATATTTTCGTTTCAAATTGATAAAATCAATTCATTTTTTTGCTTTTAGGTGCGCTGATAAAGTGTCCGAGCGACATTAGCAGCAGGAAACCGCAATGCTGGACAAAAACCACAAACCCACCTGGACCAGTTTCGAGAACGCCACCAAGGAAGATTTCCTGGCGGTCATGGATTACGAAGATGACTATAACGCGGCCTTGCCGGATCGCATCCTCGACGCCATCCGGTCGCTCGACGAGGAATGGACGCCCTATCCGGTGAACCGCTATCAGCACTGCCTTCAGGCGGCTACGCGCGCCTACGAGGATGGGGCAGACGATGAAATTGTGATTGCCGCGCTGGTGCATGACGTGGGTGATATCCTGTCCCCCTACAACCACGGTGAATTGTCGGCAGCGATGATGAAGCCCTATGTCAGCGAAAGAACCTATTGGATTCTGAAGCATCACTGCGTGTTTCAGGGTTACTACTACAATCATTTCCTGGGTGGTGACAGGAACGCGCGCGACAAGTATCGCGACAGCCCCTATTGGGAGGATTGCCGCCAGTTTTGCCACGACTATGACCAGTGCGCCTTTGATCCGGATTATCCCACCAAGCCTCTGGAATTCTTTGAGCCGATGTTGCGCAAGCTTTTGTCAAAGAGTGGCGGGCATATGGAACTGAACGAGACCGCCGAAGACGGCAAACTCGACTGACGACCACGCCGGGCGGGACAGCTCCACCCGTCCGGCAATTCTGGCTGGCGTTTAGCAGGCGGCCATCAACCGGTAAACGATCTGGGCGGCGGTGAAATTCCACGCGGCATTGCCGTCGGGCGCCAGTTCAACAACGTCGAAGCCCACGCATCTGCGCCCCTCGAGCGCGTGTTCCACAAGGTGCAGCGCCTGATAATAGCCAAGGCCGCCGGGCACCGGCGTACCTGTGGCCGGCATTTGCGAAGGGTCCAACCCGTCGACGTCAAAACTGACATAGACCAGTTCGGGGAAATCCTCGGGCAGATCGACGCTGTGGATATTGCCGGTCACCAGCTCTTCGGCGTCCACATGGAAGACGGAGTTGCGTTCGCGGCTTTCCGCCTCTTGCGAGCACAGCGCGCGGACACCGAATTGCGCCAGAGAGATGCCTTCTTCGGCCAGCAGATGCATAACCGAGGCATGGCTATGCTTTTCGCCCTGATAGGCGATGCGCAAATCCGCGTGGGCGTCGATTTGGACGATGCCGACCGGTTGACCCAGCGCGCGCGCCACGCCCATGACCGCACCATAGCTGAGAGAATGTTCGCCCCCCAGCGTGACAGGAACCTTGCCAGCGCGAACCGCCGCCTCGGTGCGGGTCGCGAGACGCTCCATCACCTCTGGCAGGGGGGCGTCACAATCCAGCGGTGGTTCCGTTATGATACCGTCGGCGCAAGGCTCAGCGGTACCGACGATCCGCTCAAGCTCGTTCGAGGCCTCGATGATCGCGGAGGGGCCATTTGCTGTGCCGGATCCATAGGAAACGGTGCGTTCCAACGGTACAGGGATCACGCGGAAACGTGCGGTTTCTGTGCGCTCGGCGTCGGTCAGTTCGCTGTCGAGAAAGATGCTCATGAAAGGCGGTCCTTGAAGTCCTGGAATCCGAACTGTCTGACGATCTTCAGTTCGTCGGTTTCGCTGTTCCATTGCGCGATCGTGGGCAAGGGCACACCGTTGAAGGTGTTGGTCTTGACCATCGAGTAATGCGCCTGATCGAGAAAGGCAAAGCGCTGCCCGATCCGCAGCGGTTCGGCCCATGTATAATCCCCGATCACGTCGCCGGCCAGGCAGGACGGACCGCCGAGGCGATAGATGTGGCCTGCGTGTGCCTCGTCCATCAGCGCGGGGCGATAGGGAGCCTCGATCACGTCGGGCATGTGGCAGGTGGCAGAGATATCGGTGATGGCAAGGTTCATACCATTCTGCGGCAGGTCGAGGATTTCGCCGACCAGAATGCCCGCGTCCAGAGCCACAGCCTCGCCGGGTTCGAGATAGACGTCGATGCCGTGTTTACTGCGAATGCCCTTGATGAGGGCAACCAGCCCGTCGCGGTCATAGTCGTCGCGGGTGATGTGATGACCGCCGCCGAAGTTGAGCCATTTGAGGCCACCGATGAAAGGTGCGAGCTTTGGTTCGACCGAGGCCCATGTGCGCTGGAGCGGTTCGAATCCTTGCTCGCAAAGCGTGTGCATGTGCAGGCCGTCGACGCCGTTCAGGGCTTCTTTAGTCAACTGGCTGACAGGGGTACCCAGCCGCGAGCAGGGGGCACAGGGGTCGTATTTTGGAATCTCGCCTTCGGAGTGTTCCGGGTTGATGCGCAAGCCTACCTGTTTGCCAGCCGCGCGGCATTTGCCGAGGAAGCGGTCCTTTTGGGCGGGGCTGTTAAAGATGATGTGGTCGCTGAGCGCAATGATCTCGTCGATGTCGCTGTCCTTATAGCCGGCACAGAAGGTTGCGACCTCGCCGCCATATTCCTCGCGGCCCAGACGTGCCTCGTAGATGCCGCTGGCGCAGGTGCCGCCGAGGTACTGGCGCACCAGCGGGGCCAGTGAGAACATTGAAAACGCCTTGAGTGCGCTTAGGACATGCGCCCCGGAGCGGGCGCCAATATCCGCAAGCGTCTCAAGGTTTCGCTGAACCGCTTTTTCATCGACCACGAAACAGGGGGTTGGGACTCGATTGAGATCGAAGGCGCGGAAAGCTCCGGCATCGCCTGCCTGAGTGGTCATCATGTCGGACATGTCCGGCGTCTCCTTGAAGTGGAGAGGCCGGGGGCGCTGCCCCCGGACCCCCGGGATATTTAGGGCCAGATGAAGCTGACGCGGATCAGAAGGTGACCGGGCCGTCGAGTTCATGAACCTGCCATGGCAGGCCATGGTCGTTCAGCATGTCCATGAAATCGTCGGGGTCGAGTTGCTCCATGTTCCAGACGCCTGGTTGCACCCAGTTGCCTTTCAGCACCTGCGCCGCGCCGATCATGGCGGGGACACCCGTGGTGTAGCTGACGGCCTGGCTGCCGACTTCCGCGTAGCACTCCTGATGATCGCAGATATTGTAGATGTAATAGGTTTTCTCGCCCGAGCCATCCTTGGCCTGACCCGTGGCGATGTCGCCGATGCAGGCCTTGCCTTTGGTTTCCGCGCCCAGATCGCCGGGATCGGGCAGAAGGGTTTTGAGAAACTGGATCGGGATGATCTCGTGTCCGTCATGCATGACCGGGTCGATGCGGGTCATGCCGACGTTTTCCAGAACCTTGGCATGGGTGATGTAGGCGTCGCCGAAGGTCATCCAGAAACGGGCGCGTTCGATTTCGGGGAAGTGGGTCGAAAGCGATTCCAGTTCCTCGTGATACATCAGGTACATGTTCTTGGGACCGATGGCGGGGAAGTCGAACTCGACCTTGGTGGTCATGGCAGGGCTGGTTTTCCATTCGCCGTCTTCCCAGTGGCGCACTTCGGCCAGAACTTCGCGCAGGTTGATTTCCGGGTTGAAGTTGGTGGCGAATTCCTGGTCGTTCGAGCCGCCATTGGCATCCAGAACGTCGATCTGGCGGATGGTGTCGAGCTTGTGTTTCTTGAGCCATGTGGCGAAGACCGAGGTGACGCCCGGATCGAAGCCCGAACCGAGAATGGCGGTCAGGCCCGCCTCCTTGAACTTGTCCTGGTACGCCCACTGCCAGTGGTATTCGAATTTGGCCACGTCCTCGGGCTCGTAATTTGCAGTGTCGAGGTAGTGGCAGCCGGCCTCGAGGCATGCATCCATCAGCACGAGGTCCTGGTAGGGCAGGGCGAGGTTCACAAGGATTTCGGCGCCGGTCTGCTTGATCAGGGCGACGGTGTCGGCGACCCTGTAGGCGTCGAGTGCGGCGGTTTTGATCTCTACCCCGGTGCGCTCCTTGACCGATTTCGCGATGGCGTCGCATTTCGACTTGGTGCGGCTGGCCAGCGTAATTTCGGTAAAAATATCCGAATTCATAGCCATCTTGTGCACGGCGGCGTGACTGACGCCACCTGCGCCGACAACCAGTGTTTTGCCCATGGGGTGTCTCCTCTCACAGGGGGTTATTCGTAATAGGTGTAGCCGTTGATCGAGTCGCGGTAGGCGCTCATCAGGGTCTTGCGGTCCTTGGCCTTCAGCGTGCCGGTCGAGATCGCCTCGTCCACCATCTTGCGGAAGGCGGCGACACAATCGGCCGGGTCAAATTCGACATAGGCCAGAACCTCGGAGATGGTGTCGCCTTCCTGCTCGTGCAGCAGGTCGAACCCGCCATCGGCGCGCAGATCGATGGTGACCACATTGGTGTCGCCAAAGAGGTTGTGCAGATCGCCAAGGGTTTCCTGGTAGGCCCCGACAAAGAACACGCCCATGTAATAATCGTCTTCTTCGGGCAGCGTGTGGACCGGCAGGCTGGGCGAAACGCCCTCCGCCAATATGAAACGGCCGATCTTGCCGTCGCTGTCGCAGGTGATGTCGCTAAGCACGGCACGACGGTCAGGGACCTGGTTCAACATCTGCAGCGGCACGATCGGGTGCAACTGGTCGATGGCCCAGACATCGGGCAGCGACTGGAACAGCGAGAAATTGCAGTGATAGATATCGGCCAGCTTTTCAAGTTGGGCATCGACATCTGTTTCCCCCTCTTCCGTGGCGACGAGTGCTTTGATACGGGCCATCAGAGACAGGTAGATGCGCTCGGCCCGTGCCATCTGGCGCAGGTCGACATAGCCGCGCCGGAACAGCGCTCGCAACTCGTTGCGGTAAAAGGTGGCGTCGTTCCAGCATTCTTGCAGCCGGTCATGGCTGAGATAGCCGTGCACGGCGGCCAGATCCGACACCAGATGGTGGTCGCCGGGATGTACGTCAGGCCCGTTCGGCGCGTCATAAAGCGTGCATTCAAGGACGTTGAAGACCAGCATCGACGAGGTCGCTACGACGGCGCGGCCGCTTTCGGTGACCAGCGTGGGATGGTCCACCTCGGCCTCGTCCATCGCGTAGGCCACGGTTTCGACAACATTGGCACAGTATTCCTCGACCGTGTAGTTGATCGAGTTCTCGGTGGCCTTTTTTTCGCCAGTGTAATCCACGCCCATACCGCCACCGAGATCAAGATGACCGAGCGGCACGCCTTCGCGCGTGAGTTCGGTATAATACCGGCAGGCTTCGCCAACGGCGCGGCGCACGTCGTTGACGTCGGGCACCTGGCTGCCCAGATGTGAATGCTGAAGCTTCAGGCAATGCAGCAAACCGGCTGCTTTCAGCTTGTCCACCACCGACACCAGCTGATCAGTGTTCATGCCAAAAGCCGAGCGGTCGCCCGAGCTTTCTTCCCATTTGCCGCTGATCTGGTTGGTGAGCTTCACCCGCACGCCCAGCAAGGGTTCGATGCCCAGCTCGTTATAGACCTCGATCACGGTGTCGGCTTCTTTCGGGCTTTCCAGCACGACTACGGTGTTAAAGCCGATCTTGCGGCTGAGGATGGCAAGCTGGATGAACTCGGCATCCTTGACGCCGTTGCAGACGATCAGCGCCTCGCGCGCCAGACGGTGCGCCAGCGCGATGACGAGTTCAGGTTTCGAACCCGCTTCGAGCCCGTAATTGTATTTCTGTCCGAACTCGACGATCCGGTCGATCACCTGTGCCTGCTGGTTCACCTTGATCGGGAATACGCCGCGATACTGGCCGCGATACCCGGTGCGCGCGATGGCCTCGGCAAAGCTTTCGTTGATATGGGCAATCTCGTTTTCCAGATATGAACTGATCCGAAGCAGCATCGGTGCCCGGATGCCACGTTGATCAAGATCGTGCAGAATGCCCGGCAGGCTGATGGCGGCCGCATCGGGGGCAAGGGGATTACGAAGGCCGATCTCGCCGTCCTCAGTCACCTCTATGAGACCTTTGCCCCATTTCTCCACGCCATAAACGGAATGCGGTGCGTCAGACGTCTGTTTCAATCAACCATGTCCCCTGTGGTTTGAAGCCTGTGGATGTGCGCCGCCCTTTACGGGAGGTGTTCGATTCGTCCAAGCGTAAACTCTTACAGTATCGGATTTAAACTGCGGTCTAACGTCTTTTTCCACCTATCTCGCCGCAGCAAACATATCTGCGCAATCTGGCCGCCGCTGAAGGAACCTTGATTGAAACCCTGCGAGACGGGAATGTCAAATTGCCCTGTTGTCCCTTGAAGTCGTGCTGCAGGGGCCTGTTGCGACCGGGATTTGTGTTCTGGCGGATGGGGTCAGGGAGGCGGTCATATCGGTAATGTGAAGAAAACTTAATTGTAAGGACAGGTCCCGATCAGCCGTGGGCGCCATATATCCGTTGTGCTGGGAAAATCGTCGTAGAAGGCAGAACGGGCATGAAAGCAAACACCAAATTCATTGCGGCCATCGTTGCCACCGCCGTATGCGTAACAGCGGTCACGCAATCGGCCGGTGCTGCGCTGCATCAGAAGGATCAGGATAACCCGGCACCCGAAATCAAAACCAGCGCCGCCATTCTGCCCGATGTCCAGAAAGCAGTCTGGGTCCAAGCTTTCAAGAGTAATACGGACAAGCCGGCTGGCGTGGGTTTGATAACGTTCTTGATGCCGTTACGCGATCTGACAAGTGCTCAGGGCAGAGCGACCAAATGTCGGTAACAGGCTCCGGTTCCTCTGCGACTGAACCAAGACTTGCGGAGGGAGGCGCCTTGCGTGTTTCAGGGAGGGCGCGCAGGGCGCTTTGCCGGTCGGATAGAATCCGGCAAAGATGATCATTTATGCGGTTCGAGATCCCGCAAAAGGTTCTGGAGAGATCGGAAAAGACCTATTCCCGCCCCGTCCGGAGCAGCATCAAGAGCGCTTTCGACGTCTTTTACAAGAATGCCGATCGTGTTGTCGTCTTGATATCCGTTCTGTGCGAATTCGATCTCTTGGAACCCGGAAGCGAACCAGTTCTGGCCCGAGCTTGTATGGATGAGGTTCAACAATTTGTGCTGGTCCAGCCCGGCTTGGTGTGCCCAGTCCAGAACCAGCCGTGTGATCGCCGTGTTTGAGGCCGCCAGAAGGTTGTTGAGAACCTTGGCCTGCATCCCCATGCCGTATGGCCCCATACGGTGATAATACCTACCCATGGCGTCAAACAACGGCTGCGCTGCGTCCAGATCCCCAACGTTACCGCCCAGCATAAATGACAACCGCGCCTCTTGCGCGGCGATCTGCGCCCCCGACATCGGCGCGTCGATCAGGCTGATCCTGTCGGGAACCCGCTCGCGCAATTCACGCACGTATCGAGGAGAGAGCGTCGAGCAAAGTATGATCCGGCTCAAGTCCGGCGCATCGACGAAACCCTGAGCCTGAAACAGAACATCCTCAGTTTGCGGCACGTCCCGAACAACAGTCAGCAAGGTGTGCAAACCCTGCCCAAACGCGGTCGCGTCATTGGTAACAAAAGGCTGCAACACCCCGAACTCGGCCGGATCACGGATATCGAATCCCCGGGCGTCAAAGCCAGCGCGGCGCAGGGCGGCGAGCATCGGAGCGCCCATGCGGCCGCAACCGGCCAGACCGATCACTTGACGATCTCTTCGTCCCTCACGAACATGTTAGCCCAGGCCCGGTCGATCAGTTCTGGCGACATTTGATAGGGAATACCCTCGAACTCGCAGATGGCAATCATCTGGTCGATCAAAAAGATCGGTTGATAGTTCGCATAGATGTTGTTGATCGTCGGATATTTGACCTTGAGCAGATGAACCAGCGCCGACTCATCCAGTGGCATGCCGCGCTTGCGGGCAACCATGGCAAAGATCTTCAGGAAATTCTCCTGGTTCGGGCCATCGATCTTGATCTTGAAAAAGATCCGGCGCAAGGCCGCCATGTCGAAGATTTCATTCGGGTGAAAGTTGGTTGAAAAGATCACTAGCGTGTCGAAGGGAACTTCGAATTTTTCACCGGATTGCAGGCCGAGAATATCCTTGTTTTCTTCCAGCGGCACGATCCAGCGGTTGACCAGCGCCTGCGGCGGTTCGGTTTGGCGGCCAAGGTCATCGACGATAAAGATGCCCCCGGTCGATTTCAGCTGAAGCGGCGCCTGATAGGTGCGCGCGGTTGGGTTATAGACCAGATCCAGCATGCTGAGCGACAGTTCACCGCCGGTAATCACCGTCGGTCTTTCGCACATCACATAACGGGTGTCGAAACGCTTGCGGCGGCGCAGGCTGTTGGGATCGTCCGTTTCCTGTTCGATCAGGTTGTGCACGATCGGGTCATAGACCGTGATCACCTGACCGGCATATTCTATGGCGCGGGGAACATAGACATGATCGCCCAGCGCATCGCGAATACCGTTTGAGATGGAGGACTTACCGTTGCCCGGGGGGCCATACATCAGGATCGACCTGCCGGCGCTGACCGCAGGGCCAAGGTGATCCAGCAAACTGTCTGGCAAAACCAGATGCCCCATCGCTTTGACGAGCTGTTCCCGAGTCACTTGAATATTGCGAATCGACTGGCGCTTGACCTGTTCGCGATAAACGTCCAGCGGCACCGGCATCGCACCGAAATACTCCGACTGGCTGAGTGCATCCAGCGCCCGTGCCTTGCCGGCGTCGGTCAACTGGTACCCCATCTCGTTGCCGGCATTGGCGACGAGGGTGCCGGTTGCTTCCAGCAATTTCTGCTCTCGTGCAATATCCACCAGTTCCTGGGTCACGGACCCCGGCAGGCAAATGGCCTCGGCAATCTCGGTGACCATGTTGACGTTTTTGCGGAAGATGGTCTTGAGAAGAATGTCCCGCATCATGACCAGTGGAAGTTTCATTTCCGCCAGCCCCTTGGGGGGCGGTGGCGCCATAACGGTGGTGGTCTGCATGTTCATGAGCGGTGCTCGTTCGTTCAGATTCGCCGGTATTGTTTCGCGGGTGGAACCGCACGGGGTAAAACTGGCCCAGCAATGTGGCAGCACAAAGGCAGAGCCGGGGCGTGTCGATGATCACTCACGCCCCATAAATCGTTCCCAGAATCAAGTAAATGGACAGGCTTCCGGCCAGAGTCAGCCCCATGGGAAAGAGCTTGCCCGCCTCCCAGCTTTTCCATTCGGGCGCGATACGCCGCAGGGCTGTGTATTTGGCCAGTCGGTGGGTAAAGAATGCCCCCAGCAAACCTGCCGCCAGAATGGCCAAAACCAGCCTGATATCTGAGGTCCAGACAAACGGGGCTGCGACAGCGGCGAACTTGGCGTCACCAGCCCCGACCGCTCCGCCCGCGTTCAGAAGGAACCCGATCAGCAACACGACCGGCAGATGGAGCAGTTGCCAGACATAGATGGGTAGCGAGAATGTAAAAGGACCAACTGTGCCGGTCGGCCAATCACCAGACCACATGGGGAGGGCGATGAGGCCAACGACGATAAAGATCCCGCATAGCGCCGTATTCGCCTGGTTCTTGATCTTCATCTCGCGCAGATCGGTAAAGGCAACGTACAGGCAAACCGGCAGCACAAATGGCAAGAACCAAATTGCTGCCGTCGAAGGAATTTCCATTGCTCAGGCGCTCTCCAAAGCGTCCAGCGATCTTACGGCTTCTTCAAAGTGTTGCGGATGGGTTGAGATTGCGTCGCGTAGCAGGGTTTTGCCGGTTTCCACGTCACCCTGCTTGATTGCCGACAGGGCCATCGTGTGCAGCAGGGTTGCCCGCTCGACCTGATCCATCGGAACAACGGGGAGGGCGTAGTTGCGTTGTGCTCCACGCGCCAGAACCAGATTGTTCTTGGCGGTGAACAGGGATTTATCGTGCTTGATCGCCTCGTTGAACAGGCGTTCTGCTTCGGCATATTGGCCGCGCGTCAACTTGGAGTATCCCCAGTTGTTCATCACCCCGGCCGGACGTGTCGTCAGCCCGATAGCGGTTTCATAAAACGAGTCCGCGCGTTTCCAGTCCTTGTTCGCGTCGGCCACCATCGCCTCAAGACGGTAGCGGCTGAAAGTTTCATGCGTCGGCGGGATCGTGTCCAGAGTGCTTTCCGCTTTGGCCCAGTCGCCAGAACGGATCAAAGCGTCGGCGTAGCTGACCTTGTCTTCGGTGGTCGAACCGTTCATCTTCACCAGCTTGGACCAGGCGGCAGCGGCTTCGGTGCTGCGTTTTGCACGACCCAAGGAATAGGCGAGACCGCGTTGTAGGTCAGCGCGGTCGGGATTGGCCGCCGATGCCCGCTGAAAATATGCGACCGCCTCATTCGGGTCTGCGACGCTCAACATGACGTCGTTGAGGTTGGTTTCGTCGATGACATTGATGTCCTGCAGGGTCTTGTCGACGGTTTCCTCGCCTTTATCTGCGCAGGCTGCCAGCGTCAGCCCGCATGCAAGCATGCTTGGAATCAGGATGGAGTGGCGCATTTTTTGCGTCCCTTACTGCTCTTGCCTCGATCATGGTGTTCTGCGCAGGACAAAATCGCCCTGTCCCCGCTGCACCAGTTTGAATTCTTCTTTTTCGGAGATGGTAACAGGATTTTCCATTTTTGCGAGAGCTAACTGTAAATTGTCGCGTATTGCGTCACTTTCGCCATTGTCCAGCGCATAAGCCTTCTTGAACACCAATGCGGCCTCGGGATACTGTCGGGTTTCCACCAGAACTACACCAAGGTTGTTCCAGGCCTCAGGCCAGTCCGGGGCCTCTTCGACCGCTCGCCTGAGCAGTTTTTCGGATTGTCCGAGACGCCCCAACCCCAGATTGGCCGTACCCATGCCGGTTACGATCTCGGTTGTCATTCCTTCCTTCAGTGCCGCACGGGAAAAGGCGTTCAGGGCCAATTCGTATTCACCGGATTCCATGAGACGATGCGCCACGATCAGAGGTTCTACCTCTTCGCCCCATGGATCAAAACCGGGTGGGTAAGGGGTGTCGGGCAGACTATTGGACGTGCAAGCGGTCATCGCTGTCAATATGGCGATGACCGCTAACTTTCTGCCTCGATATTTGGGCCCGCACACGCCCGGATTGAACATTATCAGTTGCCTGCGCCGATGCTTTTCAGATTCGCGATGCCTTGCGCCGAGGGGCCAACCAGAATGACCAACAGCGGCGGAACCGTCAGCATCATTGTGGCGAGGGTCATTTTCGTTGGCAACTTGTTTGCGGCCTCTTCGGCGCGCATGACGCGTTTGTCGCGCATTTCATCGGCATAAACGCGCAGGGCTTCCGCGATCGAAGTGCCAAAGGTCGCCGATTGGATCATCACCGTAACGAAGGACGATACGTCTTGAACCCCGCAACGTGTGCCCATGTCCCTGAGAACCCTGTCCTTTTCCTTTCCCGCCTTCAATTCGTGGGCGACAATCTCGAACTCCTCGGCAATCTCAGGGTAGGAGACGTGCATCTCTGCTGCGACACGGACAATCGCCTGATCAAGCGACTGACCCGCTTCGACGCAGACCAGCATCATGTCCAGCGCGTCCGGAAATCCGGAGGTTATATTCTCTTTGCGGGTCGCGACCCGGCGGGTGATCCAGTATTTCGGCAAGAAGTAACCGATGAACCCAGGGGTGAGAAGGCGGATGGCTATCTGTTGTCCGCTGAATTCCTGCCCGCTGGCCAAAACGGTGACAAACAGTGTTCCGATCAGTAACCCAAGAATTCCTAACGCAAATTGTGCGAAATGGAAGAATCGTACAGAGTCCTTCGAACGATAACCAGCCTGACGCAGCTTGAGTTGGATCGCGGACAACTCTTCGGCGTCTTTCGGCTCCAGGAAACCCGCGAATTTTTCAAGCTGTTCGTTGCGGCCGGCTTGGCGCAGTTGATCTTTTTTACCTTTTGGAGGCGCTTTCGGTGCGGTGTCGCGCTTGAGTTTGTTGAGGGGGTCTTCTTTCTGGTTCAACAGAACCGGAACCGTCAGAAGGATCATGAACAACCCAAGCACGCCAACTGCGATCAGAGGGCCGAACTCACCAAGGTGCTCGGTCAGCAGGTCATTGGTCTTGGTCAGGAATTCCATGTCGGCCCCTTACACTTTGATGTTCGTCAGCGCGCGCATAACGAACAGGTTGAGCGTCAGCATGATGCCGACGAAGAAACATGCCGGAATGAACCAAGGGTGATCGAGAACCACGTCATAGTAGTGCGGGTCCTTCACCATGATGAACATCAGGCAGAACAACGGAAACGCCGACAAGAACTTGCCGGACCATTGCGCTTCGGCTGTGATCGCCTTGACCCGCCGAAACAGGCGGAACCGCGCGCGGATTACTTTTGCCAGACCAGCAAGAATTTCGGCTAGGTTACCGCCGGATTGCTGCTGAATTGAGACAGCGACGGCAAGAAAGCGGAGATCCTGCATGTCGAGGCGCTGTGCCATTTCCTTGAGGGCTTCGCCAACGTCGCGGCCATATGCGCTTTCATCCGCGATGATGCCGAACTCGGTGGCGATCGGGTCGCCGACCTCTTTTGCGACGATCTGGATGGCCGATACAAAGGGGTGGCCCACGCGCAGCGACCGAACCATCAGCTCAACCGCGTCGGGCAGTTGCTCTTCGATGAGGTTCATACGTTTCTTGGCCTTGTGGTTGACCCACAAGTAGACCCCACCCACTCCGAAGACGACCGATATGGCGGCGCGAACCGGTGTTTCAGTGTTGGTCCCGACGCTGAGTGCTACAAAAGCGAATGCCGACACAAAGACCATGATCATGATCAGCTGCGTGGGCGTGAACGCGATTGCAGCTTTCTGCGCCTTCTCGGACAAAAGGGAATAGAGCGGAATGGACTTGGTCTTCATGTGCTGCTGCATTTCCTTGCGCAGCTGCTCAAGTACCTGTTCGCGCCCTTGCCCCTTGTCGAGCATCTCCAACCGGCGGTTCACGCGGCTGTTCTGACTGATCGACTTGCCAAAGGCCACCAAGTACAGACCTTCAACCAAAAACAGGACGCCTATGAATATGGCGCCATAAATGAACGGCTCCAGGCTGAGTTGCATGGCGTGATCCTCACATCGTGGTTGGGTCGTAGATGGACGGCGGCAGATCAAAGCCCCAAAGGCGGAACCGCTCGGAAAAGTGACTGCGCACGCCCGTTGCCGTGAAATGTCCGATAATCTTGTTCTCGGGCGTTAACCCGACACGCTGAAAGCGGAAAATCTCCTGCATCGAGATCACATCGCCTTCCATACCGGTAATTTCTGTGATCGACGTCATCCGGCGCGAGCCGTCCTGCAAACGGCTGGCCTGTACGATCAGGTTCACGGCTGAGGCGATTTGGCTGCGAACCGCCTTGATCGGCATCTCGATTCCTGCCATGGCGATCATGTTTTCCAAACGCGAAACCGCATCGCGGGCAGAGTTGGCATGGATTGTCGTCATCGAACCGTCGTGACCGGTGTTCATGGCCTGCAACATGTCGATCACCTCGGCGCCGCGCGTTTCACCGACGATAATTCGGTCGGGACGCATACGCAGGGCGTTTTTCAGGCAGTCCCGCGGGCTGACCTCACCTTTGCCTTCGACGTTGGGCGGGCGGCTTTCCATTCGGCCCACATGGGTCTGCTGCAGCTGAAGTTCCGCCGTGTCCTCGATAGTCAGGATACGTTCAGAATTGTCGATGAAGCTGGAGAGCGCATTGAGCGTGGTGGTTTTACCCGAACCTGTACCACCCGATACGATCACGTTCAGACGGGTGGCGACCGCTGCCTGCAGATAGGCCGCCATTTCTTCGGTAAAAGCACCGAAAGTCACTAGATCGTCGATGTTCAGCTTGTCTTTCTTGAATTTCCGGATGGAAACCAGCGACCCGTCAACCGCAATTGGCGGGACCATCGCATTGAAACGCGAACCATCGGCAAGACGGGCGTCAACATAGGGGTTAGATTCATCGACGCGACGACCCACGGCGGACACGATTTTGTCGATAATCCGCATCAGGTGTTTTTCGTCTTTGAACGAGATGTCGCTCAACTCAAGCTTGCCGAACCGTTCGACAAAAACTTGCTGAGGGCCGTTCACCAGAATATCGCTGATTGAATCATCCTGCAAAAGCGTCTCGAGTGGGCCAAGCCCTTTGACTTCGTCATACAGTTCCTTGTTCAGTTGCGCCCGGTCCTCGCGATTGAGAACGACGCTCTGTTGTTCCAGGATTTCGCTGGCAATCGAGCTGATTTCGGTTCGCAGTTCTGCTTCCGAGGCGCGTTCAAGCGCGGCAAGGTTCAGGTTTTCCAGCAACTCGCGGTGAAGCTCAATCTTGAGCTCACCCAACCGTTCCTTGCGCTTTCGATCCCGATCAGAGCTCCCGGCGACCGCCGGGCGCAATTGAACGGGTTTCCGCATCGATGCCTTTGGCGCAGCCTCGGACTTTTGGGTTTCGGTTGATGTATTGGGGTTTTGCTCTTTCGCACTGACCGGCACAGCTCCCGGTTGCTTTTTGTACCTGGAAAACACAGCGGATCCCCCTCAGGTTGCTATCAGGCGGCTTCTGCGTCGTTGCTGCCCAGGGCATGCAACGATTCGGCCAGTTTCGAGATTTCCTTGCGCAGCGGATTCTTCGCCGCTGATGAGGCGAGCGGCAGCCCATGATCGCCGCCCTGCATGACCGGCTTGCCACCGTCAGGCAATTGCAGGTCGATGGAGATGCCAAGGCTTTCGCCCATACGTTTGACACGGCTTTTGCCGGTCAGATCCGTGAATTTCGGGGCGCGGTTCAAGGCAAAACGCAGTTTGTTGAATGGCAGATCCTCGGATTGCAGGGCGCGCTTCAGGCGCAAAGCGTTCTGCGCCGACCGCATGTCCAGCTCGATCAATGCAAAATAGACGTGCGCGGCCTGCAAGACAGTTTCCGACCAGTGGACCAGGGTGGTCGGCATATCCACGACCACATAGTCAAAATGTGCGCGCGCAATGTTGATGACACGCTGAACGTCTTCCTGCGTGATGATGTCGAGCGGAACCAGATCAGCAGGAGCGGTCAGGACCTGTAGCTTGTCTTCATAGGTCTGAAGCGCCTGACCAAAGGCGTCTTCATCCATTGACGCAGTGTCGGAAAGCATCTCGAACACCGCTTCACGACGGGGAAGGTCGAGATAGGTCGAGACAGTGCCAAATTGCAGATCGAGATCCAGAAGACATACGCTCGGCGCATCTTTCTTGGATACATTGGCCAACTCCCAGGCCAGATTAACTGCCAGCGTAGTCGCACCGACACCGCCCGCCAGGCCGTGAACAACCAGAAGAGCGCCTTCTTTCGAGTCTTGAGCGTCCAGTTGCGGCGACGAACCTTGCGCCACGAGCTTGGGCTCGGGCTTTCTGATTCTGGTTATCGCCTCCTGGAGTTCGTTTTCGGGCAGGGGGTAGGGGACAAACTCGTCGGCGCCTTGCCGCAAAAGCTTGTGAAGAGCAGCCGGTGTCACATCTTCGGCGATCAGGATGACCTTGATGCTGCGCGACTTGGCCAGAACGATGATCTCGCTCAACCGGTCAAGGTCGTTTTCGTCGTCGCCGTCAATTGCGAGCGCAATGAATTCAAGCGTTTCGGCCTCGGGTTGTTCGAGAAAGGCAAAGGCTTCGGAAAAGCCAAGATCGCCCCAGCTTTCGCCCATTACCACTTCCATGTCTTCGATAAGCAGATCGAAATTCTGAACATCGCGGCTGACGGTGCAGGCCCGGAGCGTGTTTTCCTCGGAATGCGGCGAATCGCTGCTCATCAATAAGATCCTTTGTTGCGTGAGCGCAGGTCAGAGGATCAGCATTGCGCCTAGTCTGGCCTGAGATCGCCCGATTGCGGTCGAATCCGCCCGCAGATCACATATTGATGACAAGATTGCTGTGAAGTTGGGCGAGATTGGGGCCGAAACGAATTAATTGTAGGGAATTGGGCGACTATGTCGCCCAATGCCAATTATTGTCCCGCCTCAATGGCACCGGTATAGCTACCAGTGCGCAGCGGGGACGGCGGTACAGCGCTGCTGATGTATTCACGGTACACGATCCTGGCGTATTTGCCGTCCAGAACGTTTGCGTGCCGACTGACGAACCCGGATACTTCAGTTACCGTGCGACGGTTGCGGCGGTCACGATCCGTTGTCTGCACGAGCGGCTGAGTTTCGCCATAAGAAACAACGGCCTCAAGACGTGAGCGCGAGATGCCCTGCCGCGCAAAGAAATTGACGGCAGCTTGCGCACGACGCAGGCCCAGGCTGTTGTTGTAAGAGGGCGATCCAACCAGATCAGTGTGACCATAGACCCGGAAGCGAACTTCGGGGAACTGTTTGATCCAATCTGCCTGTTGCAGCAGGATTTGCTGCGCTGTTGCGTCCAGTTGGGCGCTGTCAAAGGCAAAGTTGATCTGATTCGGCACTTCTTGCGCAAACCGCTCGGCCAGGATCTGACCATAGCTGCGTTCGCCGTTCATGACCTGAACGTTGTTAAGTGTCGCGTTTCCGAATGTGCCGGTGTCGACATCATACCCCGCTTCGCGTCCGCAGGCTGCGACGGCCAGCATCAGACCCAGGGTGAGTACCTTGTTTTGCATTGGTCCCATCCTTCCAATCAATCCAGAACGTAGCCGTAAGAGCCGGTGAAATCTTGCTTGGCGACCTCCGAAGCCGCGCCACTACCGGGGCGCTCGGTGCGCGTGGTAAGACCGTTCAGGAACAGGTCGGCCTCGCTCGGCGGTTTGACACGGTCGGTTGGCAGGGTCAGCGCCTCACCAATCGTCGGCGACACTAGATGTGCGGTCACGATGATGACCAGCTCGGTCTGGTTCCGCTGATAACTGGTGCTGCGGAACAGTGTGCCAAGCACAGGCACATCGCCAAGCCAGGGCAATTGCGTGTTGCTGTCCTGGAAATCATCAGAAATCAGGCCAGCAATTGCAAAGCTTTCACCGTCACGCAGTTCCACAGTGGTCGCGGTTTCGCGCTTGATGAAAGACTGGATGTTGAAGCCGCTGATCGTGATCGAGTTGTTCGGATCCAGTGCCGAGACACCGGCCACCATCTCGAGGTTGATCAGATCGCCATCCACGACGCGCGGAACAAACTTCATCTCGACGCCAAACGGTCTGTATTCGATCGTTGTCACGCCCTCTTCCTGCTGAACCGGGATCGGATACTCGCCACCCGCAAGGAAGTTGGCCTCTTGCCCCGACAGCGCCGAAAGATTCGGTTCTGCCAGCGTGCGCACGGCCCCTTTCTGTTCCAGTGCTTCGATCAGCAGGCGGACCTGGGTCGATCCCGCGCCAAAGCCGAACAGGAAGGCTCCGCTGTTGGTTTGCGATGTTGGAATTTGGTTTCCAAGACCTGGGGTCAGGTTCCCCAATGCCAGGTTCAGTGCACCGGCCGTGTTCAGCGTGCCGGTACCCGCAGCTACATCCGTGCCACCAATGCCCCAGGAAGCTCCCAGTGCCTTTGACACCGAACGTTGCATCTCGGCAAAGCGGACTTTCAGCATCACCTGCTGTACGCCACCCACGCTCATCAGGTTGGAAACCCGTTCCGGGGCGTAACGTTCCGCCAACTCAAGCGCACGGGCCAGCTTGGCCGAGCTTGAAATCGTGCCGGACAGGACGATACCGTCATTGGCCGTCCGCACCTCGATTCGCTCTCCGGGCAGGATCTGCTGCAGACGCTCTTTGAACTCGGTGACATCCGGTGCAACCCGAACCTTGACGTTCGTGATCAGGTTGCCACCGCCATCGAACAGCGACAGGGTTGTCAGGCCGGGCGATTTGCCGAGCACGTATATAGTGCGGTCCGACAGTGACGAAATATCCGCAATGCCGGCATTCGCGATGCTGAGCTCGGCGAATGGCTGTTCGCTTTCAACTACGATTGCGCGGTTCATCGGAACGTCCAGCGTTTCCGCCGTGCCGTTCTTGACTACGCGTAGGTCTTGCGCCCACGCGGATGTACCGACGGGGGTCAAAACTATTGCCAGCCCCAGCAGGGCCGGTTTGATCCAGGAACTAATTTTCATGTGACCTGCCTTTCCGATCACGCCTCGTTTCGGGTCTTATGCCCATGCTTTTCAGTTACTGTGCGTGAGTTCCGGTTTTATTGCAATAATCAATGGTTTCCGGAGTTTTCTTTATGTGGGGAATCGGCAACAACCAAAACGCGAAGGCCGCGCAACTGCGCGGCCTCCATCTGTTAACTTTTTGAAATTCTGTCAGTTTGTGCAGGGAATCTCTATGACGACAATCTCGGCGCCGCGCCGGTTTCGAACCGTGCAGACTTCTTCTTGAACGACTTCCGGTGCTGCCTCGATTTCACCAAGTCCCAGAAGAGTTCGCTGATTGACCTCGACCGACGCCGTTACCGTCTCGTCGCCGGCGCCAACCAGTGCCAGGGACATGCTGCCGGTATTCTGGGCCTGTGCAAGCGAAGCGATCTGTTCAGGTGTCGCGGCGACTGTGACGGTACGTGCAATCGTCGCCCCGGTCAGATCCTTCCCGGCGGTTTGGTCGACGGCGATGACCTGGATGTTGGCTTGGATCAGTCGGGTTATTTCACCGCGCCCGCCTTCTACCGAATCGACGTTTCGTCCGGTCCAGTAAACGTCCACGTTGTCACCCGGTCGCAGAAACCCCGACACGCCCGAAGCCACGTCCACGCGAATCGCAAAAGCGCGCATTCCCCTGGAAAGTTGCGACGTCAGCCCTGCATCCTCGCCGGGATTGGTCACTTTTACGGCCATGATGGCCTCGTCTTTTTCCATTGCGCGCAACACATAGCGATTGTCGGATTCGTCTGCTGGGAACAGAGAGGCGGGATCAGTAAAGGTGCCCTCGGGAATGGCATTTTCCGGCCACTTAACGATACGAACGTCGTCCTTTTTCAATTGCTGTCCATACTTCAGCGCCTTGTTTGCAACGATGACTTCCACAGTGGGAACAATCAGTGCGCGCGCTTGCCGTTCTTTAGCCAATTCAGCCTGGTATGCTGTGATATAATTCTTGGCCAACATGACTGCGCCACCGGCCAGCGCCACACCAACGATAAGGACAAGCCCGAAGACGACCCTCATATCTGCACCTCTTATTCGCTTTTTCGGGAATGCAGTGTCAGCACACCCCTGCTGCTATTGAAGAACGGTAAATGGTAATTGTGTCGAAAACAGGGACAAAATCTGTGGGATTTCAATTTGTCCCGAATTCGGAACTAGCCGGTCTGACGTGCAGATCGCTTGTTTTTATTGGAACGGATTTAGGCCGGTGCTGACTTGTTCGTCAGAAAGTGCCTGGCCAATTTTTTCACCCACTGTACCGGTCGGTCCGGTGACTGCGGAAAAGGCGATGGCCGCCAGCGCGACAACGGCAGCAGTCAAAGCGACCCAGTCGACTGTCACGGCTCCGTCTTCGCCGGATACGAATTCAGTAAGCTTTGTGAACACGATGCCCTCTCGCTACGCTAATAGTAATTGCCTTCGTATCCGGGACGCAGTCTCGCGACATGGGAATTTGAAAGTTTCGGCTTATGGATTTGTGGCGCCACCACCGCTGATACCGCCCGTGGTTACGCTGATAGATGAGAGCGCACCGCCAATTCTTTCACCAACGGTTCCGGTGGGTCCGGTAACCGCGGAATAGGCAATGGCGGCCAGGGCTACAACTGCGGCTGTTAGGACAACCCAGTCGACAGTTACGGCTCCATCTTCGGAGGATTTGAATTTCTCGAGAACGGCAAACATGATGCCACCTCTTGCTTGACTGAAAAAGGCCGCACCTTGGCTGACGAGGCGCGGCCTTGAATTTCTAAGTCAGGCTGATTTCAGCTTACGGCGTGGTGCCGGCGCCGCCACCGCTGATACCACCGGTATTGACCGAAACGCTGGACAGCGCGGTGCTGATGTTGCCGGCGATGGTGCTGGTGCCTGCGGAGATCTGGTTGTATGCGATTGCGGCCAAAGCAACCACGGCTGCGGTCAGCACAACCCAGTCAACGGTTACGGCGCCGTCTTCGTCTTTGCGGAAGTTCTTGATGAACTTGATCATGTCATGTCCCTCCTAAGGATCAAACTAAAACTACCTCGGCGTCGTCTTAGAACCACCTCTCATCGGTTCATGTCCGTCGCGGTATGGGAATAGTTTTGCCCTTGGCCCGTGGCAGGAATTGGGCCAAATCGCGAAATTTTCGCCCAGAGGTTAACTTTTCGATCATTTTTCTCATAAGGCATTGAAAGTAAATATAAAAAATATGTCGCCAACTGGTTGAGTCCCTGAGGTGCGATGCAATTTGGTATCAATTTGGGCAAAACCGCCCCAATTCATTGCGAAATTCTGGCTTTGACGGCAGGATTCGGCGACAAAACTCAGAAAAACAATACATGAGGCAGGCAGATGAACCTCCGGAAAGCAAGAGTATGCGCCGGCGCGTTAGCGATTCTGGCCTTTGGCGCTGTTACGGGGCATGCAAACGAGCCCGCGGCAGGTGGCACGCTGAAAAGAATAAAGGCGCCGCTCCCCGGATCGCGGCCCAAGGTGACCGTGCAGATCACGCCGGAAGAACATGCCGCGCGTCCCTTTGCCAAAAGCACAGGCGGGACATTGGATATTCCCACCGTCATCGCACGGGCCGAACCAGCACCCGACGTGAAACCGCCCAGCAAGGCGGGGCGCTACAACCGGTTTTGGGAAAAGGTTTCTCCGGACCTCGCCAAGGCGGGGGCAGGGCGGTTGGACGAGGCGTTTCGCGCGCTCACCAGCATTGGCGTCGGCGGGCCGCGCCTGCAGGCGCTGCAGGACATAGCAAGAGAGCGCGGCATCGATATCCTGCGCTCGACCGTCGGTACCAATGTCTCACCCGCACTTGTTCTGGCGGTGATATCGGTCGAATCCGCCGGTCGCGCCGATGCGGTCAGTTCAGCGGGGGCGCAGGGGCTGATGCAGCTTATGCCCGCGACGGCCAAGCGGTTCGGGGTCAGCGACAGTCTTGTGCCGGGTCAGAACATCGCCGGCGGGGTGAAATATTTGAACTGGCTGATGAACGAGTTCGGCAACGACCCGATTCTGGTGCTGGCCGGGTATAACGCGGGCGAAGGCGCGGTGCGCAAACACCAGGGCGTTCCGCCCTATGCCGAAACACGAGACTATGTTCCCAAGGTGCTGGCGGCATTCCAGATCGCGCGCGGTCTTTGTTCGACGCCGCCCGAACTTATCTCGGACGGCTGCGTCTTTGCCGCCTTGCAATGAAAAAGGCCCGCCGAAACTTGGCGGGCCTTTTCGATTTTCCTATCCGGTCAGGTGACGATTGTCGCCTCGGTGGCGGCGCGCATCTCTTCATCCGAGACGCCATCGGCCAGCTCGACGATCTTCAACCCGCCTTCGACCACGTCCAGAACGCCGAGGTTGGTTATGATCCGGTCCACCACGCCCTTACCGGTCAGTGGCAGGGTGCATTCCTTGAGCACTTTGCTGTCGCCATGCTTGTTGGTGTGATCCATCACCACGATGACCCGACCGACGCCCGCGACCAGATCCATGGCGCCGCCCATGCCCTTGACCAGCTTGCCGGGGATCATCCAGTTCGCAAGATCGCCTTTCTCATCGACTTCCATTGCGCCCAGAATCGCGGCAGCAATCTTGCCGCCCCGGATCATCGCAAAGGACGTGGCGCTGTCGAAATAGGCGGTGCGGGCCAGTTCGGTGATCGTCTGCTTGCCCGCGTTGATCAGGTCGGGGTCCTCTTCGCCCTCGTAAGGGAAGGGGCCCATGCCCAGCATGCCGTTTTCCGATTGCAGGGTGATATCCTTGTCTCCCACATAGTTCGCCACCAGCGTCGGAATCCCGATGCCGAGGTTCACATACATGCCGTCTTCCAGCTCTTCCGCCGCGCGGGCGGCCATCTGATTGCGGTCCCAGGGCATTATGCGTCCTCCTTCTTGCGGGTGGTGCGTTGTTCGATGCGCTTTTCGTGCTGCCCCTGAATGATGCGGTGCACATAGATGCCGGGCAGATGGATGCAATCGGGGTCCAGCTCGCCGCGTGGGACGATTTCCTCGACCTCGGCCACGCAGATCTTTCCACAGGTCGCGGCAGGCACATTGAAGTTGCGCGCCGTCTTGCGAAAGATCAGGTTGCCGGTGTCGTCGGCCTTCCACGCCTTGACAATGGCGAGATCGGCAAAGATGCCGTTTTCCAGAATATAGGTCTCGCCGTTGAAATCCTTGTGCTCCTTGCCGTCGGCAATCACCGTGCCGACGCCGGTCTTTGTGTAAAAGCCTGGGATGCCCGCGCCGCCGGCGCGCATGCGTTCCGCCAAGGTGCCTTGGGGATTGAATTCAAGCTCCAGCTCACCGCTCAGGTACTGACGCATGAATTCGGCGTTTTCGCCTACATACGAGCTGATCATCTTTTTCACCTGTCGGGTCTGCAGCAGGATGCCGATACCGAAATCGTCGACGCCTGCGTTGTTCGAAGCAAAGGTCAGATCCTTGACGCCGGATTCTTTGATCGCGTCCAGCAGCAGCTCGGGAATGCCGCATAGGCCGAAACCGCCCGCCGCGATGAACATCCCGTCATGCAGCAAACCGTCCAGCGCCTCGGCGGCATTGGCATAGACTTTTTTCATGGAAAACTCCCCCAATGACTTGGTGATGCCGCAGGTTGTGCCGTCGCGTCACGGGGAAGTCAATGAATGCATGGGGGAAAGGTATTTATACGTAATGACGCGGCCCGGCATGAAAACCGGGCCTGCGACTTTCACTTGGAACTGGGATTCTTTGCCACCTTTTTCTTGGTCGGCGCTTTCTTTTTGCCACTCTTCTTGGCCGCTTTTTCGGCCACCAGTTTCACGGCCATCTCCAGCGTCACATCGGCAGGTTCCGTACCCTTGGGCAGGGTTGCGTTCACCTTCTCCCATTTCACGTAGGGGCCATAGCGGCCTTCCATCACGTTGATCGGGCCACCGTCAGGATGTTCGCCCAACTCCTTCAGCGGCTTGGCGGCGGTCCTGCCGCGCCCTGCGGGATTGGCGCGCTTTTCGGCCAGCAACTCCACCGCGCGGTTCATCCCGATCTCGAACACGTCGTTGGGGTCTTTCAGGTTGGCATAGACTGGCTTGGCTTCATCGGCCAGTTGATGCATCAGATAGGGGCCGAAACGCCCGAAGTTCGAGGTGATCATGCCGCCTTCGGGGTGCTCACCGATCTGGCGGGGCAGGGACAGAAGCGTCAGCGCCTTGTCCATATCCATGTCATCCTTGCTCCAGCCGCGTGGAAGCGATGCGCGCGGCGGCTTCTTGTTCTCGGGCGTGGGTTCGCCTCGCTGAACATACGGTCCAAAGCGGCCGGATTTCAGCCAGATCTCATCCCCGGCGTCCTCGCCCAGCAATTGTTCGTCGCCTTCTGCGCCTTCACCGGCGATGGGCCGTGTATAGGTACACTCCGGATAGTTGCCGCAGCCCACGAACCCGCCAGTGCGCGAGGTTTTAAGGTGCAATTGCCCCAGACCGCATTTCGGGCAGATACGCGGGTCGGACCCATCCTCACGCGGGGGGTAAAGCTGTGGCGCCAATGCCTCGTCCAGCTTGTCCAGCACTTCCGAGATGCGCAATTCGGATGTTTCGCCAATCGCTGCCGAGAAATCGCGCCAGAACTTGCCCAGCAGATCCTTGTAGTCACGATCACCGGCGCTGACATCATCCAGTTGCTCTTCCAGATTCGCGGTGAACTCGTAGCCAACATACTGGCGGAAGAAGTTCAGCAGGAAGATGGTGACGATCCGCCCCTTTTCCTCGGGGATCAGTCGGTTCTTGTCCTTGCGCACATATTCACGGTCCTGAATCGTGGTCACGATCGAGGCATAGGTCGACGGACGCCCGATGCCCAACTCTTCCATCCTCTTGACCAAGGTCGCCTCGGTATAGCGCGGCGGAGGTTGGGTGTGGTGTTGCAGCGCCAGAACCGCTTCGTTTTCGGACAGGATCGCCTCTTTGGCGACCTTTGCGCCTTCGGTCACCTGCGTCTCGCCGGTCGCCTTGACGAACTGATCGGACAGAGACTCGCGGGCAAAGACGGCCTTGTCGCCCCGCATGATCTGGGGCAGGCGTTTGTCATCCTCGTCAGCCACATCGTCGCGGCCCTCTTCATAAACGCGCATGAATCCGTCGAACAGAACGACCTGGCCGGTGGCCCGCAACCCGACCTGACCGTCGTCCGAGCCGATCTCGACCGTCGTCCGCTCCAGTCGCGCCGCTGCCATCTGGCAGGCAATGGTGCGTTTCCAGATCAGGTCATACAGCTTGCGCTGATCCTCATCCGTGACCTTCAGCGCCTTGGCGTCGCGGTTCATATCCGTCGGGCGAATACATTCGTGTGCTTCCTGGGCGTTCTTGGCTTTGTTCTTGTAGATGCGCGGGTTGTCCGACACATATTCAGCACCGTACCGGTCCGCGATGGTGTCGCGTGTTGCCGCCACCGCTTCGGGCGCCATGTCGATGCCGTCGGTCCGCATATAGGTAATGTAGCCGGCCTCATACAACCGCTGCGCCACCTGCATCGCGTGACGCGCGCCCATGCCAAATTTGCGGCTGGCCTCCTGCTGCAGCGTCGAGGTCATGAAAGGTGCGCTGGGGTTACGTGCGGTAGGTTTGGCCTCGACCGCATTCACGGTCAGGGCGCGGCTGGTGACGGCCTGCACCGCCAGTTCCGCCTGCGTGGCATTGGCAATGTCGTGCTTGTCCAGCTTCTTGCCTGCCAGCGTGACCAAACGCGCCTCGTAAATCTGACCGCGCGGCGTTTCGAACAGCGCCTTGACCGACCAGTATTCGACCGGCTTGAACGCTTCGATCTCCATCTCGCGCTCGACGATCAGGCGCAGGCAGACTGATTGCACCCGGCCCGCCGACTTTGCACCAGGCAGTTTGCGCCAAAGAACCGGTGACAGGTTGAACCCAACCAGATAATCCAGCGCGCGCCGCGCCAGATAGGCTTCGACCAGGGGCATGTCGACTTGGCGCGGGTTTTGCATCGCCTGGGTCACCGCGTCCTTGGTGATGGCGTTGAAGGTAACCCGGCTGACCGCCGTATCCTTTTTGATCGAGCGCCGCTTGGTCAGCGCCTCTTGCAGATGCCAACTGATAGCCTCGCCCTCGCGATCGGGGTCAGTGGCAAGGATCAGGGCATTGTCATCCTTGAGCGCGTCTGCGATCGCCTTGACATGCTTGCGGCTGTCGACGCCAACTTCCCAGGTCATGGAAAAATCATGGTCCGGATCTACCGATCCATCCTTGGGTGGAAGGTCGCGAACGTGCCCGTAAGAGGCCAAAACCGTGTAGTTGGGGCCAAGATACTTATTGATTGTTTTGGCCTTGGCTGGGGATTCTACAACAACTACAGGCATTTAAATGAAAACCTCGTATATCGGATGCGGCGCTTTCTATGGCGGTGCAAGATGTGGAGTGCAAGGGCCGAATGTCAATCCGTTCCTTTGAAGCCTGATTTCCTGCCGGTTTGAAACGCGAAAGCAAGCCCGCAAACGGGCTGCGAAACAACAAAAGTAGGGCACTGCACCTTCAGCCGATACGAGACAACAATCCGCCGGGTTGTCGTTGTATCCGGCCATCCAGTTCCAGATCAACCAGTGCCGGGCCGACATCGCCCGCACTGGCGGATAGGTCGCGGATCAACTGGTCTTCGGCAAGGGGCGAAGGGCCAAGCCGGTCAAGAATCTGAAGATGCAATTTTGCGGTTTCCTGAAGGCTGCGTTTTTGGGGCGGTGCAGGGGGCAGAGCATCCAGAAGGTCTCTGGCCGGTGATTCCGGCAGGTTGTCTTTCTCTCTGGGCAGCGCCTCGATCACGTCTTGTGCGTTGCGTACAAGTTGCGCGCCATCCCGGATCAACAAATTGCAGCCGGCTGCACGGGCATCCAGCGGATGGCCGGGAACTGCAAGCACCTCGCGACCCTGATCCAGCGCGTCGCGCGCGGTGATCAGGCTGCCCGACTTGGCGGCCGCCTCGACCACCACAACGGCCTGAGCCAGACCCGAAATGATCCGGTTGCGCCGCGGGAAATGCCGCGCTTGTGGCGTAGTGCGCAAGGGTTGCTCCGACAGTCGCAGGCCCTTTTGGGCAATATCCATCGCAAGATGCGCATTCTCTGCCGGATAGACGACATCGACACCGCCAGCCAGAACCGCGACCGTGCCTGTCTCCAAAGTCGCCAGATGGGCGGCCGCATCGATGCCACGTGCTAGGCCAGACACAACTACGTACCCTTCGGCACCCAGATCGTGTGCAAGTGCGCGCGCCATGCGCGTGCCAAGCGAAGAACAGTTGCGGGCCCCGACCAGTGCGATCATGGGTCGACGCAACAAATCCGCATTGCCCAACGTCCACAGAACCGGGGGCGCATCCTGAATATCCGTCAAGGATGCGGGATAGGCGGCATCGCCCAGGCACAAAAGCCGTGCGCGCACGGCTTTTGCGGCCTTGAGTTCGGCCTCGATCACGCCGGGAGGGCAGATTTCATAGCCCTCGACCCCGGCTGCGCGCGCCACTTCAGGCAGCGCAGCCAGCGCGTTCTGCGCTGATCCATGTTCGTTCAACAGGCGCCGAAATGTTGTCGGCCCGACCCGGCGCGAGCGCAAAAGACGGAGCCACGAAAACCGGTCTTCTTCCGTGGTGGGTGGGAGTGGGGGGTGATTGGAAGAATGCTGCTTCTCGGTCATCCGTCGCTCCGCCTGTTTGCAAAACTGGTTTACGCAACGGGGTCTTAACAGGCGGTGAATCGCGTAGAATTTATTCCAATTCACACGATTTCTTATCCTCAGCGGGCCGCAATGCGTTGAAATATAGCGATTTGGCAAATTGCCACAGCGTTCAGAAACCTGCGGGGCGACGCTGGTGCGCTCCGAATCAAGCCCGCCCGCCATTAACCCTGAACCCGGTCCGATTCTGCCTCAGGCAGCCGAACCGCCCACTGTCAACCCGTCCATCAACACCGTCGGCTGGCCGACGCCAACTGGCACCCACTGGCCATCCTTGCCGCAATTTCCCATTCCGGGGTCCAGTTCCATGTCGTTGCCCAGGCCGCGTATCTTCTTCAGCGCCGAAGGCCCGTCGCCGATCAATGTGGCGCCCTTGACCGGCGCACCGATCTTGCCGTTCTGCACCCGGTATGCCTCGGTGCAGGAGAACACGAACTTGCCGTTGGTGATGTCTACCTGTCCACCGCCGAAACCGACGGCCCAGATACCGTCCTTGATCTCGGCCACAAGTTCTGCCGAATCGGCGTCGCCGCCCAGCATGATGGTGTTGGTCATGCGCGGCATCGGGCTGTGGGCATAGCTTTGTCGCCGACCATTACCCGTTGATACGGTGCCCATCAGACGCGCATTCTGACGATCCTGCATATAGCCTGTCAGGATGCCATCCTCGATCAGAACCGTGCGTGAACTCGGGGTTCCCTCGTCATCCACGGTGATCGAGCCGCGCCGATCGGGGATCGTGCCGTCATCCAGAACCGTCACTCCTTTCGAGGCGATCCGCTGTCCCATCAGCCCGGCAAAGGCGGAACTTCCCTTGCGGTTGAAATCACCCTCCAGCCCGTGCCCGATGGCTTCGTGCAACAGGATGCCCGGCCAACCATGCCCCAGCGCCACTTCCATCACGCCCGCAGGGGCGGGCACAGCTTCAAGATTGACCAGCGCGATGCGCAGCGCCTCGCGCACCTTTTCCTGCCAGTCCGCCGGGTCGATCAGCCCGCCCAAACCTACACGCCCGCCGCCCCCGGCAGAGCCGCTTTCGCGTCGCCCGTCCTTTTCCACGATTACCGATACGTTCAAGCGCGTCATCGGTCGCACGTCTCGCACATGCACGCCATCGGGGCGCAAGATCTCCACTTCCTGTATCGAGGCCGCCAGCGCCGCACTGACCTGAACCACGCGCGAATCCAGATCGCGGGCAAAAGCGTCGATGTCCCGAAGAGTTTCGATCTTGACCGGAAAACTTGCCGATTCGATCGGGTCGGTATCGCTATAAAGCCGCTTGTTCGTCGCGATCGGTGGCTGGGCCAGCACACCGCCACCCGCACCCACCGCCAGACGCGCGGTTTCGGCCGCTCGTTTCAGTGCCGGGATCGAGACATCGGTCGAATGTGCGTATCCCGCGACCTCACCCTTGACCGCCCTCAGCCCGAAGCCTTCCGAGGCCTCATAGGACGCGCTCCGCAATCGACCGTCGTCAAACACCAGCGCCTCGGATTTCCGCCGTTCCACGAACAGCTCTCCATCATCCGCCCCAAGGGCCGCAGATTGCAAAACCGCCAGTGCTTCATCCAGCGGAATCGCGGTCTCGAAGGGGCGAAACGGGTCATTGGGCATGGGCCGGAACCTTTCCGATTTGATCCAGATCAAAAATAGCGTCCGTTTGACGCAAGCATTTTGCTTTATCTAGTCTCCGGAATATGGTTTTTAACGCGGTCAAAGACAACGGGAGAGGTGCGACCTGATTCATACCTCCCTGTCAGGGACGCAAAGATCAAACGATCAGGACAGAAAATGAAGAATGCTTTGACGCTTTCGGGGCTTATCGCCGCCCTTTCCAGCCTGCCCGCCATGGCTCAGGAGCTTGAAACCATCGGTAAACCGACCCCCGGCGGACTGGGCTTTCAGCCGGCCGCGACGGAACTCGCCCGCGATCTGCAATCGCTTGACGGCCTGATTCTGGTCATCATCACATTGATCTGTATTCTGGTCGGCTTTCTGATGCTGTACAGCTTTGTACGCTTCAACAAACGCGCCAATCCGACACCGGCAAAGTTTTCGCACTACACCCCGGTCGAGATCGCCTGGACGGTCGGCCCGATCATGATCCTGGTTCTGATCGGATCGTTCTCGCTGCCGGTGCTGTTCAAACAGCAGGAAATCCCGCAGGGCGAAATCAATATCAAGGTCACCGGCTACCAGTGGTACTGGGGCTATGAATACACCGACGAAGGCTTCGGCTTTGAAAGCTTCCTTCTGGGCAAGGAAGCATTGGCCGAGAATGGATACAATCAGGATGAATACCTGCTGGCCACCGACAATGCCGTCGTCGTGCCGGTCGGCAAGGTTGTCGTGATGGACGTCACCGGTGCTGACGTGATCCACTCGTGGACCATCCCTTCTTTTGGCGTGAAGCAGGACGCGGTACCGGGCCGTCTGGCGCAGCTGTGGTTCAAGGCGGACAAGGAAGGCGTCTATTTCGGCCAGTGCTCCGAACTTTGCGGCAAGGACCACGCCTATATGCCGATCACGGTTAAGGTCGTGAGCGAAGAGGAATATGACCGCTGGCTGACCGAAGCCAAGGAAGAATTCGCGGGTATTCCGCAATCCTATCAGGTTGCCTCGAACTGACGTAAGGTGTGGCGGGGACACCCGCCCGATTTAGGATGATGCAGGGTGCGTGGTCTCCGCGCACCTTTCGCCCCCAAAGGACCGGAAATGAGCGACGCAAGCATCAATGCCAGCACAGTCCGCGAGGACGAGGCCAGCTTTGGCGATTATTTCGCCCTGTTGAAGCCGCGCGTAATGTCTCTTGTCGTGTTCACGGCTCTGGTCGGATTGCTGGCTGCGCCCGTGCCGGTGCATCCGTTTGTGGGATTCTGCGCCATCCTGTTCATCGCCATCGGCGGCGGCGCGTCCGGAGCGCTGAATATGTGGTGGGACGCCGATATTGACCGCTTGATGAAGCGTACCAAGAAACGCCCAATCCCCGCTGGCAAGATTCAGGAAGGCGAAGCGCTCGCCTTTGGCCTGACGCTGTCGGGATTCGCCGTTGTAATGCTGGGTCTGGCAACCAACATCATGGCAGGGGCCTTTCTGGCGTTCACCATCTTTTTCTACGTCGTCATCTACACGATGTGGCTCAAGCGTTCGACGCCGCAGAACATTGTGATTGGCGGCGCTGCGGGTGCATTCCCGCCCGTCATCGGCTGGATCGCGGCTACCGGCACTATGTCGGTCGAACCCTGGCTGATGTTCGCTTTGACCTTCATGTGGACACCGCCGCATTTCTGGGCGCTGGCCCTGTTCATGCGTTCGGATTATGACGACGCCGGGGTGCCGATGCTGACCGTGACTCACGGCCGTCGCGCCACCCGAGTTCACATTCTGGTTTACACTGCCCTGCTGGCGCTGCTGGCTGTCGGCACGGCCTTTTCTGACATTGGCGGCCCCGTCTATCTGGCGGTGGCGTTGGTTATGAATGCCCTGTTCCTGCGCGGTGCCTGGAAAATCTCGCGCCGGGACGAACACGCGTCCGAGGCCGACAATTTCAAGGCCGAACGGGGTTTCTTCAAGCTGTCGCTGCTCTATCTCTTCCTGCATTTCGGCGCGATTCTGGCCGAGGCGCTGCTGAAGCCCTATGGGTTGGGGGGCTGGGGATGAGCCTGCGTAAGACACACGAACTGCACAATCGCCGCTTTGGCCGCAATCTGGGCGTGGCCCTGACGCTGGCGGCTTTGATCGTCATCATCTTTGGCCTGACCGTGGTAAAGGTCAGCCGGGGCGACTACGAGCCGCCGCGCGCAGAGGTGCAGAACTGATGGCGATTCGGGGACCCCAGAAAACGGTTCTGCAACTGGTCGGCGTCGTCGTCGTCATGGGCGCACTCGCCTGGGCGTCGGTGCCGTTTTACAACTGGTTCTGCCGGGTCACCGGCTTTGGCGGAACCACTGGCGTGGCCGAGCAAAGCTCGGACACAGTGATCGACAAAACTGTCACCGTGCGCTTCGATGCCTCGAAGGAACGCGGCATGCCGTGGGAATTCAAACCGGTCGAACGCGAGATGACGCTTCGTATCGGCGAAACCGGGCTAGCCTTTTACGAGGCCTACAACCCGACCGACAAACCTGTCGCCGGGCAGGCCTCATATAACGTGGCCCCCTATTCGGCAGGTGGCTACTTCCAGAAAATCGCCTGTTTCTGCTTTGACGAACAGGTGCTGCAACCGGGGGAACGGGTGGAGATGCCCGTGACCTTCTATGTCGATCCGGAAATCGTCAACGATCCGGAAGGGCAATACGTGCATACGATCACTCTGTCGTATACATTCTACGAAATCGACCTGCCCGAGGGGTACGCAGCCCTCGACGCGCAGGCGGAAACAACAACGAACTAATGCCTGTAGGTGAGGGACGCTGATGGCACACGCTAAAAATCACGACTACCACATTCTGAGCCCGTCGATCTGGCCGCTGATCGGCGCAGCGGGCGGTTTCGTCATGCTGGTCGGGGCCGTATTGTGGATGCACGGCATCACCGCCTATATGTTCTGGGCCGGTCTTCTGGCCGTTCTCTACACCATGTTCGGCTGGTGGTCGGATGTGGTGGCCGAAAGCCGCGCTGGCGATCATACGCCCGTGGTGCGGATCGGCCTGCGCTATGGCTTCATCCTGTTCATCACTTCAGAGGTGATGTTCTTCTTTGCCTGGTTCTGGTCTTTCTTCAAACACCGCATGTACCCGATGCAGGATTATGTGGGCACCGAATATGTTGCGCCGAGCATCCATGCGGTCGACCCGTTCCACCTGCCGCTGATCAACACGCTTGTTCTGCTGCTTTCGGGCTGTGCGGTAACTTGGGCGCACCACGCGCTGGTGCATAACAATGATCGCAAGGCATTGGTGCAGGGTCTGGCGATCGGCATCGTGTTTGGTATCGCCTTTACCTTCTTGCAGGGGTACGAATACGCCGAACTGCTCAAGCATGAAGGCTGGGAATTCGGCGGCGACCAGTTCTATTCGAACTTCTTCATGGCCACCGGTTTCCACGGCGCGCACGTGATCATCGGCACCATTTTCCTGACTGTCTGCCTGCTGCGTGCGATGCGCGGGGATTTCACGCCCGAAAAACACATCGGATTCGAGGCGGCGGCCTGGTACTGGCACTTCGTTGATGTCGTCTGGTTGTTCCTGTTCTTTGCCGTCTACATCTGGGGTCAGGCCCCGCTGATGTAAGGCCGGTCAGGCTGATCAATTGCAAAAGCCGCCCCAAGGGGCGGCTTTTTCTCTATGTGGGTCGCAAGATTGCTCTCCATACAATTGCGTGGTTGCAATTCAGCCCGCGCGCCCCTTAACAAGACGCCGGTTCCTGAAATGAAGTTTGGTCCTGACATGCGCCGTATTCTGTTCCTGCTGATCTTCGGCCTCGCCGGTTTGGGCGTGCTGCTGTCGCTGGGCTTCTGGCAGGTACAGCGCCTGGCGTGGAAGCAGGACGTTCTGGCAGAGATCGAAGATCGGATCTCGGCCACGCCGGTTTCCCTGCCACCGCAGATTTCGGCGGATCAGGACAAATACCTGCCGGTGACGGTGTCGGGCGAGATGGAGCCTGCGGAAATCCACGTTCTTGTGTCGCTCAAACAGGTTGGTGCGGGGTATCGCATCATTCAGCCGTTCAGCTCCAGCGGCCGGACCATTTTGATTGACCGGGGGTTCATCCCGACCACGGCCAAACAGGCCGGGCGTCGGAACGGCCAGATGCAGGTGACAGGCAATTTGCACTGGCCGGACGAAATTGACAGTTACACGCCCGCACCTGATATCGACGCCAATATCTGGTTCGCCCGCGATGTGCCCGCGCTTGCGGCTGCACTGGGTGCGGAGCCGGTTCTGCTGATCGCCCGTTCGCAAACCGATCCGAATGTGACTCCGTTGCCGGTGGACACGGCGGGAATACCAAACGATCACCTGCAATATGCAATAACCTGGTTTGGCCTGGCTCTGGTCTGGGCCGCGATGACCGGATACTTCCTATGGCGCAGCCGTGCCAATTCTGAAAGTGACGCGACATGAAATACATCTCGACCCGCGGGCAGGCGCCCGAACTCTCGTTTGAAGAGGCCATGCTGACCGGCCTTGCCCGCGACGGCGGCTTGTACGTGCCTGCCGAAATCCCGGTGATGACCCATGCCGAAATCGCGTCGCTGGCGGGGCTGCCCTATGAGGAAATCGCATTCCGCGTCATGTGGCCCTATGTCAGCGGCTCATTTGCCGAGGACGAGTTCAAGAGGATCATCGCGCGCGCTTACCAGGATTTCGGCCACGCCGCCCGCGCGCCGCTGAAACAGCTGAACGAGAACCATTTCCTGCTCGAGCTGTTTCACGGCCCCACCTTGGCATTCAAGGATTTCGCCATGCAGCTCATTGGTCAGCTGTTTCAGGTTGCCCTCAAGAAGCGCGGCGAGCGGGTGACCATCGTCGGCGCGACCAGTGGGGATACCGGTTCAGCCGCGATCGAGGCGTTCCGCGGGCTGGACGCGGTGGACGTTTTCATCCTGTTCCCGCATGGCCGTGTTTCCGAGGTACAGCGCCGCCAGATGACCACGCCCGCCGACAGCAACGTGCATGCGCTGGCGGTGGATGGCGATTTCGACGATTGCCAAGCCTCGGTGAAGGACATGTTCAACGATTTCGACTTCCGCGACGGGGTCAGGCTGGCTGGCATAAACTCGATCAACTTTGCCCGCGTATTGGCACAGGTGGTCTATTACTTTTCTGCCGCCACCAACCTCGGTGCGCCGCATCGCAAGATCAGCTTCACGGTGCCAACCGGCAACTTTGGCGACATCTTCGCTGGCTATCTGGCCAAGCGTATGGGGCTGCCGATTGACCGCCTTGTGGTGGCGACCAACCAGAACGACATTCTGCATCGCTGCCTCTCGGGCGAGGGGTATTTCAAGGGCGAGACTATCCCTTCGATCAGCCCGTCGATGGACATTCAGGTCAGCTCGAATTTCGAACGCGCGCTCTATTATGCCTATGGCGAAGATGGCGGGGCCATCGCACAATTGATGGATGAGCTGAAACAGGGTGGCTTCAATATCAGCCAGGGCGCGATGGAAGCGCTGCGTGAGAATTTCGATTCGGGCCGTGTGTCCGAAGAGGAAACGCTGGCCACGATCAAATCCACGCTTACCCGTAGCGCCGAACTGGTCTGCCCCCATTCCGCCGTCGGCGTGAAGGTGGCCGAAGAGGCGCGCGCGGCAGATGTTCCAATGATCACCCTTTCCACCGCACATCCGGCGAAATTCCCCGCTGCTGTGGAACAGGCAAGCGGCGTGCATCCGCCTCTTCCCCCGCGCATGTCTGACCTGTATGAACGGTCGGAACGGGTGACCCGCATCGCCAACGATCTGGGCGCCATCCAGAACTATATCAAAGGGCAGATTACTGCGTGACTGTTAGACAAGACCAACTGGCCAACGGCTTTCGTATCGTCAGTGAACACATGCCGGGGCTGCAATCTGCGGCCATTGGCATCTGGGTAACCGCAGGAGGCCGCCACGAGCGGATCGAGCAGAACGGTATCGCTCATTTCCTCGAACACATGGCGTTCAAAGGGACAGAGCGGCGCTCGGCGCTGGAAATTGCCGAGGCTATCGAGGATGTGGGTGGCTACATCAACGCCTACACCTCGCGCGAGGTGACGGCATACTACGCCCGCGTGCTCCAGGACGACGTGGCGCTGGCCATGGACGTGATCGGGGACATCGTGATGAACCCGGTCTTCGACCCGCGCGAGATCGAGGTCGAGCGCGGTGTAATCCTGCAGGAAATCGGTCAGGCCCATGATACGCCCGATGACGTGATCTTTGACTGGTTGCAGGAAGAAAGTTATCGCGACCAGCCTTTGGGTCGCACCATCCTTGGGCCCACGGAACGGGTCAGCGCCTTTTCGCGCGAGGATCTGTCGGCCTTCGTGGCGGAACATTACGGGCCGGAACAGATGATCCTGTCCGCTGCAGGCGCCGTCGACCACGATCAGCTGATGAAACTGGCCGAAAAGATGTTCGGGCATTTGCAGCCCCGCAAGGGGCTGATCGCCGAGCCCGCCCGCTTCATCGGCGGCGAGGCGCGCCACGAAAAGGTTCTGGAACAGGCCCATTTCGCGCTGGCGTTCGAAAGCCCGGGCTATCGTGACGACGCCATCTATACCGCGCAGATATACTCGTCGGCACTGGGCGGTGGCATGTCCTCGCGGCTGTTTCAGGAAATCCGCGAGGTGCGCGGCCTCTGTTATACGATCTTTGCGCAGGCCGGAGCTTACGCCGATACCGGCACTACCACGATCTATGCCGGTACCTCCGCCACTCAGGTTGCGGAACTGGCGGGTATCACCATCGACGAGATGAAGCGCGCAGCCGAAGACATGAGCCCCGAAGAGGTCGCCCGTGCCCGCGCCCAGATGAAGGCCGGGATGCTGATGGGGCTGGAAAGCCCCTCGAACCGGGCCGAGCGTTTAGCCCGGCTGGTGCAGATCTGGGATCGGGTGCCGTCGCTGGAGGAAACGGTCGAGAAAATCGATGCCGTCACCACCGCTGACGTGCGCCAGTTCGCCGAGGATATGGCGGTCACGGCCCCTGCGGCGCTGGCGCTTTATGGGCCGGTGTCGACGGCGCCGTCCCTCGCGGACCTGCAGGAGAGGCGCGCGGCGTGATGCTGCTGGGCAAGCGCAAGCTGAAACTCGAGACCGAGCGGCTCAGCCTGCGCCCGCCCGCGCATTCCGACTATCAGGACTGGACAGCGCTGCGGCGCGCCTCGGAGGATTACCTGACCCCGTGGGAACCGGTCTGGGCCAACGATCACCTCAGCCGTAAATCCTTTACCAACAGGGTCTACTGGGCGCAGCGCTCGATCTCGAACGGCTCGGCCATCCCGCTGTTTCTGTTCCGGCGCGCCGATGACGTCCTGCTGGGCGCGATCACGCTGGACAACATCCGTCGCGGCCCGGCGCAGGCGGGAACGCTGGGCTACTGGACCGGGCAGGCCTTTGCCCGGCAAGGCTATATGCGCGAGGCCATCGGTGCGGTTGTGCATTACGCTTTCACCCGCCTGGATCTGAGCCGGATCGAGGCGGCCTGCCTGCCGGAAAATGCGGCCTCTCGCGGACTGCTGGAAAGCTCGGGCTTCAAATACGAAGGCGTGGCGCAATCCTATCTGCAGATCAACGGGCGGTGGCGGACGCATGTGCTTTATGCCAGCCTCCGATCCGACCGACGCGGCAAGACGGATACGGGCTAGGGGGCTTTGCCCCCGTCGCGGCAAGCCGCGCCTCCCCCGGGATATTTTGGGCCAGATGAACTAGGGGCATGACTTGGTGGCGATCTGCGCTACACTTCGGGTATGCGCTGGTTGGTTGCAGCATTGATGGTGATATCGGGCGGGGCCGTGGCCCAGGAACGGCGGCCGAGCCATTGCATCGCCATTGCCGATGCCGCGCCGGGGATCGATTATCTGTACAAGGCGGCCTGGCAGGACCCGGTGCCGGAGTATTCGGTACGGGTCAGCTATATCGCGCATGCCTCGTTTCTGATCCAGACACCCGGCGGGCTGAATGCGGTCACCGATTTCACCGGGTTCATCGGCGGCGCCGATATGATTCCGGATATCGTGACCATGAACCACGCGCACGAGACCCATTGGACACAATTCCCCGATCCCGCGATCCCGTATGTTCTGCCGGGTTGGGGGCGTTTTGGCGAAGGGATCGAACACCACCTGGATCTGGGCGAAATCCTGATCCGGAATGTTTCGACCGATATCCGATCGGTCTATGGCGGGGTCGAGGAACGCGGTAACTCGATCTTCGTGTTCGAGGTCGAGGGGCTGTGTATCGGCCATCTGGGACACTTGCACCACGTTCCCAGCGACGCGCAGTTCGCCGCTCTTGGCCGACTGGACGTGGTCATGGCTGCCGTCGATGGCGGCACGACCATGCCCCTGCCTGAAATGATTTCGGTTCTGAAGCGCTTGAAAAGCTCGGTCATAATCCCGATGCACTGGTTCTCGGGCTATTCACTGGAGCGTTTTCTTTCGGGCGTTCGAGACGAGTTCGCCATACGGCGCGACGGCGTGTCCGAGATCGAGGTGTCGCTTCGCTCCTTGCCCAACCGGCCCACGGTGGTTGTGCTGGAACCGCGATACCTGATCGAGCCCGATTAGGGCTTGCCCGGCGCACGCGCCTTGGGCATGGATTGGGCATGACCCTGAATCCCGCCGATGACAGTTTTGCCGCTCGCCTCACCAAAGAGTTTCCGCAGGATATCCTGAACCCGGTCGAGCCGCGTTTCCTGGAAGAGCCGCGAAGGCGTTATGCTGGGCAGGCGGGCCTTGTGGCCCTGCCGCGAACCGTGACTGAGGTCGCGGCGCTGATCCGCTGTGCCGCTGCGGCGCGGGTGCCGGTTGTCCCTTATGGGGGCGGCACCGGCCTGGTAGGCGGGCAGGTGATGCCCGAAGGGCCGGCGCCGCTGGTGATCTCGATGGAGCGGATGGCGGCGATCCGGGCGGTGCACCCGGCCGAAAACGTGCTGGTGGTCGAAGCTGGCGCCATTCTGGCCGATGTTCAGGCGGCGGCCTGCAACGCCAACCGCCTGTTTCCCTTGTCACTCGCCTCGGAGGGAACCTGCAGGATCGGCGGCAATCTTGCTGCAAACGCTGGTGGGGTGAATGTGTTGCGCTATGGCAATGCCCGCGACCTGTGCCTTGGGTTGGAGGCGGTCCTGCCTAACGGCGAGATCTGGAACGGGCTGACCCGGCTGCGCAAGGACAACACCGGATACGATCTGCGCAACCTGCTGATCGGGTCCGAGGGGACGCTGGGTATCATCACGGCGGCGGCGCTGAAGCTCTATCCCATCCCGGCGGGCACCAGCACCGCGATGATCGTGGTTCCGTCGCCCGAAGCGGCGTTGGAACTGCTGGCCTGCGCCCGCGATCGCGTCGGCGAGGCGGTCAGTGCCTTTGAACTGATCCACAGACAGGGGCTGGAGTTTCTGGCCGAGGTTCTGCCCGGCATTCGCCAGCCGTTCGATGTCAAACCCGAATGGTGCGTCCTGGTCGAGCTTGGCCTGCCACAGGGACTTGATCCCGCCCGTACCATGGAGGCGCTTTTCGAGACGGCCTTGCAACACGGGATCGCCCGGGATGGTGTCGTGGCGCATTCCGATGCGCAGCGTCGGGCGCTCTGGTCGGTGCGTGAACATATCCCCGAGGCCAACCGGCTGATCGGTTCGGTGTCGAGCCATGATATCTCTTTGCCGCTGTCGGTCATCCCCGATTTCATTCGCCGCGCGGCCGGGGTCGTTTCGGGGTTGGGTGCGTTTCGTATCAACTGTTTCGGGCATCTGGGCGACGGCAACCTGCACTACAACGTCTATCCGATGGCGGGCATCGACCGCACGACGCTTGAAGGCAAAAAGGAAGCTGTCATGCAGGCGGTGCATGATCTGGTACGCGACTATGGCGGCTCGTTCAGCGCCGAGCACGGGGTCGGGCGGATGAAGGTCAAGGATCTGGAGCGTTACGGCGATCCGGTGAAACTTGCCGCCATGCGGGAGATCAAGGCGACACTGGACCCTGCCGGGATCATGAACCCCGGCGCGGTTCTGCGTCGCGCATAGCCGCTCAGAGGCCTTCGAATTCGCATAGGGCGTGCACATCCATGCCCATGCCTTCCAGCACCTTGCGCCCGCCCAGTTCCGGCAAATCGATGATGAACGCGCAGGACACGATGTCGCCGCCCAGGCGCTGGATCAGCTTGATGCCGGCCGCTGCGGTGCCACCGGTGGCCAGCAGGTCATCGACCACCAAAACCTTCTCGCCCTCTTTGATGGCGTCGTCATGGATTTCGACGATGGCCTCGCCATATTCCAGCTTGTAATCCTGACTGATGGTGGTGCCCGGAAGCTTGCCCTTTTTCCGGATCGGCACAAAGCCGACGCTCAGTTGGTGTGCAATCGCGCCGCCAAGGATGAACCCGCGCGCTTCCAGCCCCACGACCTTGTCGATGCGCTCGCCCGCGTAGGGGTGCAGCATCTGGTCGATGGCCATGCGGAACCCGCGCGCATCGGCAAACAGCGTGGTCACGTCGCGAAACATGATCCCTTCATGCGGAAAATCGACGATGGTGCGGATATAGTCCTTGACCGAGGTGCTTTTGGGCATGCGGCCTCCCTTGCTGACATGGTTCACGCAAGCGGGTTTGACGCATCGGGACGCGCCGTTCAAGAGGCAGGATGCGGGCTGCGGCGTCCCGCCCTTGGATTTGGTTCAACGCAGCGAAAATGCCGCTCGATGTATCCGGAAAAACCGGGTCAGGCCGGGCGGCGCAGCAATGCGGTGGCCACACCCATGCCCATCAACGTCACGCCGCCGACTCGGGTAATCCCCGTGATTACCTTGGGGCGCGCGATCAGGTGCCGCAGGCGGTCGGCCAACAAGGCATATGTCAGCGCATTCAGCCAGGCGAGTCCAACGAAGGTGGCGATCAGGATGGTGAATTGCGGCATCAAGGCCTCGCCAGGTTTGATGAATTGCGGCACGAAAGCAATGAAGAACGCGATGGATTTCGGGTTCAGGGCCGTTACCGCCGCTGCGTGACCGAACACGTTACCTGCGGTCACATCACGCTCGGTGCGCACGGTCCCCAGACCATCGGACGGCGCGCTGCGCAACAGTTTCCAACCCAGCCAGATCAGATAGGCGGCACCGACCCATTTCAGCACCATGAACATCTCGGTCGACGCCAACACGAGCGCCCCCAATCCCAGAAGCGACGCGGTCATCGCCACCAGATCGCCCAAGGCCACCCCCGTGGCCGAGGCCACCGCAACGCTGCGCCCCTTGGACAGGGCATAGCTCAGCACCAACAATACGGTCGGACCGGGGATCAGCAGCAGTGCGGTCGAGGCGGCGACAAAGGCAAGCCAGAGGTCGAGAGGCATGAAAACACCTGTGATTGACATATCGGTGCATCAAACAACGCCCGCACGCGAACGTCCATACCCCGCGTTTTGCTATGGAAGCTTGATGGCCTGTACGTGCATCCAGTCAAAGTTCTTCTCGCGGCCCAGCGATACCCAGCCCTCTTCCTCCCAGAAGCGCCAGAAATCCAGGCAGTCGGCGCGGGCCAACCGGGCCTTTTTCCACCCCCAGTCCAGCTTGTTGCGCGACGGGTCCCAGTCGATGGCGGCGGCGAAAGAGTGCGTGGACCATGTCGAGCCATTGCGCTTGCGCCGCACATTCTTGCACCCGCCATAGATGTCCAATCCCATGTCGACCCGGGCATCGTGGTCGTAACGGGCAGCGATTTTGGTCAGAACCCTTTCAAGGCTCTGGGCGACTTTCGGATGGCAACCGATCTTGCTGGTCTTGACCGACCGGTCCCAGTCCAGCTTCATCGTCCATGGAACCGTAACGATTGTGGTCGCGGGCTGCCCACCCGAATTCGGATTGAAGCCGAAAAAACTGAACAGATCGGCCTGTCCGGTTTTATCTGTGGGCCAGCCATTGGGATTGACGTCCAACGGCACGATATCCCGGAAATCCATCGGCAACTCGCCGGTCTCCCGGAAAAAGCGGAAATCACTATAGCCCGCCTCAGTAAGGCTTCCCCACAAACCGTCGATGTCCCCGGGATCAATACCGGCGTCCTTGCTGACTAGCTGAAATGCGGCGACGCGTTTTCGGGCGGCACTCCAGGCACTTGGGTCACCGGACAACTCGCTGGCGCGCGGTTGGACCAGAGCCGCAGCCGCCGTATCCATTGCGGCGTTGATCTGTCCATCAATCGGGCCGGAATACGTCCCGGTCGCGCTCAACTCTTCCTGCAAAATGCGGATGGCACCTTGTTTCATGAAAAATCCCCCACGAATTTCTGAAAACAATGGGGGGATTGTATCACATCACGGGCGACTTCTCAGCCTTTTGTAGCTAAAGCACCCGCCCCGCCACCGCGTCCAGTTTCGTCAGCAACTCCGGGTTGCGCTTCTCTGGTGCGGTCAGAATGGCAAAATCCAGCGCCCGGTCGCAGCCATGCGGGCAGGGCGCGCGGTCCGCCCCCAGCAACGCGGGCAACCCCTTGACCAGCGCGCGGCCCTTGTCGGCGTTTCCGGTCAGCGTGGCGATAATGGCACTGATATCCACCTCGCCGTGATGCGGGTGCCAGCTGTCATAGTCGGTGACCATGGCGATCGAGGCGTAACACAGCTCGGCTTCGCGGGCGAGCTTGGCCTCGGGCATGTTTGTCATGCCGATCACATCACAACCCCAGACCTCGCGGTACATCTTCGATTCCGCCAGGGTCGAGAACTGCGGCCCTTCCATCGCCAGATAGGTGCCGCCGCGGTGAATGTTGATCCCTGCCGCCTTTCCAGACGCCTCGCAGGCGTCGCTCAGGCGCGGGCAGGTTGGATGCGCCGCGCTGACATGGGCAACACAGCCGGTCCCGAAAAAGCTTTTCTCGCGCGCGAACGTCCGGTCGATAAATTGATCGACAATCACGAAATCCCCCGGCGCCATCTCTTCGCGAAACGACCCGCATGCCGAGACCGAGATGACGTCTGTCACCCCCAGCCGCTTCAGCGCGTCGATATTGGCGCGGTATGGCACCTCTGTCGGCGAATGCACGTGCCCCCGCCCGTGGCGCGGCAGAAAAGCCATGTCGACCCCGTCCAGCGACCCGGTCAGAACCTCGTCCGAGGGGACTCCCCAAGGGGTCTCAACCGCAACCCACTTGGCGTTTTCAAGCCCGTCGATCTCATAGATGCCCGATCCGCCGATCACCGCGATTTTCGTCTGGCTCACCTGTGCTCTCCCTGCCTTGGTCGTTGCCTGCTCAAGGTTTTTGGAGGGCCGCGACCGGAATGACAAGAGCGCTGTGCCGTGTCCCAAGGTGCCCTCTGGTCACAATGCCCTGAAGACGACCAGTGGCTGCGTCAGGTGGCCCCACCTGCGCGGCGCGCCGGAGCCAACACCGCGACAAGGTTCGACACCAAAAGCGCGCCGATCACCACTGCGCCTCCCGCGATCGCCCAAGGCCCCGGATCTTCACCGACTACCGCCCAGACCAGAATGGGCGCCAGAACAGATTCCAGCAGGACCAGTAACGACACCTCGGCCGAGCTGATGTAGCGCGGGCCAAGCGCCAGCAGGCACGAGGCCGCCCCGATAAAGGCTCCATGACCCAGAAACAGCGGCCATTGCTGCTCAAACGCCGCAGCCGGCGATACGAACATCCCAATTATGAGCGCCGCACCGATATAGGCAATCGGAATGGCCGGGATCATTGACGTGTCCCTGACCTTGCGCACCGCGGTCAGCGCGGCCGCAAAGGCGGCAGACACGTAAACGGCCCAGATGTCACCCCTCCAGGACGAAATCTGCGTCTCGCCCGACCCATAGGCAATCATCGCCAGCCCCGCCAAGACCACCGCCATCGTCAGCACCATGCGCCGCCGAATGGGCTCGCCCAGGAAAATCCGGCTGAAAATCGCGGCAAATATCGGCATCGAGGCAAAGATGAACACCACGTTTGCGACGCTGGTATTGCTGACGGCCAGAACAAAGGCCGGCGCGGTAGAGCCGATCAGGATCGTATAGATCACGCCCGGCCAACCGGTGTTCAGCAAGGCCCGAAACCCGCTCACCCCCTGAACCGCCAGCAGGACGATCAGCACAACCGTTCCGGCGGTCAGGCCGCGCCAGAATGCAGTCACCATCGGATCGGCCCCGATCAGCCGCACAAACAGTGAATCCGGCACGACCAGCAGCACGCCCAGCGTTGTAATGATCAGACCTTTCAAGTGATCGCTCATGCCGATGAGTTAGGGGCAAGACTGCGACCAAGTAAAGACCGGCCGGGTCTTCGCCATGCGCGCGACGCATGGCCGCATCCCGCTCAGTGCGGTGGCTTGATGGGGCACAACCGTCTAGAAGGCGCCTTTGCGCGAACAAACCGACCAACAGGACCGATCCATGCCCCGAGCCATGCTGGCAAGTTTTGCCAATCGCCTAGCCATACCCGATCTGCGCTGGATGCCGGACGAGGGTCTGACCCCGTCGCGCCTGCGGATCGAGCTGTTGTCGGGCCTCACCGTGGCGCTGGCGCTGGTGCCCGAGGCGGTCGCTTTTGCTTTTGTTGCGGGCGTACACCCGCTGGTTGGCCTGTATGCGGCCTTTCTGGTCGGGCTGATTACCGCCCTGATCGGCGGGCGTCCCGGCATGATCTCGGGTGCAACCGGCGCGCTGGCCGTCGTCATGGTGGCCCTGGTGGCCGAGCATGGGGTTGAATACCTGTTTGCAACGGTGGTTCTGATGGGCATCCTTCAGATCATCGCGGGTGTGATGCAATGGGGCAAGTTCATCCGCCTCGTGCCGCATCCGGTGATGCTGGGCTTCGTCAACGGCCTCGCCATCGTGATCTTTCTCGCGCAGATGGGTCAGTTCAAGGTGCCGGGATCGATGGAAAACACTGGCCACGGCATGGGCGGCGGTGAATGGCTGTCGGGCCTGCAGCTCTATACGATGCTGGGCCTTGTTGCTCTGACCATGGCGGTGATCTGGGTGATGCCACGGATCACCCGTATCATTCCGGCCCCGCTGGCTGGCATCTTCGTGGTCGCGGCGCTTGTCATCGGCTTTGGCCTGGACGTCCCGCGCGTCGGCGATCTGGCCTCGATCGAAGGCGGCCTGCCGCAATTCCACATCCCGATGGTACCGCTCAACCGCGAAACGCTGCAGGTCATCCTGCCTTATGCGGTGATCCTCGCCGCCATCGGCCTGATTGAATCCCTGCTGACCCTGAACCTAGTTGGCGAGATCACCGGAAAACGCGGTGGCGCGTCGCAGGAGTGTATCGCACAAGGCACCGCCAACGTCGTCACCGGTTTCTTCGGCGGTATGGGGGGCTGTGCCATGATCGGACAGTCGATGATCAACGTGAAATCCGGCGGCCGCACCCGCGTCGCAGGCATCGCGGCCGCATTGTTCCTGCTGATTTTCATCCTTTTTGCCGCGCCCCTGATCGAACAGATCCCGCTGGCTGCGCTGGTTGGCGTGATGTTCATGGTGGTGATCGGCACCTTCGCGTGGAACTCGTTCAACATCCTGCGCAAGGTGCCGCTGATGGATGCCTTCGTGATCGTGCTGGTCACCGTCGTCACCGTGATGGAAGACCTCGCCGTTGCCGTGGTCGTCGGCGTGATCGTCTCGGCGCTGGCTTATGCCTGGAACAACGCCAAACGCATCCACGCGGTCACCCGCGAGTCGGCGACCGAAAAGGGGGCAAAGGTCTATGAAATCCAGGGACCGCTGTTCTTTGGTTCAACCGACGGGTTCACGGAATTGTTCGATGTCGAAAACGACCCCGCAACCGTGATCGTCGATTTCGCTGAAAGCCGCGTGGTGGATCAGTCCGCCCTGCAGGCGATCGAAGCGGTGGCCACGAAATACGAGGCCGAAGGCAAGCGGGTCATGCTGCGCCACCTCAGCCGCGATTGTCACAAGTTGCTGAACAAGGCGGGCCACCTGATGGTCGACAGTGATGATGACCCGGATTACGAGTTGGCGGTTGATTACTCTGTCCGCACCGGCATTCTAGGCGGGCACTGATCCTTTTGCGAGGCTCCGCCTCGCGCTCCGGGATATTTGAAGCCAGATGAATGAAGAATCCCTGCTTCATCTGGCCAAAAAATATCCCGGGGGAGCCGCCCGGAACGGGCGGTGGGGGCAGAGCCCCCGACAACCTCAATCATCCGGGCGATTGAGCGAGAACAGCTCGGACACGACCGAATAGTCCCGGTACCCAAGCCGCGCCAGAGGTTTGAATGAGGTTACGTCGAACTTGCCCTCCCGGATGTGGTCGTCGAGCAGGTGCACACCTGTCACTTCTCCAAACACGACGCGGTTGGCCGCGCCGGGCAGGGTGACGATCTGGGTGAGCTTGCATTCCAACGCCGCCGGGGCACCTTGTACGCGGGCACAGGGGATGGTTTCACATTCGACCGGGGTTAATCCGGCATGGGCAAACTCGTCCACCTCTTTTGGAAGGCTGCCCGAGCTGGCGTTCATCGCATCCTGGTGCGCATGGGCCACAACATTCACGCAGAATACGCCTGTCGCCTCGATATTGGCGATACTGTCCTTGCCGCCGATCTGATCGTGTTTCGTGCCGGTTGAGGCAAACATCACCTGCGGCGGCGTGTAAGCAACCCCGTTGAAAAAGGAATAGGGTGCCAAATTGTTGATCCCATCCGAATCGCGGGTCGATATCCAGCCGATCGGGCGCGGAGTGATAATGGCGTTGAACGGGTTGTGCGGAAGGCCGTGGCCGTCTTCGGGTCGATAGAACATCATATCTCCAAGCGTTTGCCCAAGGCGTAGCGAAGTGCTAGGGCGATTTCCACAGCTGAAAAGAGGGCCAGGGTGCAGCAATTCGGAATCAGCCCGGAACGACCGGACGACTGGTGGGAGGTTGAAGCCCTCTACGACCTGTGCTTCGCGCCCGGGCGCGAGGCGCTGTCCTCCTATCGTCTGCGCGACGATGTTCCGCCCGTGGCGGGCCTGTCGATGGTCGTGCGCGACAACACCGGCGTCGTGGCTGGTGCCATCCGGTTCTGGCCCGTTCACGTCGGTGATCATGACGCGCTGTTACTGGGGCCGGTTGCGGTTCACCCCACGCACCAGGGCGAAGGTCTGGGCGGGTTCCTGATCCGCGAAGGGGTCGAGGCCGGGCGCAACCAGGGCTGGCATCGTGTCATGCTTGTGGGCGATGCGCCCTATTACTCGCGCTTTGGCTTCACTCGGCTGGAAGGCGTGGAAATGCCGCCGCCTACAAACCCTGACCGGGTTCTCGGCATGGAACTGGTGCCCGGCGGCTGGGTGGATATTTGCGGCCCTGTTACCCGCTGGACGAAATAACCCATTGAAACCCGGCACGCGCGCACCGATCTTTTCTTGATGAAGGAGGCGTTGCGAATGCAGGACATCGTGATCGTCGAACCCGTCGACGCCGAGGCGGAACTCGACCGGCTTGCCGCCGAGTACCGTGCAGCGGGAGGCATGGGTATCCGCATGCTTAACCGGTTGGGCGGCAAGGCGGAAAACCTGCTTGACCAGCTTCCTCCCAACATCCGCGACGGCCTGAGCGAAGCCACTGAGCGCGCGCTGTGGGTTGCGATGCGCGCCGCCCATGGCTCGCGCCGCGCCGTTCCGGATCAAAAGGCGTGGGTGAACACAGCGATCGCCACGGCAATGGGCGCTGCGGGTGGGTTTGGCGGGCTGCCCACCGCTCTGGTCGAACTGCCGGTCACCACCACCATGCTGTTGCGCGCCATTCAGGGCGAGGCCGCGCGCCGGGGCTTCGATCCGGCCTCCAAAGGCGTGATGTTCGATTGCGTGTGCGTTCTGGCCTCGGCGGGGCCGCTGGCGCAGGATGATGGCGCGGATCTGGGCTTTTTCTCGATCCGGTTGACGCTAACCGGCGCCACCATGCAAAAACTGATCGCCAGTGTCGCACCACGCCTTGCCACAGCGCTGGGGCAGAAACTTGCCGCGCAATCGATTCCGGTTCTGGGCGCGGTCGCGGGCGGTGGCACCAACTATGTCTATACCCGTTACTACCAGCAGGTCGCAGGCGTGCATTTCGGTCTCAGACGCCTCGCTATCGACGCGGATATCCCACAGGACGAATTGTTGACCAGATTGACTGCAAAAATGCTGAAATAGGCGGAATTGATCCCGAAAGAGTGAAGATTTCGCGGGTAACCGTGGCGTTCCTACAATATGTGGGAGCATTTAGTGTATGCGACCTGACATGAAACAGATTCCCTGCTATCTTGTGAGGCAGGAGGATTGATGAACGTAAAAATTTCCAGTGACTTATTGAGCGCTCCGGAAGAAAACCGGATTGGCATCCAATACGGCGCATTGTGCTATCGGATCAAAGAAAACAAGCCTGAAATCCTGTTGGTGACCTCCCGAGGAACCGGGCGGTGGCTGATCCCCAAGGGCTGGCCGATCTTTTCGCGCGACGCCGTCGGAACTGCGACGGTCGAAGCCTGGGAAGAGGCTGGTGTGATCGGCTTGTGCCAATCCGAAAGCATCGGCAGCTTCACCTATACAAAAACGCGGGGCAGCAAGGGAAATCTGCCATGCATGGTCGAGGTGTTCCCGATCCGGGTCTGCCGTCTTGCCGCCAGTTTCCCCGAGCGCGACCAGCGCCGCCGTAAATGGTTTCGCCCACACAAGGCGGCGGCATGTGTGAACGAACCCGAACTCGCCCGGATGCTGTTGGAATTTCATCCACATCTTATACACAAGGAAAAGATCAAGTCTTGATCTTGCCGGGCGGCTGGATATCTATTCATGGACCTGAGAATATGAGTGCAAGATGATTCAATACGCTCTGAAGTGCAGTGAAGGCCACAGCTTCGACAGCTGGTTTCAGTCGGCGGATGCTTTTGACAAGCTCGCCGGGGCCGGGATGGTGACCTGCGCGATCTGCGGCGGCAGCGAGGTAGAGAAGGCAATCATGACGCCACGTGTGCGTCCCGGCCGAACCACAACGGACGATACCCGACACGGATCCGAAAAACCGCTGTCGAAACCGGCCTCAGTAGCAGAGCAGGCCTTGGCGGAACTGCGCCGCAACATCGAAAAAAATTCAGATTACGTCGGCAAGAATTTCGCGGCGGAGGCCCGCAAGATCCACCTGGGCGAAGCGCCCGAGCGGTCGATCTATGGCGAAGCCAAAATGGAAGACGCCAAGGCGCTGATGGAAGAGGGCGTTCCGGTCGCGCCGCTGCCCTTCATGCCGAACCGCAAGACAAACTGACCCATGCACGTGGTCATCACCGGCGCAAACCGGGGCATCGGCAAGGCATTGGCTGATCATTACCGGCAGGCAGGGCATGACGTTTCAGGCACTGCCCGTGACGGCAGCCACTTTATCCTGTTGGATGTGACCGACCCGGGCCATCACCGCGCGATGGCCGAGACATTGCAGGACAAGCCAGTCGATCTTCTCATCTGCAACGCGGGCGTCTATCTGGACAAGGGACAGACCATCGACGGCTATCCGCGCGAGATGTGGGACCAGACCTTTGCCGCCAATGTCACTGGCGTGTTCCTGACAATTCAGACCCTTCTGCCCAACCTGCGTGCGGCGCGCGGCAAAATCGCGATCATTTCGTCACAGATGGCTTCGCATGAACATGCGCCCGGCGGCAGCTATATCTATCGCGCCTCCAAGGCGGCGGCGCTCAATCTCGGGCGCAATCTGGCCACGGATCTGAAAGACGACGGCATCGCCGTGGGAATCTACCACCCCGGCTGGGTTCAGACCGACATGGGCGGAGCTGCGGCCACCATCACCACAGACGAGGCCGTCAATGGCCTCATCCAAAGGTTCGAGGCGCTGTCGCTGGCCTCAACCGGCTGTTTCGAGACATGGGACGGCCGCACGCACCCTTACTGAGAGGTCAGCGCCCTGAGTGGCAGTTCGTAAACCTCGCCCGGCTCGATATAGATGATCAGCATGTCTCCGCGCGTTTCCGTGGACAGGGCCGAAGTGGAACTGGACGCCACCGCCTTCGTCCCCTCGAAATAGATCCGCCGGACCTCTCCGGTCTTCAACTGAACCGCCAGTGTCGAGGCTCCATCGTCCTTGCGGCGAAATTCGGCGGGACAGCTTTCGATCTGTTGGCCAGGTACGGCGGCACAGGGAACAGTACCCAAGGCGTTCTGACCGTCGGTTCCGGATACCGTCGCCTCCTGCGCTGTGGCCTGGGTGGACAACACGGCAAAAGCCAAAAGAACTGATCGCATCGAAAACCCCTTGTGCGTATGGAACCGCTCCAAGCTGGCACCCGGCCCCGGCAATGTAAAGCGGTGCCTTGCCGCAGGCATTCCGCCTTTGTCCACTTGCTCTTGGCTGCCCCCTCGCATAAGAGGCTCGGGACCGGAATTCCTTGGCGCGGAGACTTTTGGCCCCATGCCCTTACTCGTGATGAAATTTGGTGGCACCTCGGTTGCCAATCTCGACCGCATCCGCCGCGCCGCCAAGCGCGTCGGCGTCGAGGTGGCCAAGGGCTATGATGTGATCGTCATCGTTTCGGCCATGTCGGGCAAGACCAACGAACTGGTCGGCTGGGTTGACGAAATCTCGCCCCTTTACGACGCGCGCGAATACGACGCCGTCGTCTCCTCGGGTGAAAACGTGACTGCCGGCCTGATGGCGCTGACCTTGCAGGAAATGGATATCCCGGCGCGCAGCTGGCAGGGCTGGCAGGTGCCGCTGATCACCACCTCGGCCCACTCCGCCGCCCGGATCGAGGAAATCCCGACCGACAACCTGAACCAGAAATTCGGCGAGGGCATGAAGGTTGCCGTGATCGCAGGCTTTCAGGGCATCAGCCCCGAGGGCCGCATAACCACGTTGGGCCGTGGGGGCTCCGACACGACTGCCGTGGCCTTCGCCGCCGCCTTCGGTGCCGAACGCTGCGATATCTACACTGATGTGGACGGCGTCTATACCACCGACCCGAGAATCTGCTCCAAGGCGCGCAAGCTCAACAAGATCTCGTTCGAGGAAATGCTCGAACTGGCCTCGCTTGGGGCCAAGGTGCTGCAGACGCGCTCGGTCGAGCTGGCAATGCGCTACAAGGTAAAACTGCGCGTCCTTTCGAGTTTCGAGGAACAAACCGACGAGGCGGGCACGCTCGTCTGCGATGAGGAGGAAATCATGGAATCCAATGTTGTCTCCGGCGTCGCCTATTCGCGCGACGAAGCCCAGATGACCCTGCTGTCGGTTGCTGACCGCCCGGGCATCGCCGCCACCATCTTCGGGGCCCTGTCGGATGCGGGTGTGAACGTCGACATGATCGTGCAGGACATCTCCGAGGAGGGTCGCACCAACATGACCTTCAGCCTGCCGACCGATCAGGTCAAACGCGCCGAAAAGGCCATGAACGACATCAAGGGCGTCGCGCTGAACTTTGACATTCTGCAGATCGAACCTGACGTCGCCAAGGTCTCGGTGGTGGGAATCGGCATGCGTTCGCAATCCGGCGTTGCGGCCAAAATGTTCAAGGTGCTCTCGGATGAGGGGATCAACATCAAGGTCATTACAACCTCTGAGATAAAAATTTCCGTGCTTGTGGACAGGAAATACATGGAACTTGCCGTTCAGGCGCTGCATGATGCGTTTGGACTGGACAAGGCCGCCTGAGTTTTCTCGACTGGGGCGCCTGACACAAAAACGTGATGGGGCCCATGGCTGACGGCACTGAAACAGAATCCCGCAAGCTGCTGGGGCGGCTGCGCGAAGCGATGGCCAGCGAAGCCGCCGGCCAGGAGCGTCTCGATCAGATCACCCATCTGATCGCCGACAGCATGCGCAGCGAAGTTTGCTCGGTCTATCTTTTCCGCGACGAAGAGACACTGGAGTTGTGTGCGACCCAGGGCCTTGCGCCGGAATCGGTGCACCAGACCCGCATGCGGATGGGTGAAGGGCTGGTGGGCCGCGTCGCCAAGACCGGCAAGGTCGTCAACACACCCAACGCTCCGGCGGAAAAAGGGTTCCGCTACATGCCGGAAACCGGCGAAGAACGGTTCTCGTCCTTCCTCGGCGTGCCGGTTCAGCGTTTGGGCGAAAAACTGGGCGTTCTGGTGGTGCAGTCGCGCGAGGCACGCCAGTTTTCCGCCGACGAGGTCTATGCGCTGGAAGTGGTCGCCATGGTTCTGGCCGAAATGGCCGAGCTTGGCGCCTTCATCGGCGAGGGTGCGGCCTTGTCGCCCCTGCACCAGCAATCCGTCGTGCTCAAGGGTGGCCCGGCCCAGGAGGGTTCCGCCGAGGGGCACGTTTGGCTGCACGAACCGCGCGTGGTGGTCACCAATCCGATCGCGGATGACCCGCAGCGCGAGCTCGAGCGCCTGAACGAAGCGGTCGAGGAATTGCGCGTCGGCGTCGACAAGATGCTCGAATTCTCGCAGGACGGCGACAAGGAACAGCTGCAGGTGCTCGAAGCCTACCGGATGTTTGCCAATTCCAAAGGCTGGATGCGCCGCATGGAAGAGGACATCGCCCGTGGTCTCAGCGCTGAGGCAGCGGTCGAAAAGGAACAGTCGCAGGCGCGCGCCCGGATGAGCCAGGTCACTGACCCCTATCTGCGCGAACGCCTTGCAGACCTTGATGATCTCAGCAACCGCCTGTTGAGAAACCTGACAGGGCAGGGCAGGGATACCGGGCTTGAACTGCCGCCCGATCCCATCCTGGTGGCCCGCAACATCGGCCCCGGCGATCTGCTGGAATATGGCCGCTCTCTCAAGGGCATCGTGCTCGAGGAAGGGTCTGTCGGCAGCCACGCGACCATCGTCGCCCGCGCCCTGGCAATCCCACTGGTGGTGCATGTAGGCCGCATTACGACCGAGGCGCTGAACGGCGACCATATTCTGGTCGATGGCGATCAGGGCGTGGTACACCTGCGCCCCGAAGATACCGTTGTCGGCGCTTTCCGCGACAAGATCGCAATGCAGGCCAAGGCACAGGAACGCTACGTTTCGATCCGCGACAAACCTGCGGTCACACTGGACGGGCACAAGATCGATATGGTGATGAATGCCGGGCTGATGGCCGACCTGCCATCGCTGCCCACTTCGGGGGCCGAGGGCGTCGGCCTGTTCCGCACCGAATTGCAATTTCTGATCCGTAACCAGATGCCGAAACGTTCGGAACTGGTGGCGCAATACGCCCGCGTTCTCGATGCCGCGCAGGGCAAGCGCGTGGTGTTCCGGACGCTCGATATCGGTTCCGACAAGGTGCTGCCCTACATGAAACACGTGGCCGAACCGAACCCGGCGCTGGGCTGGCGCGCGATCCGCGTCGGTCTCGACAAGCGCGGCGTCATGCGGATGCAGCTTCAGGCTCTGATCCGGGCCGCCAATGGCCGTCCGCTGACCATCATGTTTCCCTTCGTCGCTCAGGCCGAAGAGTTCTACGCCGCTCGCTGGGAGATCGAAAAAACCATCGCCCGGGAAAAGCGACTGGGCCACCCGTTACCGGAAAGCCTGGAAATCGGCGCGATGCTGGAAACACCGTCACTGGCCTTTGCGCCTCAGAAGTTCTTTGACGAGGTGGATTTCATCTCCATCGGCGGCAACGACCTGAAGCAGTTCTTCTTCGCTGCCGACCGCGAAAACGAACTGGTGCGCCGCCGCTATGACACGCTCAATGTCAGTTTCCTGACTTTCATCGAACGCATCGTCGAGCGCTGCAATCTCTCCAACACCCCGCTCAGCTTTTGCGGCGAGGACGCGGGCCGCCCGGTCGAGGCCATTTGCCTCGCCGCCATGGGCATCCGCAGCCTGTCCATGCGTCCCGCCTCGATTGGCCCGGTCAAAAGCCTGCTTCTGCGCGCCAACCTTCAGGATCTGCGCAAGATCATTTCCGACGCCAGCCACCGCGGCGACCAGACCGCGCGCCCGGCGGTGATGGAATGGCTGCGAAATCAGGTCTGACACTCCTCGCCGCCCCTGCTTCTTTCTGGTCTCAAATACCCAGGGTGAATTGCCCGCAGGTCAAGAGAGGCAGCGCCCCTCTTGTTTTTAGGTAAGGCGGCCCGCAAACTGGACCTGTCCCGTTTTTGTGCCGCCCCAGGTGCTCGTTTAAGCCACTTTCCTTTCGAATGCGACCGGGCTTTTCCAGCCGAGGGCTGAGTGCCGCCTTCGCGGATTGTAGAAACCGTTGATGTATTGGAAGATGGCCAGTTCCGCATCTCTGCGCGTCTGCCACGACCTGCGCCAGATCAGCTCCGCCTTGATCGTCTTGCAGAACGCTTCAACGGCGGAGTTGTCATAGCAGTTGCCCTTGCCGCTCATCGACACCTGGAACTCATGCTGGCGCAGGAGTTTTTGATAGTCGTGCGAACAGTATTGGCTGCCACGGTCGGTGTGGTGAATGCAGCCTGTTGGTGGCTGACGCAGCGCCACAGCCATCTTCAGTGCCCGGATCGCCCCCCTCTCATCGCCGCAAGCGGCGACTGCCGGGCAGCGGATCACGCTTCATGCGGTTGCTCACTGCCCAGCCGATCACACGCCGGGAATGCAGATCGAGGATGATCGCCAGATACAGCCAGCCTTCACGCGTCCAGACATAGCTGATGTCACCGGCCCATTTCTGGTTCGGGTGATCTGCGCGGAAGTTCCGGTTCAACAGGTTCGGCGCGATGTTGAAGGCATGGTTGCTGTCAGTCGTCACCTTGTATTTCTTCGTTCTCTCGACTCGTATGCCATTGTCACGCATCAGCCTACCAACGCGGCGGTGGCCGATGTTCAGACCAAGCTCCTTCAACTCTTCGGTCATCCTTGGGCGGCCGTAGCTGCCCAGGCTGAGACGAGACTGTTCCTTGATATGAGCCAGCACGACCATATCCGTCCGCTGCCTTTGACAGGCCGGACGGCTGCGATAGGCACGTAAGCCTCGTTCGCTGACATCCAGAACCTGGCAAAGGCGGTTGGTCGGGAATTCATGGCCACACTCCTCGATGAACCGGAACCTCATGGCCTTTGGCTCGCGAAGAAGGCTGTGGCCTTTTTTAGGATGTCCCTCTCCTCCTTGAGAATGCGGTTCTCCCGTCGAAGCCGTTCATTCTCACGGGCAAGGTCCAGGTCTTTGTCCGGCACCACCTCAGTATCACGATGTGCCGTCACCCATTTGTTCAGCGTCGATAGGCCAACACCCAAATCTGAAGCAACCTGCCTGCGCGTCAGCCCGCTCGTCAGCGCGATCCGCACCGCATCAGCGCGGAATTCGTCCGTCCGTTTCAGTCCCATAGTCAGTCTCCTTTGTTGCAATAAATGCTATCAAAGGAGCGGCATCAAACCGCGACACGTCCAGGGGCTCGCGATCTGCTTGGAGTTCCGCAAAGAAGGAGAAGAGTGTCGTGACGCATCAGTCCCATCCAACCGATCCGGTTGCCGGAGGAATTTCAATTCATGCAGTGGATGTTGCGGATGGCATACCCGCTGCCGGACTGGCGGTTCGGCTGTGGCACCTACGACCTGCGAGAACGGAAATCGCGTCGGGTGTGTGTGGCCCTGACAGGCTGCTGCACCATCCGGTCAGCGAGGGCCAAGACGTGCAGTCAGGGCTCTAAGAGGTCGAATTTGAGGTCGGAGACTATTATCGGCAAGCTGGCCGCATCATTCCGAACCCTTCGTTTCTCGAAATCGCGGTGTTTCGCTTTGGCATCGAGCGCGTCGAGGAACACTTCCATCTGCCGTTCAAGTTCACACCGTGGGGGTATTCTCTTTTCCGGGGCGGCGCCTAGGTATAACAGGCATTGCCACTCGTCGAGATCAAATGAGACAACGGAAACCAAAAATTCCAATGTATATCAGTTGGATGCGCAGTATTTGAGATTCAATAGAATCTCTGGATATTGAATTTCAATGCCCACCGCCCGCACCACGTTTCTATTCCGATCTGAATCAGGCGTCTGCAGCAATGCGGGCTGTGCGATACGGGGTTTGCCTGCTAAGCTTTGTGCATTGCTGAACTATTCGCGACCGACGTGGGGGAGGCGAAGGTGCAGAACGCGGGAAAACCAGCGAAGATGGATACCCCCGGAGGCGACCACATCGGGTTGCCCTGGCCAGAGGGGTATCAGGACCTTCGCCCGGTGCTGCAGGAGCAATGGGGGTTCAGCGATGACATGTATCTGCATCACAAGCTGAGCGGAAAGTCGGGGGCCTATGTTTATGCCGCCGATGTCCATTGCTCCGATTTCAGCGGGCAGGCGATCCTAAAATTCGACCGCGCGCCCGACCCGGCCTGGAACGAACTGTCGGAGGCGGAGCGGCACGATATCGCGTTCAGGGTCGCCCCCGAATTTGCCCGTGCGCATCTGCCAGAACTGCTGAAAACAAGCGCTGTCGATGACCGGATTGCGATCCTGTCGTCGATTGCCGGGCGGGGGCTGGAATATGCCAAGCCCTGGGCCGAATGTGCGCATGACGAACAGGTAGAGGCGGTGAACCTGCTGTCGTCCGGATTGCTTGAGGACTGGAACCGCGACTGTCACCTGGCGGCTGGGCTGGTGTCGGTCGGAGACATCCTCAGAGGGTGGTTGAATTATCGGCTGGACCCGGTTCAGGGCCGGATTTTCCAATTTGTGCAGAGTGAATGCGGGCTTTGTGCGGAGGACCAAAGCCTGATTTTCGATGGTCGCTGGTACCCGAACCCGCTGAACCTGGTGGCGGGTGCGTCGGGAGGGGCGGCGGATCAGAAACTGCGCGCGGTTATTGGCAACACCCACGGCGATCTGCACGGGTACAACGTGTTGCTTGGCGGGTCGGGGTCTGCGCGCCTGAACTATTATCTGATCGATCTGGCGCTTTATCAGGACAAGCAGTTCCTGTTTTACGACCACGCTTATTTCGAACTCAGCCACCTTCTGCTGGCGCGGGAAAGGGCGGACGCGGAAAGCTGGAGTGCGCTGATGGGGCATCTGAGCGTGTTTGACCATGCCGGGCCCGAGGTGAAGCTGAAAGGCGATGATCTGGGCCTCATTCAATTGATCGAGACACTGCGTCGGAACGTGATGGAGTGGGTGGACCGCAATCAGTCGAGCAGGCTGTCCTATATGGAAAAGCAATACATGCTGGCGCGGGTCGCGGTGGGCCTGAATTTTGTCAACAAACCGCTTTCGGACAAATCCCGAAAGATGGCGTTTCTGTACGCGGCGGCCAACCTCAAGGATTATGTGGTGCTTTCGGGGCTGGATTGGCCCAAACACGGGCCGCTGTTCGAAATTACCGAGATGGCAGGAGGTGGGGCCGACGGCGGCATGCCGGTCAAAAGCAGCAGTGACGGGCGGTTCCGGGTTTCGGACCCCACCCGTGTTTTGCCGGAGGACAGGCCGGCGGTTGCTGTGCTGGCCTTTGACAACCTGAGTGGTGATCCTGAACAGGAATATTTCTCGGACGGGTTCAGCCAGGAACTGCTGACCTGTCTGTCGAGCGTGGATTGGTTGATGGTGATTTCGCGGGGATCATCCTTTGCCTACAAGGGGCAGCCAGTAGATGTAAAGCGGATCGGGCGCGAACTGGGGGTCGACTACATTGTCGAAGGCAGCGTGCGACGAGCCGAGGCGCGGGCGCGAATCTCTGTCCAACTGATCGACGCCAGAACCAGCCATCACCTGTGGGCAGAGCGGTTTGACCGGGATGTGCAGGACATATTCGATTTGCAGGAGGAAATCGCCCAGGCAATTGCGATGAATGTCGATTCACGGCTGAAGGTCGTGGAGCGCGAACGCGCCAGTATTTTTGAAGGCTCGCTGAGTCTTTGGCACGGCTTTCAACGCGCGATGTGGCATTTTCACAAGTTTTCTGAAGAGCATACGCAAACTGCGCAAACTCTGCTCGGAAGTCTGGTGGAGACTGCCCCCCAATTCGGCGAGGCCCATGCGTTGTTGTCTTTTTTCGATTGTCGCCGCATCACATTCTGTGAAGCCGAGAAACCGGAAGAGGTTTTGGACAGAGCCCGCCGACAGGCGAGCCTCGCCGTATCCCTGGACGACCGAAGCAGCATGGCGAAGGTTGCGCTGAGCCGCGTTTTAACGTTCGAGGGTAAGCACCAAAGAGCAGTGGATCAGGCCGAACTGGCCGTTTCGTTGAATCCGAGTTCAACTGTGGCGCATCTCTGTCTGGCGGTTGCATATTTCTGGGGCGGGCAGGCCGAGGCTGCCATGCCAATTCTTGAGACCTCAATTCGACTGAGTCCAAAGGGGCCGTTTCTTGACGTCAAGAGATGCCTCAAGGCGTTGTGCCGATACGCTACCGGAGAGATCAGCGAGGCTGAGGTTCTGGCAAGGTCGGCGTGTCACAGTCAAATGGCCGGGCCGGTTGGGCCCATCGTCATGAGTGTTGTCCTGGCGCGACAGGACCGGATTTCGGAGGCAAATGAAGTCATCCAGGAGCTGTTGAGCTGGAGGCCGGATTTTTCAATCAGCCGCTTCCATCGTTGCTGGAGCGGCTTTGCGCCGGACTACCTGGCGATGATGACCGAGGATCTGCACCGGGCAGGTTTGCCGGAGTGATCCTGGGCGACGGCGTGATTGGTTCTTTGTTTAATCGGCCAGTTGACCATATGCTGGTGATGTTCATTCAGGTTCATTAGGGGCAGAGTCATGGATGTGCCAATCGCCCGTATTCGGCATTTGATCTCGTTTTTGAAAACGTCCGGTGCAACGCCGGAAGATATCGCCGGTATTATGAAACAAAGCGGGCTGACGACCGCCGATATCGACCCGCCGGCCGAGGTCTGTGACATCCGTAACGAGGCCGGTTTTGTCCGGGCCGCCTGCGATCAGATGAAAGACATTACCTTTGGCGCCAAGGCCGGGCTTGCGTTGAGGGATGCGTCCGGCCTGAACGCATATATCAGCAAATACTCGCGGAACCTGCGGGAGGCGATTGACTACACGTCGCGCTTTCACGACATCATCGATCCCGCCATTGCGTTCAGCCTGCGGATTTCGGGAAATGTCGCCTCGCTCGAAGCGGACTGGAAGGATGCGGGATATACCCGCTATCACCGCCGAACCGAGACATTGATGTTTGCCGCGGTCGCGCGGATGCGGTCGGTCACGCAATCCGGGTTCTTCCCGATCGAGATGCGGTTGCAGCATCAGGTTGGGAAGGCTGCGCAAATCTTTCAGAAGGTTGGGGGATTCCCTGTAGTGTTCGGGGCGGAAAAGACCGAGATCCTGTTGTCGCATTCCAGCCTGGACCTGCCCATTCCGACCTATGACGCCAGCCTGCGCGACCATCTGGTCGAGTATGGCAATCGGCTGTTGGCGGAGCGGGCGGTGCCGAAACAGCCGCTGAGGGCGCGGGTCGAGGGGCTGATCACCGCCTCGCTGCCCGGACGGGTCATCCCGGCGGAAGAGGCCGCCGCCAATCTGGGCATGAGCCCGCGCACCTTTACCCGCCGGTTACAGGAAGAAGGCGCGAATTTCCGCGCCATCGTGGATGACCTGCGATGCGATCTGGCGCAGACCTTCATCAAGGCCGGCATGAACCTGTCGGAAGTTTCCTTTGCGCTCGGCTATGCGGATCAGGCGGCGTTTTCCACTGCGTTCAGGCGGTGGACGGGAGAATCGCCAAGCGCGTTTCGGGAAAAGGCGTCTTTGGTGAAAGGCGATTGATCCGGGCAGACCGGAGCGGGGTGGCCGGGGGTCATCGGCGTTTCCGCCTCGCCCCGACCGGTCCGTGAGTGGACAAGAGAAAGATAGGAGCCTGGAGGGTGCAGCCTTTTGATTTCCCGCCAAATGCATTGTGAGTTCCGCCAATTATGCAGGTGAAAGACCTGGTTCTGTTGAAAGCGAACGTTTTCGAATTGCATCCGGCACCTACATCTTCGAAAATTCGCATGTACACGCCAAAAACGGTTTCAGGGAGGAAACAGATGGCACTGACGGTCAAGGACATGATGCAGGCTGCAAATGCGGTCATCGAACGGATTGATGCGGCCAAGGCAAAACAGCTGATGGAAGAGGGCGCGTTGCTGCTGGATATTCGCGACGCGCCGGAACTGGAACGCACCGGGCGGGCGGCGGGTTCGCACCATATCCCGCGCGGTATGCTGGAATTCCGCGCCGATCCAGAGACGCCGTATCATGACCCTGAAATGCAAAAGGACCGGGTGATCGTGCTGCATTGCGCCTCTGGAGGGCGCGCGGCGCTTGCGGGCAAGCTGCTAAAGGAAATGGGCTATGCCGAGGTTTATAACCTGGGCGGGCTGAACGATTGGCGGCAAGGCGGGGGCGACGTGATCGAGCCGGTCGATCCGGGAATGTAGGCAAGCTGATCCAGGTCAAAGCTGATCACATTCCAAAAGATGCATGAAGTGGCGGAACGGACAACAAAGGACGAATCGGCCATGATGCGGCTTGCAGCACTTCTTTATTCCCTGATTTCAACGGCTTTGGCCGGGTCGGCGGTAATCGCCGTCCTGTCCGCAGGACTGGTGTCGCTGGGGGCAATTTTGTCGGCAGCGGCCGTGGGTTTTGCCGCGGCCGCGCCGGTGTCGTGGCTGGTGGCGCGGCGGCTGTATCAGGGCTGAACCAGGGTTACGCGTTCAGGAAAGCCCGTGTTGCGGCCTCGAATTCGCGGGGCCGTTCCGCATGCAGCCAATGACCCGCCTCGGGGATTTTGGCAAAGCGTGCACGGGGAAACAGCGAGCGGATCAGGTCGCGATGCTCGGGTTTGACATAGTCCGAGGCGGCCCCAGACAGAAACAGCGTGGGGCCGTCCCATGTGGCGTCGATGTCGGGAAAACCCATTATCTTGGGCATCTCGGCGGCCAGGCCATCAAGGTTCAGCCGCCACCGCTTTTCGTTGAGGTCCAGCGACTGGGTGAAGAAGCTTTGCAGCGCCTTGTCGACCCCAAGCACGGCAAGCTGATCCTCGACATCCAAGCGGCGCTCGACCGTGGACATGTCGACACCGCGCATCGCCTCGATAAAGGGCATCTGGCTGTGGCCGTAGGCCACGGGCGCGATGTCGGCGACAACCAGCTTGCGCACCAGATCGCCGTGCTGCAGGGCCAGAGTCATCGCTGCCTTGCCGCCCATCGAATGACCGACAACATCCGCCGTGCCGCCGAGGTGGTCGATGACCTTGGCCAGATCGCCTGCCATCGCGGGATAGTCATGTACGTCCGACCAGGGGCTGTGGGCATGGTTGCGCATGTCAACCGCGATGACCTGTCGTTCATCGGACAGACGTTTGGCGATGACCCCCCAGTTGCGGGCCGAGCCGTAAAGGCCGTGCGCAATCACCAGCGGGGGCAGGGCGGTAGGTGTGCCATGAATGATCGTGTTCAACATGTCACGGTGATACAGGCGCTTTTTCAAAACGGCCAGCCCCATTGAGACTGCCGTGGCGCGAGGATATGTTTGCCCGTCAGGAGGATGCGCAGGTGAGCCACGGCAAACAAGTTCAGGACCAGATTGCCGAGACGATCGGACTGCTGCGCAGCAAGCTTGGCGTGCGGGGCAAAACGCTTGCCGCCTCGTTGAAACGCGCCAGACACCGGCTGCCGCGCCGGGTCTATGGGCAGGCGATGGTTCTGGCGCGGGCCGAGCCGATGGCGAGTCATCCAAAGCTGCGCCTGACGCTGGACACCCCGTCGCTGACGGCGGCGGCCCATGAAGTGCAGACGCATCTGCACGCAATTGATCTGGCCGACCGCCGTTGGGGGCGGTTTTTGAGCATTCTCGGCAGCCTGGCGTTCAACCTGCTTTTATTGGCCGCGCTGATCGGCGCGTTCCTGTGGTGGCAGGGGTGATCTGATCTTTTCGTTTCCTCTCGTGTCTCGTATTGTGAACGAGGTTCATGGAAGGGATCGGCATGGTATCGAAATCTCAGGCCCGCAGGGCGGAATTGCGTGAAAAACTTGTCGTGGCAGCGGAAACCCGGATTGCTCGCGATGGGGTGGCGGAGCTGCGCGCCCGCGATCTTGCCAAAGATGCGGGCTGTGCGCTGGGGGCGATCTACAATGTCTTTGACGATCTCAACGCGATCATCATGGCAGTGAACGGACGGACCTTTCAGCGTCTGGGGCAGGCCGTTGCCGGATCGTTCGACGGTAGCGAAGAACCGGTCCAGCACCTGATCGTCATGAGTACGGCCTATCTTAGGTTTGCCGAGGCCAATACGAACCTTTGGCGCGCCCTGTTCGATCTGAAGATGGTCGATGATGGTACGGTGCCAGACTGGTATCGCCAGGCCTTGAACGACCTTTTTGCATATATTGCTGACCCGGTGTCGAAGCTGTTTCCGAATGATACGCGAGAGGACTTGCATCTGATGACCCGCGCCTTGTTTTCCTCGGTGCATGGGATCGTAATACTGGGCCTCGAAAACCGGATCTCGGGTGTTCCGAGCGAGCAGGTCGAGCGTATGATTGCGAGAGTTATTTTCCAAATCGGAAACAAATAGTTTCCTGAACGACGTTCACAGAACGATTGAACATTGTTCAAAGTATTGGTACGTCAAGTTTGTGAACGATGTTCATTTCTTGGAGGAACCTATGTTTGGTACTTTGAAAACCTTGTTCAATGGCGCTAATGCCCGCGCCGAGGATCGCCTGCGCGACGCTTATTCCATCGAATTGATTGACCAGAAAATTCGCGAGGCGGAGCAGAATCTGAAAGCGGCCAAGCTGACATTGGCCAGCATGATCCAGCGCCAGCGCAGCGAGCAGCGCCAGGCTGACAGCTTGCAGACCCGCATGCGAGACCTGACTGATCGCGCCGCTCTTGCGCTGGCGGACGGGCGCGAGGACATGGCGCGCACGGCGGCGCAGGCCATCGCTGATCTGGAAAACGAAACGACTCTGCGGCAACAGACTCTGAGACGTTTGGACACGCGCATCGTGCAACTGCGGCAAACGGTCGAAACTGCAAACCGTCGCATCATCGACCTTAAACAAGGCGCGGTAACGGCGCGGGCGATCCGGCGCGAGCAGGGTCTGCAAAAGCGGCTGAACCGGCATCTGGGCGGGGACAGCCCGATCGAAGAGGCCGAGGCGCTGATCAACCGTGTGATGCAAAAGGATGACCCGTTCGAGCAAGCCGAGATATTGCGCGACATTGACGGGGAACTCGATCATTCGTCGCTGGCCGAACAGATGGAGGATGCCGGTTATGGGCCTGGGACACGCTCAACCGCGGCGAGTGTGTTGCGACGTTTGGAACAGCAATCTCAGGCGGATGCCGATCCAGATGGCCAGGGCAAAAAGAATTAACCCAGTAAATCATAGGAGACCAAGATGAATAACCGTAATGAAAACTCGCTCATCATGATGCTGAACGGGGCCGGCGTCGCCCTCGCCTATGGCTTGCTGGCCATCTCCCTGTACTTGTCCACGGATGTGCCGCTTGCAACAAAGGGGTATTGGGGCATGGGCATCCTGTTGCTGACAGTGAGCCTGATCAATGTGGTCAAATACCGGTTCGACACCCGCTCTGCCGAGGACCGGCTGAACCGGATCGAAGAGGCGCGTAACGAAAAGCTGCTGGAAGAGGCGCTGAAAGATCCCAAGGACGAGATCTGAACGACCGCGCCAAACCTCTGAACCCGGCCCTGCGCTTTCAATACAACCATGATGCGCGCAACAGCGGCGGGAGAGATTCGGGTGACCAAAAGGAAAACGGCGCCAGTAAGGCGCCGTTTGTTTTTTCACGAACTGTCTGATGTCTCAGAGGTTCGGGTACAGGGGGAATCGGGCGCAGAGGTCTGCGACTTTGGCGCGGACCTTGGCTTCGACTTCGCCGTTGCCGTCCGGGCCGTTGGCGGCCAGGCCGTCGAC